>CANKZO010000006.1 GCA_947488485.1 Opitutia bacterium | reverse complement strand
TCTTCAACAAGGGCCCGAAGAATCCCGCCGACGTCGCCAAGTTCGCGGGCTTCCGCGTGACGCACGCCTTCGCCCAGGGCAGCAAGGACATCCCGGAAAGCACTTCGCGCGTCCCGGAATACAGCGAGAAGCTCAAGGGCATGGGCGTCGAGATCGTCGGTTCGATCGAGCAGCTCTGCGCGCAGGTCGACTGCGTGTTACTGGAGTCCAACGACGGCCGCGTGCACCTCGAGCAGCTGCTCCCGGTGCTGAAGGCCGGTAAGACGGTCTTCATCGATAAGCCGATCGCGGGCTCGCTGGCCGACGTCATCCGTATCCAGGAAGCCGCGAAGAAGGCCGGAGTGGTTTACTTCTGCTCCTCCTCTCTCCGCTTCGCGGCGAGCACGCAGGCCGTCGCGCAAGGTTCCGTCGGCAAGGTCAAGACGGCGTATACGACCAGCCCGGCCAGCCTCGAGCCGCATCACCCGGACCTCTACTGGTATGGCGTCCACGGCTGCGAAAGCCTTTATACCGTCATGGGCACGGGCTGTGTCTCCGTGAAGCGCGACAAGACCGCCGAAGGTTTCATCCAGGTCACGGGTAACTGGGGCGATGGCCGCGTGGGCATCTTCCGCGAAGCCGATCGCAAAGCGAAGGGCGGTCCCTACGGCGGCAAGGCCGTCGGGGAGAAAGGCGAAGCCCCGATCGGCAAGTTCGACGGCTACGAAGTCCTCCTCGAGGCGATCGTGAAGATGTTCCGCACAGGCAAGTCGCCGGTCTCCGCCGAAGAAACCCTCGAGCTCTATGCGTTCATGGAAGCCGCCGATGAGAGCAAGCGTCAGGGCGGCGCCGAAGTGAAGCTCGCCGACGTCCTCGCCAAGGCCCGCGCCGAAGCGGCGAAGTAATTAAAGGTAGGGATGCGATGACATCGCATCCGCCTGTCTCGAGGTAGGGGCAGCACCGCGTGCTGCCCTAGCTGCCTCTGCTCACTAGGTTGGCACGCAGTGCCAACCCTACCCACGCATTGTTGGGTCACGCCAAGGGTCCAATAAAAAGCCGCCCGGGTGGGCGGCTTGAGAGGACAGCACGTGGTGCCGTCCCTACCGGCTGACGCCGAAGCGGAAGACGAGTTTCTGCGCGTAGGCTTCGCCGGGGCGCAGGATGCCGCTCGGGTAGCCGAGGCGGTGGAACGCGGGCTGGTTCGGCGAATCGGGGAAGAGGCCGGGCTCGAGGCAGAAGCCTTGGCGGAACGCAAAGGGCTTCGCCCAGCGGCCTTGGACGGTGCCGGTGAGGAAGTTGCCGGTGTAGAGCTGCAGGCCCGGGGCGTCGGTGAGGACTTCGAGCGTGCGTCCGGTCGTGGGCTCGCTGACGAAGGCGGCCGACTTGAGGGACTTGTCCGGTCCGAGGACGTAGCAATGGTCGTAGCCGCGGGCGCGGCGCAGCTGGTCATGCGGAGCGCCGATGCGCTCGCCAATGGTGTGTGGGCGGCGGAAGTCGAACGGCGTGCCGCCGACATCCATGAGTTCGCCGGTCGGGATCAGCGCCGGGCTGACGGGCACGAGCTGGTCGGCGCGCAGCGTCACGCGGTGGTCAAGGATGCTGCCTTGGCCGGCCAGGTTGAAGAAGACGTGGTTCGTCAGATTGCACGCCGTCGGGGCATCCGTGGTGGCCGCGAAATCGATCGTGAGTTCGTCGCTCTGGTCGGCGAGGGTATAGGTGACCGTCACGCTGAGCGTGCCCGGGTAGCCTTCTTCGCCGGCCGGGCTGACGTAGGTGAAGCGGACCGAGGAGGCGGAGTCTGTGCGGATCGCTTCCGACTGCCAGACGCGCTTGTCGAGTCCGCGCAGGCCGCCGTGGAGGTGGTTGCCGTTATTGTTCTGGGCGAGGGCGATCGTCTGTCCGTCGACGGTCAGCTGGCCGCCGCCGAGTCGGTTGGCGTAGCGTCCGACGGTGCTGCCGAGGAAGGGATTACCGGCGACGTAGTCTTCGAGGGAGCGTAGCCCCAAGGTGACTTCGCCGAGGCGGCCATGGATATCGGGCACGCGGATAGAGGTCAGCGTCGCGCCAAATTCGCAGACCGAGACTTCCATGCCGCGGGCGTTCGTGAGCGTGTGGAGCTGGACCGGGCGACCTTCGACGACGCCGTATTGGCGACGCAGGGCGAGGCCTGGGCGACGGGAACGACGCAGGGCGAGGAAGCCGGTGATCAGCAGGGTGCCGTAAGCCAGTGCTTCGGGGGAGAGCATGGAGGGAAATTGTCGGGGGGAAGGGGGTTGGGCAAATCAAAGAAGGGTGGGAGGGAAGGGAGTATAGAGTATGGAGTATTGAGTATAGGGGAGAGGCAGGACTCAAAGGGGGCGCCATGGGGAAACCGGATGGTTGGCGAGGGTGCATATGACGGAAGCATGCTTTCCGGTTTCCGGTCTCCCTTTGAGCGGATGACTCGTTTCAGGTGGCGAGTGGCAGCTCCGGGTGGCAGGTGGCGGGAGCTGCCTGAGGTAGGGATGCGATGACATCGCATCCGCTTGCATCGAGGTAGGGTCAGCACTGCGTGCTGACCTAGTCCGTCCTCCCCAAAACAAAAAGGCCGCCCGGGTGGGCGGCCTTGGTCGGAGCGGAGAAGAGACTTACTTCTTCTTTTCTTCCTTCGGCGTGGCGACGGCGACGGAGCCGGCGGTGAGCGCGGTCCAGTCGGCGGCGATGCGGAGGGCTTCCTGGAGCTGGATATCGTATTCCGGCCAGTCTTCGTCTTCGAGGGGATCGCGCATGCGGGCGCTGCGCTTCATCTTGGCGGCGGCGCCAGGACCTTCCTTCTTCTCCTGTTCGATGGCGGCGTCGAGTTTCACTTCGCTGACCTTGAAGGAAGTCTTCGCATAGTCAGTCAGTTCACGGCGGACCTGCTCGCGGAATTCCAGGTCATCCTTCCGTTCGAGGCGACGCTGGTCGAGGGAGAGCGAGACCTCCTTGCGGACCTGGCGGCTCTTGGTCCAATCGATCGTGCGGGAGAGTGTGAGGAATTCCGGGAGTTCGGACTGACGGCGAGCCGAGTTGGCGGCCAGCGTGGCGATGAGGCCTTCGGAGATCTTCGCCTTGAGCCAATCGCCTTCGTCGGGCTTGGTCAGCGTGGGCGTCACCGAATCCCAGGGCAGGGCGCGTTCGAGGTCACCCTCGCCGACGGGCAGCACCGAGTAGACGGACGGCACCACGATGTCGGCCGGCACGCCCTTGAGCTGGATGGAGGAGCCGCTGGGCGCATACCACTTCTGGATGGTCACCTTGACGGCCGACTTCAGGGTGCGGTCGAAGCGGCTCAGCTCGATGATGTTCTGGACCGAACCCTTACCGTGGGTGGTCATGTCACCGACCACGATGGCGCGGCGATGGTCGCGCATCGCGCCGGCGAAGATCTCGGAGGCCGAGGCGGAGAGCTTGGAAGTCAGCACCACCAGCGGTCCGTCCCAGACGACCTTCTCGTCCTCGTCGCGGTAGTCTTCGGAGCGGCCCTGGCTGTCGCGCACTTGGAGCACCGAGCCCTTCGGGATGAAGAGGCCGGAGATATCGACGGCCTCGTTGAGCAAGCCGCCGCCGTTCTTCCGGAGATCCATGATGACGGCCTTCATACCCATCGCCTTCAGCTTGATGAGCAGTTGCTCGATGTCGGCGGAAGGGCTGGAGCCGGAGCCGTCCTGGTTCTTGCCGTAGAAGGAAGGCAGTTCGATGACGCCGAGCAGGGCGGTGCCGCCGGCGGAGGGGACTTCGATGGCCTTGGCCGAGGCCATCTGGCCGACGAGCTTGATCTGGTCGCGCTTGAGCGTGACGGTCTTGCGGCCGCCAGCCGCCATGTCGACGAGGAGGCGGACGGTCGAACCCTGCTTGCCGCGGATACGGCTGATGGCCTTGGAGAGACGCATGCCGACGATGTCTTCCATCTCGCCGTCCGCATCCTGGCCGACCGCGATGATCTTGTCACCCGGCTTCACCTGGCGGGAGAGGTCGAGCGGGCCGCCGGGGAGGAGGTCTTTGACCACGCAGGTGCCGTCTTCGTCGGAGAGCGTGGCGCCGATGCCCACGAGCGAGTTGCGCATCGCGATCTCGAATTCTTCCAGCGACTGCTGGGAGAAGAAGGTCGAGTGGGGGTCGTATTGGCTCGAGTAGGAGTTGAGGAAGACCTCCTCGACCTCATGCTGGTCGAAGTCGAGGTAGGTGCGGCCCTTCTCGTAGCGCTTCTTGAGGCGGGCGGCGGCTTCCTTGGTCTTGGCCGGGGTGATCTCCGGCAGGGCGGCTTCCTTCGAAGCCTTGCCCGAGCGATCTTCGCCGAGCAGCTCAGAAAGCATGTCGAGACGCAGGCGGCGGGCCCAGAGGGCGTCGCCGTCCGCGGCGTTGGCCGGCCACTCGGCCTTCTTGCGGTCGAGAGGGAAGGTGCCCGGCTGGGTGAGGTCGATCGGCTGGTCGAGCGCGGCGAGGTTCGTCGTGGTGCGTTCGATGACGCGTTTCTTGAAGAGCGCGTAGATCTCGAAGGCCGGGGTCAGGTTGCCGCGCTGGAGATAGAGGTCCAGGGTCTTGCCGTAGCGGTTCACGAACTCGTCGACCTCTTCGGCCGTGAAGTACATCTTCGCGCCGTCGAGGTTCTCGCAGTAGGTGCGCACCACCGAGTTCATGTCGATGGAGCCCATGTCTTTCTTGCTGATGTGCAGCTTCTCGAGGAGCGCGGCCGTGGCGCGCGTCTCGTTCTGCATCGACTGCGTGGTGGTGAAGCCGCCGGTCTGGGCGGAGACCAGCGCTGCCAGCAGGACCGGCAGGAGGGAAAAGCGGAGTCGCATAAAAGTGGGGAGGGGTCTCAGCGTAGGCGGGCGCTGAGTTCTTCAAGCCTACGTTTCTCGCCGACAGTGAGCGAGCCGAATCCCCCGGCTGAAATCTTGTCCAAGAGCATGTCTAATTCCGCTCGGGCTTGGCCCTTGGTCAGGTTGGATGGGGATTTCACCTCATTATCCGCGCCCTCGGAGTTCTCTTCCGCGGCGTAGGCATCGCGGGCGATGCTGCGGGCGTCATCTGCGTCCGAGGAGCTCGCCTGCCTCGGAGCGTCCTGGACGCTCAGATTGGTCTGATTGAGTCGGCGATAAGCGAGCCAACCGAAAAGCAGGCCGCCGAGGTGGGCGGAGTGGGCGATCGAGTCATTCCAAGCGGCGTGCCACTGCGGCCACACGTGGCGACCCGGCAGTTCGGCGAAGGCCCAGCCGAGCACCGTGAACAAAGTGATCGCGATGAGGAGCCAGCGGACCTTGAGCGTCACGGGTAGGAAGAAGAATAACAAGAGCGTGATCTCGTGATCCAGTTTATCGAGGAGTGCCACGAGCATCAGCGCGTAGACGCCGGAAGAGATGCCGATCAGCAGGCCCGAGCGGTCTCCGCCCAGGCCGGTGAGCGCCCAGGCGAAGGCGCCGAAGAGGGTGCCGGCGGCGAGGATCGCGAGGAGCACGCGCGGGCCGTGCTCACGTTCGACGATGGCTCCCGTCCACCAGAGGACGAGGCAGTTGCCGAGCAGGTGCCAGAAGCCGTCGTGGAGCACGGCGTGGGTGAGCCACTGCCAGGCCATCGGCGAACTCTCCCGTAGCATCGCCCAGCCGAGCAGGTCCGCGCCGGCGGATTCCTGGATCAGGTTAAGGATGAAGAAAGCGACCAGCACGCCGACGACCCACGCGGTGGCCGAGATCGGCTCCCGCGCGGGGCGCTGGTTGCGCATGTAGGCCCGGTCGCCGATGCCCATGCGCGTGCGGTCCGGCTCAGAGCTTCTTCACGATCGCGTCGGCGAGGCCATACTCGATGGCCTCCTCGGCGGTCATGTAGAAGTCGCGGTCGGTGTCCTTGGTGACTTTCTCGATCTTCTGCTTCGAAGCCTTGGCGAGGATCTCGTTGAGCTCGGAACGCAGGCGTTCCATCTCCTGGGCCTGGATGTGGATGTCCACGGCCGTGGCCTGGATGCGGCCCATGATGAGCGGCTGGTGGATCATCACGCGGGAGTGGGGGAAGAGCAGGCGGTTGCCTTTTTCCTTGGGGGCCTGGAGGAGGATCGAGCCCATCGAGGCGGCCATGCCGGTCACGACGACCTTCACCGGGGAGGAGATCATCCGGATGGTGTCGTAGACGGCCATGCCGGAGGTGATGGAGCCGCCCGGGGTGTTGATATAGAAGGTGATCTCCTTGCCGGGGTCGATGCCGTCCAGATACAGGAGCTTCTCGACGATGTCGCGGGCCGAAGCGTCTTCGACGGCGCCCCAGAGGAAGATCTTCCGCTGTTCGAGGAACTTCTTCTGGATGAGCATCGCGCTCGGTCCGCCGTCCTTGGGGGCGGCCGGGGTCTTCTCGTCCTCGTCTTCGTCGTCGTTACGCATGGGAGCCGTTAACTTGCCCGAAACCGGTCCCGTGGCAAGCGTGGGAAGCCGAAGTCCCGGCGGAAAGCATTCACAGTCGGCGGGCGACCTTGCGCCCCGGCGGGGCTTCGGCCTAGGTTCGGCCCGTGCCCACCCTCCGCCTTACCGGCCTCCGCCGCCAGTTCGGATCCGCCGTCGTCCTCGACGGGGTGGATCTCGTCGTGGAGACGGGGACGCTCTGCTGCCTGCTCGGGCCGTCGGGTAGCGGCAAGACCACGCTCCTTAAGCTGCTCGCGGGTCAGCAGGAATCGCAGGGCGGCACGATGCTGCTCGATAATCGCGACATCACTTTCACGCCGGCCGCGGACCGGGGCTTCGGCTTCGTGCCCCAGAACTACGCGCTCTTCCCGCATCTCACCGTGCTGGAGAACGCCGCTTTCTCCCTCGACGCGGACAAGCTGCCGACGGCGGAGATCAAGTCCCGCGCCCACGAGGCGCTCCGGTTAGTCGGCGCCGACGCCTGGGCCGACCGTCGTCCGCAGGAACTCTCCGGCGGCCAGCAGCAACGCGTGGCCTTGGCCCGGGCGCTCGCTCTGCGGCCGTCCTTCTTGCTGCTCGACGAGCCGTTGAGCAATCTTGACGCGGCTTCGCGCCTTGAAGTCCGGGAAGCCATCCGCGGCCTGGCGCGCGCGACGGGCGTCACGGTCCTCTGTGTGCTTCATGACCAGAAGGACGCCTACGCGATGGCGGACCGTCTGGCGGTCATGCGTGCCGGCCGGATCGTCCAGGCCGGCCGCCCCATCGACCTTTACCGTCGTCCGGCCGACAGCTGGATCGCGACGTTCCTTGGCGCCGCCAACCTCGTGCCGGGCAAGGTAACGCAGGTCGGCGCGGGCGAGTTCGTGGCGGAGACCGCCGTGGGCGAGGTCCGCGGCGCCTTGGCCACGCCCGACGAGCCGCCGGCCGCGGGCGAGGCGATTACCGTCTGCATCCGTCCGGAGTGCCTGAAACTCGACCTCATGGCGCCCGATGAGAACGCCTTCGCGGGCGCGATCGTAGCTTCGCTCTTCCAGGGCGACGTCTCCCTGCATGACTTCAAGACGCCGTCGGGCATCGTCCTCCGGATCGCTGAAGCCAATCCCCGGCAGCGGGTGGGTTCCAAGGCGAAGCTCTTCGCCTGGGCCGAGCCCGAGGACATCGTCGGCCTGCGTCGCTGATCAGGCCTGGGCGCGGCGGAACTTCCCCGGCGTCAGCTTGGTCCGCGCCTTGAAGGCCGCCTGCAGGTAGTGGCTGTGCGTGAAGCCGGTCTGCTCGGCGATGAGGTCGATCGTCAGGTTGGTCTCGCGCAGGAGCCGCTCCACTTCGCGGAAACGCACGCGTAGGATCTCGTCTTTCGGCGAACGCTTCAAGGCGGCCTTCATGCGGCGGTCCAGCGTGCTGCGCGAAGCGCCGAGTTTCGCGGCGAGTTCATTGACGTCGAGGCCACGCGTGGCTCCTTCGCGGATGAGCGCGACCGCCCGGGCGACGAGTCGGTCGCGGAGGACCCGCTCGCCCGAAGAGCCGCGCACTTCGATGCCTTTCGGGGCGAGCAGGATCGGTTTGGCGCGCGCGGATTTTCCGCGCATGAGGCGATCGAGCAGTTCCGCGGCGGCGAAGCCCACCGCATGACCGTCGAACCGGACGCTCGAAAGGGGCGGGGTGGTGAAACTGCAGAGCGTCTCCTCGTTCTCGGCTCCGACGACGGCGACTTCTTCGGGCACCGCCACGCCCGCCGTCTGGCAGGCCTCGAGGAGGCGGACGCCGAGCTGGTCGGTCGAGGCGAAGATGCCTACCGGCTTGGGCAGCTGCGCGATCCATTGGATGAGGCGCGCCTGACTCTGCTCCCAGTCCGGGACGCGCTCCGGGTTGTCTTCGGGCAGCTCGAGGCAGCGGCAACCGTAGCCGCGGACGACTTTCTTGAAGTTCGCCACGCGCTCGACGAAGAACTGCTCGTTGCGTTGGCTGTAGGCCGCGAAGTGCCGGAAGCCACGCTCGTAGAAATGCTCGGCCACCATGCGGCCGATGTCCTCGTTGTCGCAGCCGACGAACGGTCGGCCGCCGGCGAAGTGAGTGGAGCGGAGCTCGACGGCGGGCAGGCCCGTGGCGGCGACGAGCCGGGAGGTCTCCGCGCTGAAGGTACGGGTGAGGATGCCGTCGCCGTCCCAGTCCTTCAGCCAGGTCGGCGGCGAGGAGTCCAGGGCGCGGAGCTCAAGGTAGGTCGACCAAGGGCCGTGGGCCGCCACGTAGCTCCGGACTCCGGCAAGGAGCTCGCGCGTGTAGGTGCGGGTGGTCTCGATGAGGAGGGCGACCCGCGGGGCGCGGCGATGGGCAGGGGCGGGCATGGCGATGACCAAAAACCTTACTTTTAGTGCATCATACCTGTAATGACTTTACGGGCAAGAAAGGATATAGTCCTGATACCCCCATGAAACTCCGCCTCCTCACCGTCGGCCTGCTCGGCCTGTGCTCGTTCGCCGCCGCCGCCGGCCTCATCGACAACAAGAACCAGGCCTCGATCTCGTCGGGCGCCGACAAGCCGGAGAACGCCAAGAAGCCCAAGGTGCTGATCGTCATCGGCGACGCCACCGAGCTGCTCGACACGATGTATCCGGTCTACCGCCTCCAGGAAGCCGGCTTCCAGCCGGTCTTCGCGACGCCCGAGAAGCGCGTCTACCAGACCGTGCTCCACGAGGTGAAGCCGGGCTGGACGATCACCAAGGAGTGGGAGGGCTACACGATCAACGCCGACATCGCCTTCAAGGACATCAAGCCCGAGGAATACGTCGGCATCTTCTTCAGCGGCGGCCGCGCCCCGGAGTATCTCCGCGAGGACGAGGCCCTGCTCGCCGCCACCCGCTGGTTCTGGGAAAATAAGAAGCCGATGATGAGCGTCTGCCATGGCGTCGAGATCCCTGCCCGCGCCGGCATCGTGAAGGGCCTGCGCATGGCCACGGTGCCGAAGTGCAAGTTCGACCTCGAAGTCTGCGGCGGGATCTTCGTCAACGCCCCCGTCGTCATCGATCGGAACATGGTCAGCGGCCGCACCTTCCATGACAACGGCGCCTTCGTCGGCCCGTGGATCAAGATGCTCGAGGCTGAAGTCGCCAAGAAGTAAGCCCATGCTTTCCCGTCGCGACTTCCTCCGTTCCGCCGGCCTCGCCGCCGCCGCGGTCGCCGCCGCACCCGCCCTGCGGGCCCAAGCCGCGGAGCCCTTCCGTCTCCGCTACGTGCTTTCGTCTGCGATGTACGGCTACGCGCCGCTCGCCGAGGTGCTGCCTGAGGTCGCCAAGACCGGCAGCGAATCGCTCGACATCTGGTGCAAGGTGCACGGCGACCAGCGCGAGCAGGCCACCGCGCTCGGCGACGTGGCCTTCGCGGCGTTGCTGAAGAAGCACGGCGTCAAGGTCGGCGTGAGCACCCGTTATCCGCTCGGACCGTTCAAGCTCCAGGACGAGATGGCCTGGGTGAAACAGCACGGCGGCACGACGGTCGTCTGCGGCAGCACCGGACCGAAGAACCCTTCCGGCGCCGCCGCCAAGGCGGCCATCGCGAAGTTCCTCGAGGAGATGAAGCCCCACGCCGCCAAGGCCGAGGAGCTCGGCGTACGCATCGCGATCGAGAACCATTCGAACCAGGCGCTGCATCATCCGGACTCCCTCCGCGCCTTCGCCGAGCTGAACAAGTCCCCCGCGCTCGGCGTAGCCTTCGCGCCGCACCACCTGCACGAGTGGGCCGACCAGATTCCGGCGCTCCTGCGCGACCTCGGCGCCAAGAACCTCCCGTTCATGTATTTCCAGGAACACTCCGAGGGCATCTTCAAGAAGGCATCGAAGGAAGAGGAACTCCGCCAGATGGCCGGCCGCGGTAAGCTGGACTACCGCCCGATCGTGAAGGCTCTGCGCGACATCCGTTTCAACGGCCAGGTCGAACTCTTCATGCACCCTACGCCCCGTGGCATCCCCGTGATGCCGACCACCGCCGAGGTCACCGCGCTCATCAACGAGTCGCGCGCCTACGTCGAGAAGTGCGTCCGCGAGACGGCATGATCTTCCGGGCCGCCATCCTCTTGGCCGGCGCCGCGCTGGGCGCCGAACCGCTCGTCACGGGCTTCGAGCGTTTCCACGCCGCGACGCCGACGGCCGAAGGTGGTCGGCTTCTTTACAATGAGCTCGGTTGCGTGAACTGCCATGGCGGCGCGACCGGTCTGCCTGCCATGCGCGGGCCCGCGCTCGCCACCGTCACCCAGCGCGTCCGTTCCGAATGGTTGCGTAAGTTCATCGCGGATCCGGCCTCCGTGCATCCTGGCACGGTCATGCCGCAGGTCCTCGCGAAGGCCGACGACAAGACCCTCGTCGCGATCGAACATTACCTCGCCTCGTTGAAGCCGAAGACCGCCTCCAAGGGCCCGGCGAAGATCCTGCACGTGAACGGTGCCCGGGGTGGCGAGCTCTTCAACACGCTGGGCTGCGTCGCGTGCCATGCGCCGGGCAAAGGGTTCGTCCCGCCCGACGGCCTCCCCAAGGCTTCCGAGTTCACGCATCGCAGCGTCGGCTTCGGCGACCTGAAGGCGAAGTATAGCCTCGATAGTCTCGCGAACTTCATCGTCGACCCGCTCAAGGTGCGGACCGACGGACGCATGCCGAAGACCACGATGGTGAAGCAGGACGCGATCGACATCGCCGGTTACCTGCTCGAATTCCAGGGCAGCGATGGCCGCACGGATGTCCCCGTCGTGTCCGTCACCGCCGACAAGAATCTCGCGATCGCCGGCCGTAAGGCCGTCATCGCCGCCCAATGCGCCGCCTGCCATGACTTGCCCAAGGACGCCGCGGCCAAGCCCGTAGCCCTGAAGAAGACGGAAGGCGGCTGTCTGGACGCCGACCACGCCAAGGGACCGCGCTATGCGCTTTCCGAAGCCCAGCGCGCTTCGTTGAAGCTCTTCCTCGCGAAGAAGGACGAAGTCGCCTCAGCCAAGCTCGCCGCCGACCTCACTTTGCACGCGCTCAACTGCGTCGCTTGCCATGAGCGCGACGGCAAGGGAGGCCCCGACGCCGGCCGTAAGCCTTATTTCCAAGGGGACCATAATCTCGGCGACACCGGACGATATCCGCCGCCCCTCACCGGCGTCGGCGGGAAGCTCCGCCCGGAGTGGCTCGCCAACGTGCTCACTGAGCGCCCGGCGGCCAAAGGCGCCGATCTCTTTACGACGCACTACAGCGGTGAGCCCTATCGCATCCGGCCTTACCTGAAGACCAAGATGCCGCATTACGGCCCGGCCGTCGCGGATCTCGCCAAGTTGCTCGGCGTATCCGATGCGCGCGCTCCCCTGAAATTCGAAGGCGGCGATGACACCGCCGGCCGCAAGCTCCTCGGCACGCAGGGCGGGGCGGGGTGCATCACCTGCCATCGCTGGGGCGATCGCCCGTCTTTAGGCGTCCAGGGTCCCGACATCAGCAACATCGCCGCGCGCCTGCAGGAAGGCTGGCTCAAGGAATACCTCATCAACCCGGCCGGGTATCGTCCAGGTACGCTGATGCCGTCGTTCTGGCCGGCCGGAAAATCCTTCAACCCTACGATCCTCGGCGGCGACACCGACAAGCAGATCGCCGCGATCTACAAGTTCGCCGAGAGCGCCAACGGCGAACCCGAAGGCTTCCCGCAGAACCGTAACGGCGAGTTCGAGATCGTGCCCAAGGACCGTCCGGTCGTGCAGCGCGCGTTTCTCGACGGCGTGGGCGTCCGCGCGATCCTCGTCGGGTTCCCGACCGGCGTGCATCTCGCCTATGATGGCGACAAGGGCGGACCGGGACTCGCGTGGAAGGGTCGTTTCTTCGACGCTTACCTGACGTGGTTCTCGCGCTTCCCGACGTTCGAGAAGCCCATCGGCGAACAAGTCGTCGCTTGGCCTAAGCCCGCCGGTCGTTTCCTCGGCTATCGTCTCGACGCCAAAGGCAACCCCACGTTCCTCAACGAACAGGGCGGCGTGAAGGTCGCAGAAACCTACGAAGGTATCAAAGGGGGCCTGCGTCGCACCGTCACCTGGGCGCCCACGCCTGATTTCGCCCCGACGATCACGCATCCCGCAGGGATGATCGTCGATATGAAGGAATCCACCGCCGAAGGCCGTCGCGTCTTCACTTATCTCTGGAAATGAAAGCCGCCGCCTTAGCCCTCTTCGCCGCCGCCTCGCTTTCCGCGGCGTCCTATGACATCGCCGACATCCTGACCGCGAGCACCGCCGCGGATACGCGCGCCAAGGATTGGAAGCCGGGCGATGGCGTCGCCCTCGAGGTCAGCGGCATGGACTGGACCGCCGACGGCAAGCTCGCACTGACCATCCGCAAGGGAGAGGTCTGGCTCCTGCGTGGCGTGCTCGATCCCAAGCCCGA
Organism: Opitutia bacterium; assembly: GCA_947488485.1. The sequence goes on along the minus strand of CANKZO010000006.1, from coordinate 26,132 downwards.
CAAGGTGACATACCAGCTCTTCGCTTCGGGTCTACACGAACCCCTCGGCCTTTTGCGGGACGGCAAGGATCTCCTCGTGACTCAACGCACGGAGACCACGCGTCTGCGCGACACGAACGGCGACGGCGTCGCCGACGAATACCTCACCGCCGGTGCCGGCTGGAACGTTTCCGGCGCCTATCATGGTTACGCCTATGGCCCCAAGCGCGACGGCCAGGGCCAGCTCTGGATCACCCTCAACCTCGACATGGGCGACCACTCGGACAACAAGGCGTCCTGGCGCGGCTGGGGTGGTGTCCTCGATAAGGACGGTAAGTTCGTGCCCATGGCCGCTGGCATGCGTTCGCCTTGCGGACTCGGCACCAATCTCGCCGGCGACATGTTCTGCGTCGACCAGCAGGGCACGTGGATCCCGACCACCCCGATCTACCATCTCCGCAAGGGCGCGTTCTTCCTGAATCCGGAAGGCATCGCTTCGGAGAACCGTCCGGAGTCTCCGCTCAAGTTGTCGGCCAAGATCCCGGAGAAGCGTCCGTATCCTGAGGCCGTGAAAGCGCTGCCCGAGATGCGCCCGCCCGCGGTCTGGATGCCTTACAATAAAGTCGGGCGCAGCGGTACCGACCTCGTCACCTGCGACGCGGGCGGCAAATTCGGACCTTTCGACGGCCAGATGTTCGTGGCCGAGTTCACCGACGCCAAGATCAGCCGCGTGTTCATGGAGAAGGTCGATGGCGAGTATCAGGGCGCCTGCTTCCCGTTCGTCGGCGGTTTCGCCTCCGGCATCGTCCGCCTCAACTTCGCGTCGGACGGCTCGCTCATGGTCGGCATGACCAGCCGAGGTTGGTCCTCGCTCGGCACCAAGGCCTATGGCCTGCAGCGCTTGCGCTATAACGGCAACGTCCCCTTCGCCATCAAGGAGATGAAGGCCAAGCCCGACGGCTTCGAGCTCACGTTCACCAAGCCCGTCGATGTCGCCCGGGCCGGGGACCTCGCCTCCTACCGCATGACCAACTACACGCTCTTTTATTCGAGCGCGTATGGCAGCGACGAGATCCAGTCCGCCCCGAACCCGATCACCGGCGTCCAGGTCGCCGCCGACGGACTCAGCGTGCGGCTCAAGGTCGACGGACTCCGGGAACTTTACATCCACGAACTGCATGCGGACGGACTCCGTTCGGCCGCCGGTGAGTCGCTGGATCATGCGGATGCGTATTACACGCTGAACCGCCGGCCGAAGAACTGACTCGCCTCGGCGGGGTCTTCGGCTCCTCTTGGGGGCCTTGGCCACCGTTCCTACCATCCGTTCGGAAATCGGACCCACGCTGAAGCTCGCCGTCCCGATCATGCTCGGCATGCTCGGTTACGGCCTGATGTTCGTCGTGGACGTCGCTATGGCGGGTCACCTCGGGGAGACCGCCCTCGCCGCGTCAGCCCTGGCTTCGAACCTCAACTACATCCCTTACGTCTTCGGCATCGGGGTCGTCGGGGCCATCGCCGTCTATCAGTCGCAGGACAACGGCGCCGGCGTCGAGGAATCCTCCCCTGCGATCCTGCGGCACGGCATGGTGCTCGCGCTCGCCCTCGGGGTGGTCACCGCCGCGCTCACGCACGCTTCCGCGCAGTTCCTGCCGCTGCTCGGTTCGTCGCCCGAGGTCACCGCCGAGACGCACGACTTCTTCGTCATCATGGCCTGGGCCATGGTGCCGGGCCTGGCTTTCCACGCGCTCCGTGGGCATCGCGATTCGCAGCACCAGCCGTGGATCTCGCTGGCCTGGTTGGCGGCGGGCATCCTCGCCAACATCTTCTTCAACTGGCTGTGGATGTTCGGCCACTGGGGCTTTCCGTCGATGGGCCTGGCGGGCGCCGGCTGGGCCACGCTCGTCTCGCGCATCCTGATGCTCGTCGGTCTCTGGTATACGCCCGGGCGCGGCGAAGTCCGCTGGGCCGACGGACTGCAGCTCGCCGTCTTCCGCCGCTTGCTCACCACCGGCTGGCCGGCCGGGCTGCACAGCCTCAGCGAAGTCGGCATCTTCGCGGTCGTGCCCGTCATGGCTGGCTGGATCAACGCCACCGCCCAGGCCGCGCACCAGGTCGCCATCAGCACCGCGTCCGCCGCCTTCATGTTGCCGCTCGGCCTCGGCATCGCCGCCGGTATCCGCGTGGGCGAAGCCTATGGGGCCAAGGATCCGCGCAAGGTGCAGGCCGTCGGCCTAGGCGCGATGATCCTCGGCGGCGTCATGATGGGGGCTTACGGCCTCGCCATGATCCTCCTGCGGCCGTTGCTGATGGAGACCTATGGCGTGGCCGGGACGGAGACCGCCGCGCTCGCCTCGAGCCTGCTCATCTTTGCGGCCATCTGGGCGCCCTTCGACGGCGTGCAGGTCGTGGCGGCCTATCTGCTCCGCTCCGTCAACCGGGCCGCCTGGGCTTCGTGGAGCGTCTTCATCGTCTATTGGCTCTTCTGTCTGCCGCTGGCCCTCGCCTTGGCTTTCCCGGCCGGCTTCCGGCTGTTCGGCCTGCCCGTCGGGCGGTGGGGCATGGGCGCGTCAGGTATCTGGATCGCCTTGGCGACCGGCCTCATCCTCGTGTCGTTGGTCATGGGCTGGAAGTTCCGGCGCTCCGCCCAGGCTGGCGTCGACGCCTGAAGTCGTCACCTGCCTGTCACGCCGCGGACGGCGTTTCTTAACTTCGCCGGCCTTGCGGCGTACTGCCCAGGGATACCCTTGAGGACGCACCCCAATGCACCTCACCCATACCATCACCCCTAGTCGGGAGGCGGAAGAAGATCCGGAATACGGTTTCTGCGAAGAGACCAACGCCGACGTCATGCATCTGTCGCTTGAGAAACTCCAGCTGCTCGCGTGCGAACTGCGCGGCTGCGGGACGCATCCTCAGGCGATCGAACGTGTCTGCGACTACGTCGTGCACGACCCCGTGTACGCCGATTCCACGCGATCGATCTTCCAGTCTACGCTGGAGCTCCTGCGTCGTCGCGCCCGCTAGGCTGCGACGGACGGACCCCGCCAAGCCCGGGATGCGCCCGGGGGAGGGGAGCGTCGTCGCGTGGTCCGTAAAACAAAGAAGCCGACCAGATGGTCGGCTTCTCGGAGGGCTGACGAGCAGCTTACTTGATCGCGCAGGCGGTGGAGGCCGTCGGAACGATCTCAACCTTGCGGTGCTCGGCGTCCCACTTCACCAGACCATCGGCCTTGGCGAAGAGGGTGTGGTCGCGGCCCATGCCGACGTTACGGCCCGCGTTCATGCGGGTGCCGCGCTGGCGGATGATGATCGAGCCGGCGGTGGCGAATTCGCCGCTGTAAAGCTTCACGCCGAGGCGCTTGGAGGTGGAGTCGCGGCCGTTGGAGGAAGTGCCGCCGCCTTTCTTTGTTGCCATGGTGGGAGGACGTTAAGGGTTAAGCAGAGATGGACTCGACCTTGATCACCGACAGTTCCTGGCGGTGGCCGCGACGGCGGTAGTAGCCCTTACGGCGGCGGTGCTTGAAGATGTCGATCTTGTCGCCGCGCTTGTTCTCAAGGATCGTGGCGGTGACCTTCGCGCCGGCGACGGTCGGGGTGCCGATCTTGGCGGAGGCGCCTTCGCCGACCAGGAGGACCTGGTCGAACGTGAGGACGTCGCCTTCGTTCTTACCAGGGTACTGGTTAACGATGAGGATGTCGCCCTGAGTGACGGTGAATTGGCGACCGGAGGTGATAAATGTGGCCTTCATGGCTGTCGGAAGGTCGGAGCAAACGGACTGGAGGGGGGTTGGCAAGGGGAATTGTCGGGTGATTAGGGTTCGGGGTAGGGTCAGGGTTAAATCCGGGCTTGGGGCAGGGCTGGGGCTAGGGCTGGTAAAATGATGCAGATGACGGCGGGTAGGGGGTTTTAGGCGTAAAGTGGGTTTAAAGAGGGGTAGCCGGGGTGGTTAGGCCTTTCCTGCCGGGGGGAGCTGCTTAATTCTCAAGGGATGAACCCATTCTACCAAGGCGGGCAGTTTGAGGAGCCGATCGATGCCGATGCGGCCCTCTCCAAGGAGCTGACCCGGAACCTGTCGGCGGGTCCGACCATCCATGCCACGGCCTTCGTCCACTCCAAGGCGGTCGTCATCGGCAACGTGACCGTCCGCGCGAAGGCCAGCGTCTGGCCCTGCGCGGTGCTCCGCGGTGACATCGCCCCGATCGAGGTGGGCGAAGGCAGCAACATCCAGGACGGCGCCGTGGTGCATGTCGCCGACGGCCTGCCGGCCAAGGTCGGCGCGCGCGTCACGGTCGGCCATCTGGCGATGATCCACGCGTGCGTGATCGGCGACGAGTGCCTGATCGGTATGCACGCCACCATCCTCGACGGCGCGGTCATCGGCGCGCGCTCCATCGTGGGCGCGAACGCGCTCGTCACCAAGGGCACGCAGGTCCCGCCCGGCTCGCTCGTCATGGGTTCGCCGGCCAAGGTCGTGCGCGCGCTCACGGCCGACGAACAAGCGGCCCTGCCGGGCTGGGCCGAGAAATACATCAAGGTCGCCGCGCATCACCGCCGCTTCGATTGAGCGTCGTCGCCGCCAGTCAGGTCGTGCTCGAGGGCGAGGCGTGGCGGGCTCGTCGCGCCGCCCATGAGGCGCGTGCGGACCGGCTCGTCGACGCGCGCCGCGAGCGCGCCCGCAAGGGCGTGCCCGATCCCGTCGAGGATTTCCTCTTCACCTATTATCCGTTCCGCCTGGCCGCGTTGCGCCGCTGGACGCCCGGCGCCGGCGTCGCGCTGGCCGACGCCGACGAACTCGTCGACGGACGTCGCTTCCTCCGCGGGACGGACGGCATGGTGCGTGTCGCGCTGCCTGACGCGGCGCAGGCCGGACGGCTCGATTTCAGTTTGCGGCTCTGCCGGGCCGTCGCGGCGCGCCCCGCCTTCCATGGCTGCTTCGGCCTTCACGAATGGGCGATGGTCTATGGTCAGGCCGAAGAGCGCCGGCACGCGTCCTGGCCCTTGCGGCTCGGCGCGGAAGGCACCGACGCCGTCGTGCGGGCGATGCCCGTCCGCTGCACGCACTACGATGCTTTCCGTTTCTTCACGCCGGGCGCCCGGCCGCTCAACAAGCTCGCGCCCACGCTGGAGGCGCGGGTCGAGAACGAGCAGCCCGGCTGCGTGCACGTCACGATGGACCTCTTCAAGTGGGCGATGAAGGCGCAGCCATGGGTCTCGGCCGAGCTCGCCGCCGATGCGTTCGAACTCGCGCACGTCGCCCGGTCGGTCGACATGCGCGCCAGCCCTTACGACTTCTCCGCGATCGGCCTGAAGCCCATCACGATCGAGACCGCCGAAGGCCGCAGCGAATACGAAGCCGAGCAGCGGCGGTTGTCGGCCCTGGCCGAGCCGGTGCGGATGCGGCTCATCGCCGAGCTCGCGCGTGCGCTCGCCTGACGCGTAAGCACAAAAAAGGCGGACCGTGCGGTCCGCCTTTCGTTGATCTGATTCGACCGCTCAGAGGCGCTCGACGACGAGGTCCTTGTAGTCGACCTTGCAACCCGGGTCGTGGGCCTGGATGGCGAAGGTGCCATTGCCGAGCTTGCGGCCGGGCATGCCCTTCGGCGGGGTCCAGTCTTCGGGCTGGGTGAAGTCGACGGTCTGCTTGCCGTTGATCCAGATCTGGATGCGCTTGCCTTCGACGCGGATGCGGTAGTCGAACCACTCGTTGTCCGGCGCGGCGGGCGTGTTGAGGACGTCGCGGACGGCGTAGAGACCGCCGGTGCGCTTGTTGTCCTTGTGGCTGCCGTTGACCTGGCACTCGTAACCCTGGGAGGGCCAGCCCTTGTCTTCGTAGGTCGTGTGGAAGTAGAGGCCCGAGTTGGCGCCCGGGTAGGTCTTCACCTTCGCCTTGAAGTCGAAGTTCGTGAAGCTGGCCTTACCGTCGGCGCCGACGAAGAAGAGGTGGCCCTGGCCGCCGCGAATCTGGAGGACGCCGTCCTCGACCTTGTAGGTGCCTTCGGGGGAGTTCTTGGAAGCCTTCCAGCCGGCGAGGGACTTGCCGTCGAACATCTGGATCGTTTCACCAGCGAAGGCGGCGTACGAGCTCAGGAAGAGCGCGGCCGTGGCCAGCAGCGTGGTACGGAGGGGGGAGGAGGTGCTCATGGGGTGAGCCTCCAACCAATCCTTTTCCCGGCGGGTGGCAAAGATTAAGTGAACACCTTGATGCCGGCCTCGCGCATCTCGAGCAGGCGCTTCTTCAGCGTCGAACGGTTGATCCCGAGGATCATCGCGGAACGCAGCTGGTTGCCGCGGGTCTCCTCCATCGCCCGTTTGATCATCTCCATCTCGATGGTCGTCAGGATGGACTTACCGTCGCCGGCGCGGCCATGCTTGTAGATCGCGTCATAGGCGGAGCTGACGCCGAGGGAGGCTTCGGCCGGGGCGCTGGCCGCGGCGGCGGGGCCGGCGACGGCGGTGGCGGCCGGAACCAAGGCGGCCGGCTTGCGGGGATTGAGGACGTCCTGCGGGAGATCCTTCGGCAGGATCGTCTCGCCCTTGGCCAGCACGTTGGCGCGCTGCACGACGTTCTCGAGTTCGCGCACGTTGCCCGGCCAGTCGTAGGCGAGCAGGGCGTCGAGGGCTTCGTCGGAGAGGCGCTTCGGCTTGAGCTTCTTGGCCGCGGCCTGGCGCTGCAGCATGTAGTCGACGAGCAGGGGTACGTCGCCCTTGCGGTGGCGCAGGGCGGGCAGGCGGATGCGGAAGACGTTGAGGCGGTAGTAGAGGTCTTCGCGGAACTGGCGCGTGGCGACCATGGCTTCGAGGTCCTTGTTGGTCGCGGCGACGAGGCGCACGCTGACCTTGAGGGTCGTCGTGCCGCCGACGCGCTGGATCTCGCCTTCCTGGATGGCGCGCAGGACCTTGGTCTGCGTGGGCAGGGACATGTCGCCGATCTCGTCGAGGAAGATCGTGCCGCCGTCGCAGAGCTCGAACTTGCCGGGCTTCTGGTTGGTCGCGCCGGTGAAGGCGCCCTTCTCGTGGCCGAAGAGCTCGGACTCGATGAGGTTCTCGGGGATCGCGGCGCAGTTGACGGCGAGGAACGGGCCCTTGGCGCGCAGGGAGTGCTGGTGGATGCAACGGGCGACGAGTTCCTTGCCCGTGCCGCTTTCGCCGGTGATGAGCACGGTGGCGTCGCTCGCGGCGACCTGGCCGATGGACTTCAGGACTTCCTGCATCGGTTCGGAACTGCCGACGATGCCTTCCTTGTAGTCGGCCGGATTCACGAGCATGCGCGTCGAGCGCGTCGCCGACGCGAGGTCGCGACGGGCGGAGAGGGCCTTGTCGACGAGCGCGATCAGCTTCGCCTGGTCGAACGGCTTCATCACGTAGTCGTAAGCGCCGAACTTCATGGCCTCGATCGCGGTCTGCGTCGTGCCGAACGCCGTCATGAGGATCACCATCGCCTGCGGCTGCGCGCCGCGGAGCATCTGCAAGGTCTCGATGCCGGTCATCCCGCCCATGCGGTTATCGAGGAGGATCACGTCAGGCTGGTCGCGCTTGGCGGCGACGACGCCGGTCTCGCCGCTGTCTGCTTCGATCACGGTGTGGCCGAGGCCCGCGAGCGCGCGACGCAGGGAATAGCGCAGGTCCTTATCGTCATCGATGACGAGGACTTTGGCGTTCGCAGGGGCGGCGGTGGCACTCATGATGAGTAAAAGTAGGCAGAATCCGTGCCAGTGGATGACGTATCCTCAAAATGACCTAATACGGACTTTCGGCAACCTATTGATGCTTAAATTTAGACAAACCCGCCCTGACAGACCCCTTGCTAACGAAAAAATGGGCGTAATTGTCGATTTCATGTGTCGTTGGCTCAAACGCGGGGTGTGGGCGGTTTTCGCCCTCTTGGCGTTATTCTTCCTCGGTGCCAACGCCTGGATCTGGTCCGCCGGCTGGGGACGGCTCGCCGCGACGGCGGACGAGATTCCCTCCGGTGCGGTCATGGTCCTCCTCGGGACGGATGAGTTCGTGCAGGGAACGCTGGAGCATTCCGGTACCTTCCGGCCCCGTATCGCCGCCGCGACGGAACTCGCCCGTTCGGGTCGGGTGAAGCTCGTCGTGACTTCCGGCACGGCCGTCCATGCGCGCGTGATGGCCGAGCGCCTGCGCGCGGCGGGCGTGACCTGTCCGATCGTCGAAGACCCTTACGGTTGGCGCACCTTGGATTCCGTGCAGCGCGCGAAGGCCTATTATCCCGGCGACCAGATCGTGTTCGTGTCGCAAGGCTGGCATTGCGTCCGCGCGCTCTGGCAGGCCGACCAGGCCGGCCTCCGTTCCACGGCTTATCCGGCCGCGTTCGGCGAAGGCTGGCGTCCGGTCATGGGCTGCCTGCGCGATTGCCTCGCCAAGCCGAAGGCGGTGCTCGATCTCTGCCTGGGCAATCCGCTCACCGCGCCGGTGCCGGCGGACCAAGGCAACGTGCCGCACCGCTGAGTCAGGCGCGTTCGTGCCGACCGTCGGGGCGGCGCGTCAGCACGCCGCGGATCTCCATCAGCGTCAGGCTGACCGCCGCCTCGGCGATGGCGCAGTCCGCGAGCGCGGCGAGGCTCTCGGCGTCCTGCGCGGCGCCGCCGGCGAAGTGCGGTAGCCAGCGGGCGAACTCCGGTGGGTCGTTCACCAACGCCAAGGCCGGCTGATCGCGGCTTTCGCCCAGCTCGGTCAGGATGTCGTCCACGGATGACACGAGCGTCGCGCCGTCGCGGATGAGCGCATGGCAGCCGCGGCTCGCGGGACTATCCGCGCGGCCAGGCACGGCGCAGAGCGTCCGTCCGAGGTCACCCGCGAAGCGTGCGGTGATCATGCTGCCGCCGTCGACGTCGGTCTCGACCACGACCATCACGCGGACGAGGCCCGCGACGATGCGGTTACGTTGCGGGAAGGTCTGTCGGTCCGCCGGCCGGCCGAGCGGGAACTCCGAGAGCACGCAGCCGTCGGCCTTCATCCGCGCGCGTAGGCGGATCGCTTCCGGCGGGAAGGTGAGGTCGAGTCCGTGGCCGACGACTGCCGCGGTACGGCCCGCCGCATCGAGTGCGCCTTCATGCGCCGCGGTATCGATACCTCGGGCCAGGCCGCTGACGACCCACCAGCCCTGTTTTGCGAGGTCACGCGCGAAGCTGCGCGCCAGCGAGGCCCCGTAGGTCGTGCAATGGCGCGAGCCGATGATGCCGACCGCGCGCTCTGTCGGGAAGTTCTGTCCTTCCGCATAGAGCACGAGCGGCGGATCCCAGAGCCGCGCCAGCGGCACCGGCCAGATGTCGTCGGTTTCGCTGAGCAGCCTGAAGCCGAGGTCGCGGACGCGTCCCATCTCCGCGGCCCAATCGAACGCGCGCGCGGCGATGGCGGCCGCCACGGGACGGCTGATGCCCTCGACCTTGGCGAGTTGCTCGGCCGGAGCGCCCAGCGCGACGGAGAGTTCGCCACCGAAGGCCTCGCGCAGACGCCGGACCGTGACCGGACCGACGCCCTTGAGGCCGTTGAGCAGGACGCGTTGCGCGAGCGGGTCGGTCGGGATCGGCTGCATCCCGCCAGCCAGCCAGTCCGGTTCAGCCGCGCAAGACCGGGGAAAGCCCAGCGAGGAGCTCGGTGGTTCTCACCGCTTCCTCCCCCTGGTTATCCCTCAGCCAGTCGGCGGCCCGCGCATGCCAGGTCGCTGCGAGCACCACCGCATCGAAGGCCGACAGGCCGAGTTCTGCGCGCCGTGCCAGTACCGACGTGACGATGCCGGCGAGCAAGTCGCCGGAGCCGCCCCGGGCGAGCACGGGGCCGCCGAAGGGAATGTGGAGCACACGCAGTCCGTCGGTGACGCACGTCAGCGGGCCTTTGAGCACGACGATGGTCTTCGTCCGACGCGCGTAAGCGCGGGCCGCGTCCACGGACGCGACGCGACCGCTGAGACGCGTGAATTCGCCGGCGTGCGGGAGGAGCACGCGGACTTCCGCGCTTCGCGCGGCCTTGATGACCGCCGGACGGAGCGCGTCGGCGTCGAGGACCAAGGCCGACTTGGTCGCGGCGGCGAGCGCTGTGATGAGCTTCACCGCTTTCTCGCCCATGCCTGAGCCAATGAGGAGCACGTCTTTATCGACAAGGAGCGGACGTAGTTCCTTAAGGTTCGTCGGAGCGAGCGAGCCGTCCTTTCCGGTGCGCAGGACACGCCACATCGCTTCGGGATAGGCGACCGCGGCTTTCGCCCGCACGGATTCCGGCAGGCAGGTCGTGACGAGGGCCGCACCGGAACGCAGGGCCGCGGCGGTGTTCATGATGACCGCGCCGGGCATGCGCTCGGAACCGCCGACGATGAGCAGGCGACCTTGGTGACGTTTGTCGCTGCGGGCGCGACGCGGACGCGTGAGCGGCGCGAGGGCGGCGGAAGTCACGCAGGCTTCTTCGGTCTCGCCGAGGGGCAGGCCGATATCGAGGACGCGGAGGCGGCCGACGAAGCGAGCGGCCGGCGGCGAGAGCAGCGGACGCTTCAGGCAACCGATCGAGACGGTGAGGTCAGCGCGGAAGGCCGGGCCGGACGCGTCGTCGCCGAACCCGCTTGGCAGGTCGACCGCGATACGTAGCCCCTGGAGCTTATCCGTGTCGCGGAGGAACCGACGCAACTCGGCGGACAGCGGAGTCCGGAAACCTTGGCCGAGGATACCGTCGAAGATCAGGCAGAACTCGTGAGCGGCGAGTTGGCGCAGGTTGGCCGCGGCGACGATGCCGATACGTACGCCTTGCTTACGGACGGCCCATGCGCGCTGCGCTTGGGCGCGGGCCGGACCGCCTTCGGCGAAGACCGCGACGATCTCCGTCCCGGCGCGGGCGCAGTGCAGCGCGGCGAGGAAGGCGTCCGCGCCGTTGTTGCCTTTGCCCGCCAGCACCAGGATGCGATCCGGCTTACGGCCGAGGAGCGAGAGCGCCTCCTCGCCGATGCCGCGGGCGGCGACGTTCATCAGCTGCCAGGAAAGTTTCGCATCGCCCGCGAGGAACGCCGCTTCGGCGGCCGCGGCTTCCGCGCAGGAGAGGACCGGCAGGCGAGTGGCGGTGGTCATACGTCAGCGAACCAACACCGCGAAGGCCTGCGCGAGCGTGTCGGTATGCGTGAGCGAGATCAGCAGCCGAGACGCTCCGCGGGCGGCGAGGAGGGCGCGGGCCTTGTCGTCGAGTTCGATGACCGGTTCGCCTTCCGGTCCGTTGAGGACACCGATGCTCGTCAGGGAGAGTTCCGCGCCGATGCCCGTGCCGAAGGCCTTGCTGGCGGCTTCCTTGGCGGCGAAGCGGGCGGCCAGCGAAGGATACGGGTCCGCTTTCGCGAGGCAGAGCTTCTGCTCCGCGGGCGTGAAGACCTTGTCGAGGAAGGTGGTGCCATGCTTCAGGTGCGCCGAACGGATGCGATCGACCTCCGTGAGGTCCACGCCGACGCCGAGCACGTTGCCGCCTTCGAGATTCATGCCTGCTTGGCCAGGTGGGCTTTCATCTCCGCGACCGCGCCGCGGATGCCCGTGAAGAGCGCGCGCGCGACGATCGAGTGACCGATGTTCAGCTCGTGCAAGTGCGGCAGCGTGAGGATCGCGCGGATGTTGTCGTAATTGATGCCGTGGCCGGCGTTCACGATCAGCCCGTGGCGATGGGCGAGCTCGCAGCCGGCGCGGAGGCGTTCAAGTTCGGCCGCGGCGGCCGGAGATTTCCACGCGTTGGCGAAAGCGCCCGTGTGGAGTTCGATGACCGGGGCGCCGACGGCGACGGCGGCTTCGATCTGGGGAGCATCCGGTCCGATGAACAGCGAGACCTCGATGCCGGCGGCCTTCAGGGCGTGGGTCGTCTCGCGGACGCGGGCGAGCTGCCCGGCGACGTCGAGGCCGCCCTCGGTCGTGACCTCTTCGCGGGATTCCGGGACGAGGCAGACCGCCGCCGGCTTCAGCTGCAGGGCGAAGGCGGTCATCGCGGGCGTGCAGGCCATCTCGAGGTTGAGGCGGACGCCGGGGATGGCGGCGATCGCGTGGACGTCGGCGTCCTGGATGTGGCGGCGATCCTCGCGCAGGTGGAGGGTGATGCCGTCGGCGCCGCCCGCGAGGGCTTCGCGCGTGAAGGCTACGACGTCGGGCTCCGCGTGCGGCGACAAATGGGCCCCGCGGTAACGCGCCTGACGGAGCGTCGCGGCGTGGTCGATGTTGACGCCAAGGAGGAGGGAGCGGGAGGTGGTCATTTCTTCATCTTGTCGAGGGCCTTCTGGATCTTCTCGGATTCGAGCCTCAGCCGGCGGGCCCGTTCGACGTCATCGCATTTTTCGAAGTACCCTTGGATAAGGTCAAGCAGTCCTGCGAGGGCCTTCAGCCGGAAGACGTCCGCGCCGGCGGTACCGCCGAGCTTGCGCCGATAGACGCGCTCCATCTCGGAGAGGAAGGCGGCTTCCATCCGGCTGTCGCCTTTCACGGCCTGATAATAACCTTCGAGCAGGGCGCGGAACGTCGGCAGATGGTCGGCGTTGTCCTCCAGGGCGCGCCGATGCATGTTCGCGAGCTTCTCCGCGTTCTTGGCCCGGTCGGCCATGAGGACGGATGATTCCCGTTCGACGGCCTTCTGGATGAGGTCGTAGCGCGTCCGGTCGTAATCGCCGCGCCGCTTCTTCTCGGAGATCAGCCGGTCGTAGGCCCGCTTGCAGCTCAGGAAGATCTCATCCTGGGTCATCGTCGGGAAGAGGTGCTTGGCTTCCATGTCGTCGGCGAGTTCGCGCATGTCGGGCCATTCGTCGAACGCGCGGCGCATCTCCAGGACGAAGAGCTTCCACTCGTCGGTCTTCACCTTCGGGCCGAGCGCCTCCAGGCAGGCGGCGTAGGCGCGCCAGGCCTCGAGGCAGCGGTTGGCCGCCAGGACGGCGAGCCGGAGGCACTCGTGCTGGGCTTCGAGGTCGCCGCCGTCGCCGAAGATCTGGGCCGCGAGCTGCAAGCGCTGGGATTTCACGAAACGTTCGGCGCGGCGCTGCGGGTCGCCGAGGATCTGCACCTCGAACTCGCCGATGCGGCGGCCGGTCTGCGGGTCGGTCGTCTCGCCGCAGGCGTAGCCGTCGTTGTAGCGGCCGGTGTTCATGTTCCATTCCTTGTCCTTCCGCTGGTAGGCGAACCACGCGTGTCCGCCGCGGTTGCCGTCGCCGGTCACGTACGCGGCGGGGATGCCGTAGGCCCGGGCGGTGTTGGCGGCGAAGTGCGCCTGATGCATGCAGATGCCGCCGAGCTCGAAGATCTCCTTCAACGTGCCTTCGGTCGGTTTCGCCAGCTTGGTCTTCTCCTGGGTCACGTAATCCATGCGGTAGCGGATCAGGCCGTAGCTCGGCGACCATTCCGAGAGCGAGCGCAGCTTCGGATTCGCCAGCGCCCAGTTCATCTCCTCCTCGGTGGCCGTGGCGCCGACGACCCAGACGAGGTCGCCCGGCGGCGCTTTGCGGACGTCGCCGACGAGCCGTCCCGCCTCGGTGGCGGTCTTGAAGTAGCGGTAGCGGGTCAGCGCGTCGGCCGAGCAGGCTTCGCCGCCGTCGAAGCGGGACCAGCGGAGCGGCTGGTCGAAGACGAGCGCGCAGGCGATCTGGAGATTGTCGTAGCGACCCAGCTGGGCCGGGGTGTCGTCGGCCGCGAGCCGCGCCCAGACGCGCAGGGCTTCGGTCGCATCATCCTCGGCCTTGAGCGTGAGCGCGAATTTCTCGAGCAGGTCGGGTCGGCCGAGCAGTTCCGCGAGCAGGGCGGGCAGCTGCTCGCCGCCTTGGGCCGCCGTGCGCAGGTTCTCCGCGCCGACGCGGCGGATGAAGAGGGCCTGGGTCATGCCGAGCGCGAAGGCCCGGCTTTCCCAGAGGCGGTTATGCCGTTCGACGCCGTCCGTCGAAGATGTCGCCACGAGCGCGGGCAGCAGGCCCTTCTGCAGCCGCACCAGATGATCCTCCCACTTGCCATCCTTGAGACGCTCCCGCGCGTCCGCGACGAGGAGGAGCGGCAGCTTCGGATCGTTCAAGGCGGCGCCAGCGAAGACGTAGGGTTTGCTTTCGACGACCACCGGCGCGACGACCGGCTCCGCCTTCGGGACTTCGGCCATCTTGGGCGGCGCGACGGGCGTGACGGTCTTGGGCTCGACGACGGCGACCGGCTTCGTCTCCGGCTCGACGACCTTCGGGGCTTCGACGGCTTTCGGCACTTCCTTCACCACGACGACCTCGGGCGGGCGCCGTGTGTTCTGCCATACGAACCAGCCGACCGCCGCGAGGACGGCGCCCCCGATGAGCAGCATCGGCCAGTTCGACTGGCTCCGCCGATGGGCGAGGATGGGCGCGGGCTTCTTAGGAGGGGTGGGTTGGCTGGCCATCGTGGGAACGAGCAGAGGATGCCGCCCCGCCCGGATTGGTCAAAAGAACATCACCTTCCGCGACGGATTATCGCCGCTTCAGCCAATTCGGGGGACTTTGCCCCGTTCGAGCGTCAGGCGCAAGGAGGGCGCCGTCGGCGAACGCTTCAGCTTGGCGAGGGATTCCGGGTCGCCGGCGTGCACGAGTTCCCCGCCGGCGTTGCCGCCTTCCGGACCGATCTCGAGGACCCAGTCCGCTTCGGCGATCACGTCAGGGTGATGCTCGATCACCACGACCGTATGTCCTTGGTCGACGAGCGCGTGGAGGAGTTCGATCAGGCGACGGCAGTCCGATTGGTGCAGCCCGATGGTCGGCTCTTCGAGGATGTAGAGGTTGGGGCGGATCTCGCCACGCGAACGCTCGCGGAAGGTTGGCAGGCCTTGGGCGAGTTCGCTGACGAGCTTCAGACGCTGGGCTTCGCCGCCGGAGAGCGTCGGGCTGCTCTGGCCGAGCGTGAGGTAGCCCAGGCCGGTCTTCACCATCAGTCCGCAAAGGTCGCCCAGTTTGGCATCGAACGACAGGAACGCTGCGGCTTCCTCGAACGTCATCGCCAGCAGATCCGCGGCGGACTTGCCGTTCCAGCGGATCGCTTTCGCGGCCGAGCCGTAACGGGTGCCGGCGCATTCTTCGCACGGCACGTAGGTGTCGGGCAGGAAGCTCATCTCGAGCTTGATGCGGCCCGCGCCGGAGCACGCTTCGCAACGTCCGCCGGAAGTGTTGAACGAGAAGAAGCCAGCGCCATGACCGCGGATGGCGGCTTCCGGGAGCGAAGCGAGCCGTTCGCGGATCAGGTCCCAGGCGCCGATATAAGTCGCCGGCGTCGAGCGCGGCGTCTTGCCGATCGGCTCCTGGTCGACGACCACCAGCTGGCGGAAGCCCTTGAGTCCGGACAGCGTCGTGAAGGCCGGCTTACCTTCGTGGGAGACGGCGGTGAGCGCCTCCTTGCCCGTGACGCCATCCTTCTTCTTCGAGATCGCCGCGCGGATCGCCGGGGCGAGGAGGTCGGTGACCAGCGTGGACTTGCCGGCGCCGGAGACGCCGCACACGACCGTCAGGCGGCCGACGGGGATCTGCACGTCGAAGCCCTTGAGGTTGCGTAGCGAAGCGTTCTTGAGGCGGACCCACTCGGCGGGCGCCCCTTTACCGGCGATCGGTCGACGCGAACCGCGGAGCGGGTGCGGGATGGCTTCCTTCAGGAAGCGGCCCGTGACGGAGTCGGCGCGCTTCTCGAGCGCGGCCGCGGTGCCCTGGGCGACGATCTCGCCGCCGTGGACGCCGGCGCCCGGGCCCATGTCGACGACCAGGTCGGCCGCACGCATGGTGTCTTCGTCGTGTTCGACGACCAAGACCGTGTTGCCGCGGTCACGCAGGCCCTTGAGCGAACCGATGAGGCGGTCGTTGTCGCGCGGATGCAGGCCGATGCTCGGCTCATCCAGCACGTAGAGCGCGCCGGAAAGCGTCGAGCCGAGCTGCGCCGCGAGGCGGATACGTTGGGCTTCGCCGCCGGAGAGCGTGTCGGCGCCGCGGTCGAGCGCGAGGTAGCCGAGGCCGACCGAGTCGAGGAAGCGCAGGCGCGCGGCGATCTCGGGCAGGAGGGCGCCGACGATGGCTTTCTCGCGGGCCTCGAGCTTGAGGCCGGAAAGGAACGCGAGGGATTCGTCGGGCTGCAGGCGTAGCAGGCCCGGCAGGGATAACGAGCGTCCCTTCGGACCGGCGAGTTTCACCGAGCGGCCGATCGGGCCGAGGCGTTCGCCATGGCAGGTCGGGCAGACCGCTTCGCCGACGCGGTCGGCGATCGCATTCTCATTGATCGACTCTTCTTCGTCGGAGGAGAACGTCGTGACCTCGAGGCCGTGGCCGCGGCAGTCCGGACACCAGCCGCGCGGCGAGTTCCAGGAGAGATGCTTCGGATCGACTTCGGGAAAAGATTCGCCGGTGGCGGGGTCGCTGCGCGAAGTCGACAGATAGGCGACCTGCCGGCCATCAGCGGCGAGGAGCACGCAGGCGTTCTTGCCGGCCGAAAGCACCTGGCGCACGAGCGTGCGGAGCGCCTTCTCGCCGGACTCTTCGGTCTCGTCCGGCAGGAGGATGAGTCCGTCGGCGCGGAGTTCGCCGAAGACCGCGTCGACGTCGTGTTCGGAATAGCGGTCGAGGCCTTCGAAGCCGTCGACCTTGAGCAGCTTGCCGTCGCAGCGGAGATGGCGCAGGCCTTTCGTCTCGGCCCACTCGGCGAGCGGACGGTGGTGGCCCTTGCGAGCGCGGACGAGCGGGGCGGCGATGAGCAGCGAGCCCTTCTTCAATGACTTCGCCTGCTTGGCGACCAGGCGGACGACCGCGTCTTCGGTCATCTCTTCCAGCGGTTCTCCCGTCGTCGGGCTGTGCAGGACGCCGGCGCGCGCGAAGAGCACGCGGAGGTATTGGGCGACTTCGGTGACCGTCGCGACGGTGGACTTCGCGGAGCCGCGCGTCACGCGCTGTTCGATGGCGACCGTGGGCGGCAGGCCCGTGAGCGAGTCGATGTCGGGCTTGGGAAGCTGTTCGACGAACTGGCGCGCGTAGGCCGAGACGCACTCGAGGAACCGGCGCTGGCCTTCGGCGAAGAGGATGTCGAAGGCCAGGGAGGATTTGCCGGAGCCGGAGACGCCGGTCATGACCGTCAGCGAGCCGTGCGGGATTTCGAGCGAGACGTCCTTCAGGTTGTGTTCGCGGGCACCACGGAGGCTGATCGAGGTCGGGCGGGGTTTGCTCGGCGTCGTCGAGGCGGAGGCGAAGGCGTCGTCCCCTTGGGCGAGGAAGCGACCCGTCACCGTGCCGGCCTGGGCGACTTCCGCGGGCGTGCCTTCGGCGACGAGGCGTCCGCCGGCCGGGCCGGCTTCCGGGCCCATCTCAAGCAGCCAGTCGCAGGACTTCAGCACGTCGAGGTGGTGTTCCACCACGATGAGCGAGTGGCCGGCTTCAGTCAGGCGATGCAGCAAGCCGACCAAGCGGGACACGTCCTCGCGGTGCAGGCCGGTCGTGGGTTCGTCGAGAAGCAGCAGCGCGCCGCTCTTGCGGGCGTCGATCTTGGAAAGGTAGCGGACCAGCTTGAGGCGCTGCGCTTCGCCGCCGGAGAGCGTCGTGAGCGGCTGGCCCATCGAGAGGTAGCCGAGGCCGACTTCTTCGAGGCAGGCGAGCTGGGCGGAGGCGGGCGTGCGTTCGCCGAGGAACTTGCGCGCCTCGGTGACGGACATCGCGAGCAGGTCGCCGACGGACTTGCCGTCATAATGGAAGCTGAGCACCTCGTCGCGGAAGCGTTTGCCGTTGCAGGACGGGCAGGGTAGCGCGACGTCCGAGACGAACTGCATCTCGACGGTCTCCCAGCCTGCGCCGCCGCAACGTTCGCAGCGGCCTTCGCCGGCGTTGAAGGAGAAGTGCGAGGGCGTGAGCCCGGCGGCCTTCGCTTCCGGAGAGTTGCCGAGCAGCGTGCGGATCGCGTCCCAGGCTCCGACGTAGAGCGCCGGGTTGGAGCGCGGCGTGCGGGTCGCCGGGGACTGGTCGACGAGCGCGACCTCCGCCGGCTCCTTGTCGAACTTCACCCATTTCAGTTCCGTCGCTTCGTCGCCCGATTCCGGGTCGCGTCGGCCGATGACCTGGTGGAGCAGCGTGGACTTGCCTGAGCCCGAGACGCCGCAGAGTCCGACCATGCGGCCGAGCGGGATCGAGCAGCTGAAGTCGCGGAGATTGTTGACCGTCGCGCCGCTCACGCGGAGCCGAGGAGTCGTGTCGCCGATCGGACGCGGCGTACGCGTCTCGGGCGTGCGGCGGCCGGAGAGCCAGTTGCCCGTGGCCGAATCCTTGACCTTCAGGATGCCTTTCGGGACGCCTTGGTAGAGGAGATGGCCGCCTTCGGCGCCGGGCCGCGGGCCGATCTCGATGAGCCAGTCGGCGGCGCGCATCACGGACTCGTCGTGTTCGACCACCACCACCGTGTTGCCCTGTTCGACGAGGCTGCGGAGGATGCCCACCATCCGCGACAGGTCGCGGGCGTGCATGCCGACGCTCGGCTCGTCGAGGACGAAGACCGTATCCGCCAAGCAGGCGCCGAGGCAGGAGGTCAGGTTGACGCGCTGGACTTCGCCGCCGGAGAGCGTGCGGGACAAGCGATCGAGCGCGAGGTAGCCGAGGCCGACCGCTTCGAGGTAGCCGAGGCGCGCGAGGATGGCCTCGAGCGCGTGGTCGGCCGGATGGCGGGAGTCCTTCGGCGCGAGCGGCGCCAGCATCGCGCGCAGGTCCGACACCGGCGAAGCATAGAGTTCCGGGAGCGACTTACCCTGCCAGCGCCAGAAGAGGGATTCTTCGCGGAAGCGCTTTCCATGGCATTTCGGACAGGATTCGTAGGCACGCCAGCGGGAGAGGAAGACCCGCACGTGCATCTTGTAGGTCGTGCCTTCCAGCCAGCGGAAGAAACCGCGCACGCCATACCACATCGAATCATAGGAACCCTGGACGTAGCCCGGCTCGCCGTGCTCGACGAATTTACGATGCGCTGCGGAGAGTTTCTTCCACGGCACGTCCATCGGGATGCCCGCCTTGCGGCAGGCGCGCGTCAGGTCCTTCTGCGATTCGCCGTAGACCGTCCCTTGGAACGGGGCGATCGCGCCTTCCGCGAGCGTCAGCGCCGGGTTCGGGATGATCTTCTGCCAGTCCAGCCCGATGACGCGGCCGAAGCCGCGGCACTCCGGACACGCGCCGACGGGAGAATTGAAGGAGAAGAGCGCGGGCGAGGCCGGGCGGAACTTCCGTCCGTCGACCGGCGATTCGAGCACCTCGCTGTAACGCGAAAGCTCGTTGCCCTGGTCGTCGAGCAGGCGGAGGCGGGCGCCGCCGAGGCGGAAGGCCGCGAGGGCCGCCTCATGGAAGCGCGACGCCTGGTCGGCGGAGATCGTCACGCGATCCTGGATCACGAGCAGTTCGGCTGCGTCGGCAGGGATCTCGTCCTCCGTCAGCCGGATACGTCGGCCGGCGGCGAAGGCGCGGTTGAAGCCCGCCTTGGCGAATTCTTCGGCGATGGTCGGCCAGCCCAGCGATTCCGGCTTGGCGACCGCGAACGCGAGCGAGAGCGACTGTCCCGGGAAACGCGCGAGCGAATCCGTCCACGCGGCGTCGGGGCCGCGCGGGACGATGACCTGGCCGCTGGCGGGATCGACGAGGTCGGCGCGATGGGCGAACCAGACTTTGAACCAGTCGCAGAGCTCCGTCATCGTGCCGACCGTCGAGCGCGACGTGCGGACCGCGTTGCCTTGCTTGATCGCGACGGACGGACGGACGTTCTCCGCGGAATCGAGGGCCGGCGAAGGGAGGAGTTCCAGGAACTGGCGGACGTAAGGGCTGAACGTCTCGACGTAGCGGCGTTGCCCTTCGGCGTGCAGCGTGTCGAAGACCAAAGAGGATTTGCCCGCACCGCTGAGGCCCGTGACCACGACCAGCTTGCCGACCGGGATGTCGACGTCGAAGCCCTTCAGGTTGTTCTGGCGGACGCCGCGAAGGCGGATCGCGTCTGGGCGGGGGGCGGACATCGGACCCTCCATCGGACACGAATCGTCCCGCTTGGCAAACCTGCTAGCGCACTCGGCAGCGAATCACGCCCTGCGGGGTGGCCACCGCCTTAACTTTAATATCATGCGGCTCGTCGGGCAGCCGCGGGATCACCTGGAAGGCATGCGCGTGGCCGAGCAGGAAGGTCTTGCGGGGCGGCTTGGCCAGCAACCGGTCGTAGAAGCCGCCGCCGAAGCCGAGCCGGCGGCCGGCCCCGTCGAAGCCCAGGCCCGGGACGAGGATCAGGCCGGCGTCGGCCAGCGTCGCCACCGGCGCGGAGGGCTTCGGTTCGCGGATGCCGAGGCGGGACGGCTGGAGCGCGCCGAGGTCGGAGACCTCATGCAGCGTGAGCGTCGTCTTGTTGGTCACGCGTGGCAGCAGGAGCCGTTTGCCTTCGAGCAGGGCCAGCGCGAGGAGGGCGTCGGTCGGCAGCTCGCCGCCGAAGGACGCGTAGAGACAGACCGTCTTCGCCTGCTTCCATTCGGGGAGCTGCGTGATCAATCGGGCCGTCGCGTCGCCTGCGACCTGCAGTTCCCGTGATGTCAGCGCGGTGCGGCGGGCCTTCAGTTCCGCGCGCAGTGTCTGCTTGGCGGCGCGGGCGTCCATGGGCTCAGAAAAGCCGGTTGAGCGTCAGAGTCAACAGGACGACCGGCAGGTAGAGGATCGAGGCGATGAAGAGCGGTTTCGCGACCGCGGCCCGACGTTGGGGCAGGGCGAACTCCAGGGTGAGTTTGAAGAACCAGGCGCCGGCCAGGAAGGAGACCCAGACGTAGGGGCTGGTCCAGTCGGGGAAGAAGTGCGTGGCGATCGAGCCGGCCACGACGATCATCGGGAGGATGAAGGCCAGCGCCCAGATCGAGGCCGAACGGCCGGAAGGATCGTCGACCGTGGCGACCTTGAAGCCGCCGCGGGCGTAGTCTTCCCGGCACATCACCGCGAGGGCCATGAAGTGGGGAATCTGCCAGCAGAACAGCAGCGTGAAGAGCAGCCAGCCCATGTGGTCGATATGGCCGAGTTTGGCCGCGGTGCCGATGATCGGCGGGATCGCGCCCGGCAGTGAACCGACGAGCGTGCACCAGGAGGTCAGCGTCTTGAGCGGCGTGTAGAGGAACAGATAGGAGAAGGCGGTCGCGGCCGTGAGCGCGCCAGCCAGCGGGTTGGCGCCGAGCCAGACCAAGGTGACTCCCGCGGTGAGCAGGAGCATCCCGAAGAGCAGGGCGGCGCCGGGGCGGATGATCCCCGCGGGAATCGGACGGTTGCGCGTGCGCTCCATCTTCGCGTCCGCGTCGCTCTCCCACCACATATTGACCGCACCGCAGCCGCCGGCCGCGAGGGCCGTGCCGAGGGCGAGGGAGACGAGCACCTTGGCGTCGGTCGGCTGCGTGGGCGCGCTGCAGAAATAACCGGCGAGCGAGGTCAGGACGGAGAGGAACGACAGCCGGGGCTTGGTCAGCTCCCAGTAGGCGGCAGGCACGGATCCGGCGCGTTCGCTCATCGGTCTTGTCGTGGCGGGTTTACGCGCAGGGTTAAAGGCAAATCCGTCGCGCCGGCTCAAGCGACGTCGGTCCGGGCGCGGCGATGCGCGAGGGCGACCGCGGCGCAGAGCGAGGAGAACAGCGCGGCGCCCACGACGAGGTGGACGGTGCGGACGTGCGGGTTGTCGTAGAGTCGGAGGCTCAGGATGCCGAGGAGTACCTGCAGGCCCACCAAGGCGACGAGGGTGGCCCAGCGCAGGAACGGGAAGCCGTGACGGGCCAGCCGGTAGGCGAAGAAGAGCACGGCCGAGGCCGCCAGCAAGGCGCCGCCGCGGTGGGCGAGATTGACCCACCAGACCAGGCCGTCGCCGATCGAAGGAAGGAAGAGGCCCTGTTCGGGGGAAGTGACCCAGGCGGTGAAGCGACCTTGGCGCATCACCGCGCCGCCGACGATGACCGCGAGCGTCAGGCCCGCCGCCCAGCGGCCGGCGTGGAAGGGCGCCGGGTCTTCGCCGCGGCCGGCGCGATGCCAGGCGGCGCTGTGCGCAAGGGCGATGAAGGCGAGGAGCGCGAGCGTGAGCTGGGCGTTGACGGCGTGGCCGACGGCGAAGGCCGCGGCCTTGAAGTTGCCATCGCCGCCGAGGTTGAGCTGGTCGAGGAGCACGCGCAGGCCGCCGAGCAGGCCTTGCAGCAAGACCAGGCCCACGAGCGCGTAGGCCGCGCGGCGGACGACGGGCCGCGTCTCGAGCAGGCGGTGCGCCACGGCGATGACCACGCAGAGCAGGCCTAGGCCCGTGGCCGCGAGGCGGTGCGAGTGTTCGGCGAACTTGTCGATCTCCGTGAGCCAGCCCGGGGGATTGATGGAGCCGTTGGAGAGCGGCCAGTCCAGGAAGGCCATGCCCGCCTGGATGCTGGTCGTGAAGCCGCCGGCCTGGAGCACGAGCACCGACCACGCCAGCGTGAGCAGGCACAGCCCGAACAGACGTCGGTCGGGTACGGAGGCTTCCGGCTCGCTCATGCCGTCATCTCATCCGCCTTCGTCCCCGGCGCAAATCCCAAGCACGCATATCCCGCTTCTTAAGCCCCGCCGATGGGGCTTATCAGGAACCCGCGGTGAGCCGGCCGAAAGCGCGGATCTTGCCGACCAGGTTCGTGAGGCCGTTGCGGCGGTTCGGGGAGAGGTGCTGGGTGATGCCCACGGCCGAAAGGAAATCGGCGTCGGTCGCCGCGACCTCCGCCGGCGAGGCGCCGTCGTAGAACTCGCAGACCAGGCTCGCGACGCCCTTCGTGATGAGCGAATCGGCGTCGCAACGGAAATGGCAGACGCCGTCGTCGAGCGACGGGACCAGCCAGAGGTTGGACGTGCAGCCTTCGATGAGGAAGGCCTCGAGCTTGAGGTCGGCCGGGAGCGCCGGCGCGGATTTCGCCCGGTCGATCACGTACTGGAAGCGTTCGTGGTGGTCGGAGAAAGGTTCGAGCTCGGCGATGAGCTCGGAGCGGCGGCGCGCGAGGTCCATCGGCGACTTAGAATCCGGCGAGGGCTTCGGGGTCGAGGTTGCTGCGCATGAGGGAGTCGCACGCGGCCTGCAGCTTGCGCAGACGTTCGGGCGGCAGCTTCGATTCCGTGCGGAGCCACGAACCGGCATCCTGCCAGATGAGCGGCGAAGGCCGGCGCAGCGTCAGCAAGGTCTCCAGTTCGTCGGCGACGGAACGACGCGTGCCGTAGGCCTCGGTCTGGCCAGCGAGGATGCGGGCCGAGATGTAATCCGCGCGCAGTTGCGAATGGCGCGGGTGCTTGGCGGCGCCCGCTTCGAGGATGCGGACCGCGGGCTCGCCGGCGCGGATCGCGCGCAGGTGGCGGCCGACGGAGCGGTAGGCTTCGGGGCCGAGGTCCTTGGCCTTGAGGAACTCTTCGAGGTAGCGGTTGCCGGTGTCGCGGTCGATCTTGGCGGACTTGGCGTCGGGCTTCGCCCGCGCGTGGTGCGCGATGCCGAGCAGCGCGAGGACGAGCGGCTCCTTCGCCTTGAAGTAGGTGCGGTCGGCGGAGACGATCTGCTGATACTGCGTGATCGCCTGGCTCGGATCCGGACCTCGGACCAGGGCTTCGAGGTGGAGCACCGCGAAGGTCACGCGTTCGAAGCCTTGCTGGTCGGCGGCGATGGCGATCGCGCCGGTGAGTTCCGAGTAACCTTTCTCGGCCGCGAAATTGGCGAGCGCGAGCATCGCGGCGGAGTTCGTCGCGTAGCGGGTGAAGATCAGCTTCAGCTGCTTGTCGAATTCCTCCTTCAGGCCGACGCGGTCGAGCAGATGCAGCTTCTGGATCTGCGGGAAGAAGGCGGCTTCATCGATCTCGATGCGCTCCTGATTGACGGACAGGGCGATGCGGCTCTGCCCGAGAAGGATGTGGTAGCGGGTCAGTTGCGAGAGCACCGCATCCCGGGCCGCGCCGGTGAAGGCGGACGATTTGGATTCGAGCAGGCTGATGGCCTCGCGGGTCTTGCCGCCCTCGAAGAGCGCCCGGGCTTTGAGGAGCAGGCCGCTGGGGAGCCGGTCCAGGCCGCTGGAATTGAGGAGGTTGACCGCGTCCGGGTATTTGCCCGTCCAGTACAGCGAAGTGGCGGCGGAGAGGGAGAGGACCTCCCGCATGTTGCTGGAGATATTTTTAGTATCATTCAGCAGTTTCAGGCTGACTTCGATGACCTCTTGGTCGCGCTCCCGGGCCTGGAGTAGTTGGAAGTAGCGCTCCAGATAGTCCTTGGTCAGCGGGTCCTCGACCGGGAGGAAGTTCAGGCCATGCTGGAGGGTCTGGATCGCATCGTCCGTCCGACCAGCGACTGAGTGTAAGAAGTTGGCGAAGAACAACTTAGACTTAGCACTCCCCGGGTTGCAGCGGACGGCTACCTGCGCCAGGCGGAGGGCGTCGTCCATCTTGCCTGCGGCTTGGGCGGCCATGCCTTCCTTGGTGAAGTATTCGGACAGCTGATTCAGGTGTTCTTGGAGGATTTGGGCCGATTTTTCGGGCTGATCCTCTAATTTGGACAGGGAAAGGCGGATGATCTGGAGCAGGGCCTTGTCCTTGATCAGGTCGGCTTTCACATAGGTCTGGCGGGCGTAACTGAGGATAGCCTCCTTTTCTTTAAGCTGAGGAAGGCCGGCGAGGACGATGATTTCGGCGTCTTCGGCTTCTTCCTTGCTGACGGCGCTCAGGGGAGGGGGGGAGGGTGGGGCGGCCGTCTGGGCCAGACCGGTCAGGCAGAAGGCTCCGAGGAGCAGGGTGGCGGTCAGGCGGTCGGGGGGCATGGGCGGGGTTTGAGTAATGGCAGGGGGCTCGAAATTGTCCCGCCAAAAAAATCCGGAGGGGGGTGCCGCCGGGAGGGGAGTAAAGAAACCTTAAAATCCCCGCACTTTCCTCTTGCATGAGGGGCCTCGACCCCTATGCCCAAACCCTCTTTTCCCTATTTACCGAGGTCCATGCCTACCATCAACCAGCTCGTCCGTAAACCGCGTGTCCAACCCAAGGCGAAGTCGAAATCGCCTGCCTTGAACAACTCGCCCTTCCGCCGCGGCGTCTGCGTGCAGGTCATGATCCGCACGCCGAAGAAGCCGAACTCGGCCCAGCGTAAGGTCGCCAAGGTCCGCCTGACCAACGGCCAGGAGGTCATCTCCTACATCCCCGACGAAGGCCATAAGCTCCAGGAGCACTCCGTCGTCCTCGTCCGCGGCGGCCGCGTGAAGGATCTCCCCGGCGTGCGCTACCACATCGTCCGCGGCCCCCTCGACTGCTCCGGCGTCGAGAAGCGTCGTCGCTCCCGTTCCAAGTACGGCGTCAAGCGCCCGAAGGAAAAGAAGGCCTAATCCGTTTCCGACCCTAACACCTCTCAGACCATGTCTCGTCGTCGCAAAGCAGCCAAGCGCGCCCATCTCCCGGACGCCCGTTACGGCTCCCCCCTCATCAGCCAGCTCATCAATGTCGTGATGAAGTCCGGCAAGAAGTCCATCGCCCAGGGCATCGTCTACGGCGCGATCGAGAAGGTCAGCGAGAAGCTGATGAAGGGTAACCCCGTCGAGCTGATGCTCGGCGCCCTCGAGAACTGCCGCCCGAAGCTCGAAGTGAAGAGCCGTCGCGTCGGTGGCGCCACTTACCAGGTCCCGGTCGAAGTCTCTCCTGAGCGCCAGAACAGCATCGCGCTGCGCTGGGTCGCCGCCGCCGCCGCCGGCCGCAAGGGCACCACGATGTCCGAAGCCCTCGCCGCCGAACTCGTCGACGCTTACAACAACACCGGCAACGTGGTGAAGAAGCGCGAAGAGACGCACAAGATGGCCCAGGCCAACCGTGCCTTCGCCCACCTCAAGTGGTAATCCGCAGGTAATTTCCGCAGCCCGTAACCGGTTCCGACCATGGCCAAACTTTCCGAATTCAATTCCGCCAACCGCGCGTTTCCGCTCGAGCACACGCGCAACATCGGCATCGCCGCGCACATCGACGCCGGCAAGACGACCACCACGGAGCGCATCCTCTTCTACACCGGCGTGGTGCACAAGATGGGCGAAGTCCATGACGGCACCGCCACCACCGACTGGATGGAGCAGGAGCGCGAGCGTGGCATCACGATCACCGCGGCCGCCATCTCCGCCGGCTGGAAGACCAAGGAAGGCCATTTCGCGAACATCGACCATCGCATCAACATCATCGACA
>CANKZO010000005.1 GCA_947488485.1 Opitutia bacterium | reverse complement strand
GGCCGGAGCCGTAGAGGCGCTGCAGGTTGGCCAGGACGCGGTTATTGCGATCCGAGGCGGAGAAGGCGTGGTCGACCCAATCCGCGCGAGGGGAATGGATCTGGTCCTTCTTGATCTTCGGGTTGTTAAACCCGAGGAGGTTTTCGGCTTCGGTGCCGAGGTGCTTTTGGATTTCGCTGTAGTGGCTCATGGTGAGAGAAGAAGAGGGTGTCTTTTCCGGAGAACAGACCACCCCAAAAGGGGGAGTCCGGGGGCGGGCTTCAAGCCAGAATTCATAAACCGCCGTAAAACGGACAAGCTCGGACGGACCTTGCTCGGAAAACCGCCGGCCTGCTCAGATTTGCCAGTCCTCGCCGGCGGCCGAGGCCGGGCGGGGGAGTTCGGGGTGCGGGGCCGTCACGATGCGGAGGACCGCGTTGCCACCGCCCGCGAGGTCACGGGCCCGGCGCACAGCTTTGGCCAGCGCGAGGTTCGGCTGGGCTTCGTCGAACGGGAAGACGTTCTCCGCACCGACCGCCTGGTCGAGGCCGGCGTTGACGATGATGCGCATCGTGTCGGCCTTCGCTTCGCAGAGGATCAGGTGGCGCCCGTCGGACTTCAGCGTCTCGGCCAGGTCGCGCAGGAGCAGCACGCCGTTGGCGTCGAGGTGGAGCGCTTCGCGGAACTTCAGGACGAGGACCTTCAGGTTGGGATCGGCCGAGGCGCGGCGCAGGTGTTCGTGGAAGGCCTGGGTCGCGCCGAAGTGCAAGCTACCTTCGACGTGGAGGATCGAGATGCCCGTCGATGCCTGGCCCTTCGGGCGTTCGCGTAATTCGCCGGTCTCAGAGAAGTCGTATTCGACGACCTCCGGCGTGGACGTCTGGCGCAGGTAGAAAGCCACCGCGACCGCCGTGCCGAGGAAGATCGCGACGTCGAGGGGCGCGAGGAGCGCCGTCGCGAAGGTCGCGAGGAAGACCGTGCGGTCCTGCGCGCCGGACTTCAGGATCAGCTTCACCGCGGAAAGGTTGGCGAGCTCGATCTCCGCGAGGATGACGAGGATCGCCAGCGTCGAGAGCGGCACGATGGCCACCACCGGCCGCGCGAGGAAGAGCGCGCCGAGGATGAACACGCCGCAGAGCAGCGAGGCCAGCGCCGTACGGGCGCCGCTGGCGACGTTGAGGGCGGAGCGGCTGATCGAACCCGAGGCGGCCATGCCGCCGGTGAAGGCGCAGACGAGATTGGCCATCCCGAGGCCGTAGACTTCCTGGTGGAGGTCGGACGGGCGGCCGGTCTTGAGGGCCGAGGCGCGCGCGTTGGCGGTGCCTTCGATGACGACGAGCACCGCGAGCGCGAGGGCGGGCGAGAAGAGCGTCGAGAGCGTGCGGGCCGAGAAGTCGGGCAGGTGGAGCGCCGCCCCGGCTTGGGCGGCCTGACCGACGTAGCCGACGAGGTCGGCGCGGCTGCCTTGCGCGTGCGCCACGTTCTGGGCGAGGATAGCGCCGAAGGTCGCGACCATGACCGCGCCGAGGATGGCCTTACCTGCGCCGTATTTCGGACGCAGGAGGAAATACGCCACGCTCGTGATCAGCGCGAGTCCCAGCTCCGGGTTGATGAGCGTGCGCCCCATGCGGGCGGCGTGCCACAGGACTTCCGGCAGCGAATCGCCGGCGTGCTCGCCCGGCATGCCGAGCGCCGTGGGCAGCTGCAGCGCGATGACGCGCAGGGCGGCCGCCGCGATGTAAGCGGAGATCACCGTGCGCGGGACGAAGTCGGCGAAGCCGCTGAGTCGCAGCCAGGAGGCCAGCAGCAGGAACACGCCGGTCATGAGCACCAGCGTGGGGAGGGCCGAAGCGCGCAGTTCCGGCGTGATCGCCCCGAGCGTGGCGAAAGAACCGAGCAAGAGCGCCGCCGAGGCGTTGGTCGGTCCGGCGGAGAGATTCGCGGAGCCGCTGAAGAGCGGGGCGACGGCGGCCGCGACGCCGCAACCGACGAGTCCGCACCAGATGGGCAGGCCGGCCTTCATCGCGAAGGCCATCGACATCGGGAACGCGAGCAGCGCGACGTTCAATCCGGCGACGGTGTCGGCGCGGAAGGTCGGTCCGTCCATGCCGCGCAGGACGCCGGTGAAAGGGAAGAACCGCGGACGCGGCAGGGCGGCGAGCTGGCGGGCGAAGGCGCCGAGGGCGGAGAAGAAACTGAGCAGGCCGCTGGTCACGGGCCTTTTGTTGCGGGTCGCCGCCGGACCTTCAACCGATTTCGTCGCTCAATCGAAGGCTTCCGGGTTCAGCTGCGCGATGAGCGACTGCTGGAGCAGCCCGAAGCAGGCATAGCAGGCCAGGGCGTGGCGTTGCTCGGTCGGCAGGGAATCGTCGTCGAGGTCTTCGGCGCTCTCCAACTGGGCGTCCGTGATGTCGGCGAAGACCAGGTCGCGGAGGGCCAGGCGCACGGCGGAGAGGGCGCGGAGGAAAGCGAGCGCTTGGGCTTCGTTGGGGAGCACGATCACGGCCGGATCGCCTTTGGCGCTGGCGAAGGCGACGGAAAGCAGGCGGGCCTCCTCGGAGGCCTGCGCGGTGAGCGTCTCGACCCAGAAGCCGGCGATCTCCTCGTCGGCCGCGGGCACGTTGGCGCGGTTGACCGTCACGCGCGCGGCGGCGGGGGCGATGAGGCGGAGCAGGTCGGTGAGGACCGTGCGCGCCTCCTTCGTCATCGTGAGGCGGAGCTCAGCCATCCTGTTCGAGCAAGGAGTTGAGGTGCCACTGCTGGAGCTCGAGCGAGAGCATCTCCGCGCGCTCGCGGTCGCCGGTCCACACCGTGGCGCGGCCTTCGGCGTGGATGGCGCGCATGAGCTTCTTGGCTTCGGGCGCACCGATCCGCAGGACGTTCATGAACGCCATGACCACGTAGGCCTGGTAGTTGATCGGATCGTTGAGCACGACGACGTTCCACTTGGGAGCCGCCGAGACCAGCGACTCAGTCTTGATCTCGGGTTTGAGTTTCGGCTTGGGCATCAGCGCTCAGGTCTGTCCGAGACTGTAGCGTCAGACGTAGCTTCCGCAAGCCGTCGATGAGTTCTTCGGTCCGGGCCCGGGCGGTGTTCTCGCTGGGCTGGCGCTCGATCTGGTTGGCCAGGCGGGCAAGGCCGGCGCAGGCCATCAGGGACAGCATGCCTTTGGCCCCGTGGGCCTCGCGCCCGAGGGCGTCCGCATCGCCGCCGTCCCGGGCGGCGCAGAGGCGGGCGATGATGTCGTCCGCGTGCCGGAGGAAGGCCCGGGCCGCGGCGCGAAGGTCCTCGGCGTCCTCGGCCTCGGCGGCTTCGAGGTGGGCGCCGAACTCGTCGTCCCGGATCCGGTTGAGGTCGGCCTCCTGGCTGGCCGAGAGCAGTTCAAGTTTCTCCAGCAGTTCGGCGCCGCGGACGGGTTTGGCGAGGTAGGCGTCGAAGCCGGCGGCCTCGCAGCGGGCGCGGTCGAGCTCCTGGGTCATCGCCGTCAGGGCGAGGAGGGCGGTCCGGCGGCGGCCGCGGGCCTGTTCCTCGGCACGGATCGCGGCGGCGACCGAAAGGCCGTCCATGATGGGCATCTGGATGTCCAGGATCGCCACGTCGAACTCCTTGGTGCGCCAGAGGTCGAGCGCCGCGGAGCCGTCGACCGTCGCGCTGACTTCGTGCCCGGCGCGGCGGAGGCGGGCGCTGGCGACCTCGCGGTTGACCTCGTTGTCTTCGGCGAGCAGGACGCGGAGGCGGCGGCTGGCCCGGAGGCTTCCGACGGCGGGTTCGGCGTCGTCGAGCGTCGGGGGGATGGTGCTGAAACGCGTCCAGAGGGCCGTGAGCGTGACCGGCCGGAAGAGCTGGGCCTGGCTGCGGAACTCGACTTCGGAGGATGTCACCAGGATCACCTGCTCGCGAGGGAAAGCTGGGAGCCGCGGGTTGACGTCATCGGGCAGGTCGATGATGGCCCGATCGAAAGGTTCTTCGGCGGCGGCCGCGGCGGCCCAGAGGGCTTCGGCTTCGTCGTAAGTCGCCGTCTGGACGCAGGTCGCGCCCCAGAAGGAAAGCGTATCGGCGAACCACTGGCGGACGCGGGGGTGGCCGGCGACGATGAGGAGCCGCTGGCCGGCGAGGTTCGGCTGCGGCGGAGCGTCCAGGGCCGGATTCGGTTCGACCATCACCGTGGCCGCGAAGGTCGAGCCCACGCCGACTTCGCTGGTGACCTTCATGAAGCCGTCCATCGCCTGGGTCAGGCTGCGGACGATCGTGAGGCCGAGGCCCGTGCCGCCGAAGCGACGCGTCGTGGTGGCGTCGGCCTGGGTGAAAGGTTCGAAGATGCTTTCGAGGCGATCGGCGGGGATGCCGATGCCCGTGTCGCGGACCGTCAGGAGGGAGCGGAGGCGGCCGTTGCGTTCCTCGAGGTCGAGCTCGGCGTGCACATGGCCGCTTTCGGTGAACTTGACCGCGTTGCCGATGAGGTTGGCGATGATGCGGCGGAATTTGATCGGGTCGCCCAGCACGGATTGCGGGGTGTCGGCGCGCACCAAGACGGCCAGCTCGACGCCTTTGCGGCCGGCCTGGTGCTGGAACTGGGCGACGACTTCCTCGAGCGCGCGCACGGGGTTGAAGGGGATGCTCTCGATCGTCACGTTGCCGCGGTCGAGACGGGAGAAGTCGAGCACGTCGCGCACCGTGTCCTCGAGCTCGCGGGCGCAGGACTGGATCTTGCGGAGGACTTCGGGCGGCGCCGGCGTGGCGGCTTCGAGGTTGGTCTCGCAGAGTCCCTGGATGGCGTTGATCGGGTTGCGGATCTCGTGGGTGACGTTGGCCACGAATTGCCACTTCGCCGCGGCGACTTCCTCGGCTTTCTCCAGCGCGATGCGCAGGCGATTATGTTCGTCGACCGATTCCGTGATGTTGAGCGCGAACGTCAGCAGCCCGTTCGGCAGGCCGCCGCCGCCCTTGATGCGTTCGTGCACCACGCGGACGAGCCGCGAGCGGCGGTCCTGGGTCTCGAAGTGCATGACGGCGTGCAGGACGCGCTGGCCGGTGCGGACGACTTCTTCGTCGAACTGGCGGAACTGCTCGGCCGTCTTCGTCGAAAGGATGTCGGCGAGCGTGAGGTCCGCCCCGTAGCCGCGGTAGGGCAGCGAAAGAAATTCGTCGAGGCTGCGGCTCGTGTGCAGGATGCGTCCCTGCAGGTCGCGGAAGATGATGAAGTCCGGCGAGTTCTCGATGAGCGTGCGCGCGAGGCTCATGCCCGAACGCGGCGTGAGGATCGGCGTGCCGTTGATCTGCGGGTCTTCGGCGAAGATCAGCCAGACCTGGCGGTCGAACTTCGGGTCGGGCTGCAGGATGATCTTGGCGGCGCGGATCGGTTCGCCGAGGTCGTCGTTGCGCAGTTCGAGCATTCCGCTCCAGGCGGACCAGCGGGCGGCGGAGCGCAGCAGGGTCGAGGCCGGCTGGCCGTTCTCGAGTTCCAGGAAGAGTCGGTCGATCGTGGTGCCGACCTGGACCTTGCGGCCGACCGTGCGCTCGACCAGCGGGTTCGCGAACAATACCTCCCCCTTGCGGCTGCAGACCATGAACGGCCAGGGCAGCACGTCGGGCAATGTGGAGAGGTCCGCCATCGGGTTCGGACTACCCTGAGGGATTCCCGGGCGGGGGACAACCCTCCAAGTAATAGGGAGAAGGCACTAATGAGTAGGGGTAGGGGTAGGGGGAGGGGTGGGGTGTAATGGATTAGTCGATACGATGAGATCCGGGTAGGACGGACGACCCCGGGGTCGCCGGGGTCGTGTCTTGCTTTTGGTGCTCAGGAAGGGACTTGAACCCTTACGCTTTAGGGGCACTGGAACCTGAATCCAGCGTGTCTGCCATTCCACCACCTGAGCATTAAAGCGGATAGGTGAGCAAAGGGTTAGCCTCCGCTCTGTCAAGGTCAGGGCTGGCGCAACGTCCTCAGCATGTAGACGCAGTCGAGTTTCTGCCCGAATTTGCGTCCTACGGCCTGCAGCAGGCCCGCTTCGACGAAGCCGAGCGAAGCGTGGAGGCGCCGGCTGGCGGTCTGTTCGCCGGAGATGCGGGCGATCACGGACTCGTGCCCGAGGGCTTCGGCCCGCCGCAACAGCTCGCCGAGCATCAGCTTGCCCAGCCCTTGGCCATGGCGGTTGTGGTCGATGAAGACCGAGTCCTCCACCGTCGTGGACCAGCCTTGGCGGGTGTTATAGGTCGAAAGGGCGCCCCAGCCGACCACTTTGCCTTCGATTTCGATGACGAGGGCGGGGTGGGCGGGGGTGCGGGCCCTCAGCCAGGCCAGCCGGCCTTCGTCGGATTCCTCCGTCAGGTGCCAGGTGCAGGTGCTGGTCCGGACGTAGTGGTTATAAATGGCGTTGATCGCCCGGACGTCGGTCGGGAGGGCGTTTCGGACGCGTGGTTCCATGGGGATAGTGATAGCCCGGACGAAACCTTAAACAAGCACAGGAAATCCCGTTGACAGTCGGTCGGAGGTTACCTTTGTTGGCCGACCTGCCGTTATTACAACGGCTCTCCCGACCATGAAAGTCTCCTCCTCCCTCAAGTCGCTGAAGAAGCGTCACCCGAATTGCCAGGTAGTTCGCCGCAAGGGCCGTATCTACGTGATCAACAAGACGCACCCCCGCTACAAGGCGCGTCAGGGCTAACCCCTAGCAAACCCCCTATTTTATGAAGAAGGAAGGCCATCCTGAATATAACAACGTCGTCTTCGTGGATGTCTCCACGAACCGCGAATTCCCGGCTCGTTCGACCATGAAGTCGAAGGAGACCAAGGTGATCGACGGCGTCGAGCATTTCGTCATCCGTCGTGAAGTCACCATGGACTCGCACCCCGCCTACACCGGCGAGAAGCGCTTCGTGGACTCCGCCGGTCGCGTCGAGAAGTTCAACACGAAGTTCCGTCGCAAGTAAGCCTCCCCCGAGGTCGACCCAAAACCCGCCTGGTTCGCCCGGCGGGTTTTTTGTTGGCCAGGTGGCAAGTGAGAGGGGGCGATCGCTGCGGTTCGATGCTTTGAGGTTGGAGTCGGTTTCGGGGGCTTAATCCAAGCAGGCTAAGCCTCAAAGCTGAGGAGAGATTATTTATTTGGGGAATCGCCAAAAGTTATCAATTGAGCCAATGAAAGTAGGTCAATCTATTAAGTCATTGATATTCAGCATTTAACAAAATGATTCACAGGGGTTTGTGAATAAGGCCAGACGCTAATTGGGCACAAAAGGGCGAAATTAGGCAAATGGGCTTGATTTGAGTCATCCTTCGTGTTCATACTGACACCGCTATGAAACATATCCTCCCGATCCTCACCCTCACGACCCTTGCTGCCGCTGCCTCTGCCCAGAGCGCCGCTGCTGCTGGTCTCTCCTACAACCGCGCTGGTGTTAATTACAACACCGACGCTGCCGCTGGCAACAACGGCTACTCCGCCTCGATCGAAGCCCTCGTCGGCTCCTCGAACGTCTGGGTCGGCGCTACCGCTGGTCTCGACAAGGCCGGTGCTGACAGCGTCTCCGTTGGCTACCTGTTCAAGAACGTCGCCGCTGGCATCGATGCCACCGTCGCCGTCTCCTCGAACGACGCTTACGGCATCACCCTCCGTCGCTCCCTGAACGAAGTCATCGCCGGTCTCGAAGGCCGCATCGTCTGGTCCCAGAACGGTGGCTCCGCCAGCGTCGACACCCTCGTCTACGAGCTCGCCTACAACATCGGCTCGAAGTACCAGGTCGCCGTCTCGATCGCTGACAGCGAGAACAAGGCCAACGAGACCTCCGTCTCGGTTCGCTACAACTTCTAATCTTCGGATTAGAGGTTGATCTAAGGGCCCCGGCAACGGGGCCCTTTTTGTTTTCCGGGCTGATCGGCCTGAGACGGTTAGGTGACGAATAAACGACAAAATTGCATTTTAGTGTTGTTTTCTCAACCGAGGTGCCTACCAACGAACACGCATATGAAGCACATCCTCCCGATCCTCACCCTCACGACCCTTGCTGCCGCTGCCTCTGCCCAGAGCGCCGCTGCTGCTGGTCTCTCCTACAACCGCGCTGGCCTCAGCTACAACACTGACGCCGCCGCTAACGACAACGGCTACTCCGCCTCGATCGAAGCCCTCGTCGGCTCCTCGAACGTCTGGGTTTCCGCTACCGCTGGTCTCAACACCGCTGGTGCTGACGCCGTCACCGTTGGTTACCTCTTCAAGAACGTCGCTGCCGGCATCGACGCCACCGCCTTCGTTGGTTCCAACGACGGTTTCGGCATCGTCGCTCGTCGCTCCCTGAACGAAGTCGTCGCCGGTCTCGAAGGCCGCATCGTCTGGTCCCAGAACGGTGGTTCTGCCAGCGCTGACTCCTTCGTCTACGAGCTCGCCTACAACGTGAACTCGAAGTACCAGGTCGCCGTCTCGATCGCTGACTCCAGCAGCGTCGCCGAGCAGACCTCCGTCACCGTTCGCTACAACTTCTAATCTTCGGATTAGAGGCTGATCTAAGGGCCCCGGCAACGGGGCCCTTTTTGTTGTCCGAGTATCCCGATTGTCTGGGTTATTTGGCTTCGACATGCACGGTGACCCGCATCTCGCGGTCGCCTCCGCCCCAATAACTGCCGCTCACGGGGGTAGCGTCGCGATAATCGCGCCCCACGGCCGAGGCCACGTAGGCCTCATGGATGACCTTCCGGTTGGTCGGATCGACGCCGAGCCAGCCGTATCCTGGGAGCCAGACCTCGCTCCATGCTCGTCGACGAGCTCATCGAAGAGATTGGCCCCTTTATAGTCGGAGAGGATCATGCCTAGAAGTAAGCAAGACCCCTGCCATCCCGAGGACGGCGGCGGGATGGTCAAAAACCTCAGGCCAGGAGGGCTAACTTAGACACGGCCTGCCAAAAACAGGCAGGTCAGAGACCGTCGCGCTCCGTCCGGCCTTTGGGCGCGCTCGGATTGATGCCCTTGGAGCGGAAGAATTCGCCGAGGACTTCGGAACGCGCCGCGGAGAGTTGGTTCTTCCGGACGTCTTCCGGGGTCAGCAGCTTCTGACGCTCGGTCATGATGCGGCGGAGCTGCATCAGGGCGGACTGCTGGAGCTGGCGGACGCGTTCGCGGGTCAGCTTGAAGCGTTCGCCGACCTCTTCGAGCGTGAGCGGGCTTTCGCCGTTCAGGCCGAAGCGGTGGGTCAGGATCTCGGCCTCACGGGGTTCGAGGGCGGCGAGCATCGTGGCGATCTCGTCGTTGTCGGACTTGCCGCGTAGGGTCTCGAAAGGCGTGCGCTCCGACTCGTCCTTGACCAGGTCGCCCAAGGTGGCGTCGCCTTCTTCGCCGACCGGCTGGTCGAGCGAGGCGGCGCGGTTCGCGACCGACTTCATGTGCACGACCTTCGCGAGCGGTATCTCCATCGCCATCGCGATCTCATCGTTGTGCGGCTCGCGGCCGAGTTCGGCGGCGAGCTGGTTGGTGACGCGGCGCATCTGCGAGATACGATCGACCATGTGCACCGGCAGACGGATCGTCTTCCCGCTCGTCGCCAGCGCGCGCTTGATGGCCTGTTTGATCCACCAGGAAGCGTAGGTGCTGAGCTTGCCGCCCTTGTCGGGGTCGAAGCGTTCGACGGCCTTGATGAGGCCGAAGTTGCCTTCGCTGATCAGGTCCATCAGCGACAGGCCGAAATTATCGTAGTCCTTGGCGATGCGGACGACCAGGCGGAGGTTGGCCTGGATCATCTGCTGGCGGGCGGCTTCGTCGCCTTTGAGCACGCGACGCGCGAGGGCGGTCTCCTGCTCGAGCGTCAGCAGCGGCGTCTTGCCGATCTGGTCGAGATAGTAACGGATCGGCGAACGCTCTTCCGTGGACAATTCCTCCCACGGCAGGCCCGGTTCGGTGGGGTCGGTATCCTTGTCAGGGATAGGGACAGGGCTACGACTAGGAACAGGGATGGGGGTAGGGCGAACCTTGGGCGCCGGGGGCGTGGGCTTCTTCGCCGGAACCGGCGGCTTCTTCGGCGCCTTCTCCGGCTGGGCGGCGACGGGCTTCTTGGTCCGACCCTTGTCAGCGGCTTTCGTCGAAGGCTTGGCTTTCGGCGTGGCGCTTTTCTTGGGCTTGGACTTGGGCACAGGCGGGCTTCTCAGGCGCGCAGGCCGGCGGCGAGTCCGAGGGCGCGCAGGACGCTCTTGGACTTGTTGATGGTCTCTTCGTATTCGGAAGTCGGGACGGAGTCGGCGACGACCCCGGCGCCGGCTTGGATGCTGGCGACGCCGTCGCGGAGCGAGGCGGTGCGGATGACGATGCAGGAGTCATGGCCGCCATCGAAACCGAAGTAACCGACGGCGCCGCCGTAGACGCCGCGGCGTTCGCCTTCGAGTTCGGAGATCACCTGCATGGCGCGCACCTTAGGCGCGCCCGAAAGGGTGCCGGCCGGGAACGTGGCGCGGAAGAGGTCGAACGCGTCCTTCTCGGGGGCGAGCTGGCCTTCGACCTGCGAGACGATGTGCATCACGTGGGAGTAGCGTTCCACGATCGCATAGTCGGGGACCTTCACGGAGCCAGGTAAGCAGACGCGGCCGAGGTCATTGCGCGCGAGGTCGACGAGCATCAGGTGTTCGGAGCGTTCCTTCGGATCGGCGAGCAGTTCGGCTTCGAGCTGGCGGTCGGCGGCTTCGTCGACGCCGCGCGGACGCGTGCCGGCGATCGGGCGGATCTCGCAGAGGCGGCCGGTGAGGCGGACGTTCACTTCGGGCGAGGCGCCGACGACGTCGAAGCCGCGGCCGGTCTCCAGCACGAACATGTAAGGCGACGGGTTCACGTGGCGGAGCACGCGATAGAGGTCGAGCGGATCGCCCTTGAAGGCGACATCGGTGCGGCGCGAGAGCACGACCTGCACGCAGTCGCCGGCGCGGACGTATTCCTGCGTCCGACGGATGGCGGCTTCGAAGTCGGCCTGGCTGAAGTTGGCCTTGCCCGTGGCGAGCTCGGCGCTGGCCGGGAGTTCGGCGGCCACGGCGGCGCGCGGTCCGGTCACCACGGCGC
The DNA here is from genome assembly GCA_947488485.1 of Opitutia bacterium. Next base: position 28,530 of record CANKZO010000005.1, on the reverse strand, counting down.
GCAGGGCTTCGAGTTCCTGCTTGGCGGCGGCCCAGGCGGCGTCGGCGTCGGCCGGGGACTTCACGCGGGCGTTGACGATGAGGCGCAGGGTCTGGCGGGCGTTGTCGAAGGCGACGACGCGGTCGACCAGCATGAAGTGGAGCAGGGGCGTGCCAGCCGGGTCCTTGGCGGGCTTCGGGACGGTCGGCTCGATACGGTGGACGTACTCGTAGCCGACCATGCCGACCATGCCGCCGACGAACGGGGGCAGACCGGGCACCTTGGCGACGCGCAGGCCGGAGAGTTCCTTCTTCACCAAGGTCAGCGGATCCGTCGGAGTGGGTACGGTCTCCTTGGTGCCGTCACGGCGGACGATCTCGGTGCGGTCTTCCCAGGCGGTCAGCGTCAGGGCGGGCGCGGCGCCGCAGAAGCTGTAGCGGCCGAGCTTATCGCCGCCGGTGACCGACTCGAAGAGGAAGGGGGAGCCGAGGGCGCGGAGGCGGGCGTAGACCGAGACCGGGGTCTCCAGGTCGGCCATCAGGTCCAGGCACACCGGGATGAGGTCGGACTGCTGGGCCAACTGGCGGAAAGTAGCTTGGTCGGGGACTAGGCTCACGCGTGCATTTAGATGCGTTAACCTATGGTTTGGAAACCAATTAAAGCAAACCGCCCAGATTGAAGCCGGCGGGCCGAATCAGCCCTTTTTGCCGGCGGTCCAGCGGCCCCAGAGCGACAGGGGGAGGAGCCGGCCGTTGTTTTCCTGTTTCAAGGCGAGTTCGCCGATGTCGACCTGACCGCCGAGGCCGCGGGTGACATCTTCGAGCAGGTTGTGGCACAGGATGGAAGACGCGTCGATGGTGTAGACCGTCAGGATCATGAACTGCGCCTGCGGGGAGAGCAGTTCGCGGCAGGCGCGGAGCAGGGGGGCGAGGTCGCGTTCGACCTTCCAGAATTCGCCGGTCGGGCCGCGGCCGAAGGCGGGCGGGTCGAGCATGATGGCCTCGTACTGGTTGCCGCGTTTGACCTCGCGCTTCACGAACGTCATCGCGTCCTCGATGATCCAGCGGATCGGCTCCTGGGCCATGCCGGAGAGCTCCTGATTGCGACGGCCCCAGGCCACCGCGGGCTTGGAGGCGTCGACGTGGGTGACGTGCCAGCCCGCTTGGGCGGCCCCGAGCGAAGCCGCGCCGGTGTAGCCGAAGAGGTTGAGCAGGCGGGGGCGCGGTTCGAGTTTCTGCGGGCGCTCGGCGACCCACTTCCAGTGCGGGGCTTGTTCGGCGAAGACGCCGAACTGCTTGGAATTGTCCATGAACCGCAGCTGGAAGCGGAGCTTGCCCAGCTTGGTCTCCCATTCCTTGGGGCAGTTGCCTTTCAGCTTCCAGCGGCCTTCGCGACCGCCTTCTTCGTGTTCGGCGACGGCGCGGGCCCACTCGGCGGCGGGCAGGGACTTGCTCCACCAGGCCTTGGGTTCGCTCCGGATCATGCGGACGCCGCCGATCTCCTCCAGCTTGAAGCCGTCGCCGGAATCCAGGAGGCGGTGACCATCCCAGTCGCTCACTAGTACGCTGATATCCACGCGCGCATCGTGGGCGGACGACGGCCGGGAGGGAAGCCCGCTTTTGCTCGCCAATTTATTTTTCCGCCCTTCCTCTGGAGTGGATGATGCGTGAACTGGCCAGCGCCCGCTGGGAGACGAAGGTCTCCGGGTTGGTCGCGCTCACGCGCGATTGGGCCGGTCCGGGTTTGCCGCCGCTCACGCTGAACCCGCCCGCGCGGCTGACCTTGCTCGAGCCGGCCGACGTCCGCGCCTGGGCCCTGCGTGCGGGGCACTGGGTGGAGGGCGACTGCGTCCATTTCTTCTTCTGGAAGGCGCTTTGTCCGGAGACCGCGGACGGTGCCGTCAGCGTGGTCGGACCCTTCAACGACTGGGGCCGCGCCGTCGACATGGAGCGCTGGCAGCTAAGTCCGGTCTGCGTGGCAGGGGCCGAAGGCTTCGAACTCGCCGCGGACCTCGCGGAAGTCCTCGGCGAAGCGGACGAGACCATCTTCAAGTTCCTGCGCGCCGGCGACCGCTGGGTCGAGCCGCCGCACGACGCCGATAACGTCCGCCGCGACGACGGCAATCATCGTAATCTCGTCGTCTCTCGTCGGCGTACCGACCGCCATGTCTTCCGTTTCCATGCGGCCGACGTCGATCCGGCCGCCGTGCCGGTCCGCATGGTTTACGAGACGCCGGAACTCCTCGAGCTCGGCGACATCCTCGCCTCGGAGCCGCTGGACGTGCTGGAGCCCGCCGGCGGCTTCGGCGCGACCGTCGGCGCGCATGCGACCACCTTCCGCGTCTTCGCGCCCCGCGCTCGCTCGGTCGAAGTCATCTGGCGACATCCGGCCGGCGGAGCCGCGCATCCGCTGACGCTCAAGCCCGAAGGGCAGGGTGCGTGGTCGGCTGCTTGGCCGGAGAATCTCAGCGGCGCCCATTACTGGCTGCAGGTCGCCGCATCAGAGGACGACACCGGCGAACGTTTCGGGGGCACGTACATCGTCGACCCTTGGGCCCGCGCGGTGGTCGGCCCTCGGCAGGCCGCCGGCCTCGTGATCGGTCCCGAAGCACTGCTGCCCTTCGATGACGGTTTCGTTCCGCCGCCGGTCGAGGATCTCGTGATCCTTGAAGGCCATCTACGCGACCTGCTCGGTCTCGCCGACGGTGCGCCGTCGGCCGGCGGTTATCGCGATCTCGCCCGTTATGTGCGTTCAAAGGGCAACTACCTGCGCGCTCTCGGCGTCAACGCCCTCGAGCTGCTGCCGTGCGCGGAGTTCGAGCATGCCGCGACTGACGAATATCACTGGGGCTACATGCCCGTGAGCGCCTTCGGCGTCGCGAACTCCTACGCGAGCGCTCCGGGCGTCGTCGCGATGGAGGAGTTCCGCGATCTCGTCCGCGCGTGTCATGAGGCCGGGCTCGCCGTCATCATGGACGTCGTCCTGAACCATTTCGGTTCGCCCAACGGTCTCGGCGCGATCGACGCGCCGTATTACTATCGCGTCGATCCGCAGGGCAAACTCACCAACTGGAGCGGCTGCGGTAACGATGTCCGCGCCGAGGCGCCGATGTTCAAGCGGCTCGTGCACGCCGCGCTCCGTCACTGGACCGAGGTGCTCGGCGTCGACGGCGTCCGGCTCGACCTCGCCGAACTGCTGGGCACGCCGCTGCTGCGCGAGATCGAGGCCGACTTCCGTTTCCGCGCCCCGCATAAGATCCTCATCGCCGAACCGTGGAGCTTTCGCGGGCACACCGCGCGCGATCTCGATCACACCAGCTGGACCAGCTGGGATGACGCCTTCCGCGAGTTCCTGCCTTCTTACGTGCGCGGCCATGCGAAGGCGTCGGACCTGCTCCATCACGTCGCGGCGTGCGCGTTCCGGCCGTCCGCGCGCCTGCGCTATGCGCAGTCGCACGACGATATGGCGTGGCTGGACCGCATCACCGAACGCGCCGGCGGCGACGCCCTCGATCCGGCGCCCCGCGACGTCCTGCGCACGCGTCTCATGCACGTGATCCTGCTCTGCTCCGCGGGCGTGCCGATGCTCTGCGCCGGCCAGGATTTCCTCGCGACCAAGCGCGGCGTGAGCAACACCTGGCGCCGGGGCGACCTGAACCGACTCGACCCGGTCCGGATCGACCGTTTCCGCTCCGAGCATGATTTCGTCGCCCGCCTGATCGGGTTCCGGCTCTCGGCGGCCGGCACGGGACTCCGTCCCCGCCTGGCCGTGTCGCCGGGTTGGATGCAGGTCGCCCATCAGCAGGGCGGGGAAGCCTTCGTCGCGGTGCTGAACGCCGATGGGCAGCTCGGCTCCGCCCGGGTGCTCATGGCCTGCAATCCGCATGACCGTGAGGTCACGCTCGTCCTGCCCCGGACCGGAGAATGGACGCCGGTGGTGGTCTCGCCGTTCCCCTCCTGCCTGCATGCCCCTGGTCCGGTGCCGCGGATCGAGGGAGATCACGTCATCCTGCCGCCTTTGGGCGCCGCCGTCTGGTCCGCCGGGGCCTGATTCGCATTCTCGCTTGCCAATGCGGGGTGGCAGGGCCTTTTTCATCCCTTTCACGTCCGTCCACTTTCCTTTCTCACACACCATACCATGGCCACCAAAGTAGCTATCAACGGATTCGGCCGCATCGGCCGTCTCGTCTTCCGCGCCCTCGTCGAACAGGGCCACCTCGGCACGACCTTCGACGTCGTCGCCGTCGGCGACATCGTCCCTGCGGACAACCTCGCCTACCTCCTGAAGTACGACTCCACGCAGGGTCGCTTCAATGGCACCGTCTCCTCCAAGAAGTCCTCCCCGGACAAGCTGGAAGACGACGTTCTCGTCGTGAACGGTAAGGAAATCCTCGTGGTTTCCGCCCGCACCCCGGCCGAACTGCCTTGGAAGGCCCTCGGCGTCCAAGTCGTCATCGAGTCCACCGGTCTCTTCACCGAAGCCGCCAAGGCCAAGGGTCACATCGAAGCCGGCGCCAAGAAGGTCATCATCTCCGCTCCGGCCAAGGATGAAGACATCACCGTCGTCATCGGCGTCAACGACGACAAGTACGACGCGGCTGTCCACCACATCATTTCCAATGCTTCCTGCACCACGAACTGCCTCGCGCCGCTCGTCCACGTGCTGCTGAAGGAAGGTTTCGGCGTCGCCGAAGGCCTGATGACCACCGTCCACGCTTACACCGCTACCCAGAAGACCGTCGACGGTCCGTCCAAGAAGGATTGGAAGGGTGGCCGTTCCGCCGCGATCAACATCATCCCGTCCGCCACCGGCGCCGCCCGCGCTGTCGCCCTCGTGATTCCGGAAGTGAAGGGCAAGCTGACTGGCATGGCCTTCCGCGTGCCGACCCCGACCGTCTCGGTCGTCGATCTCACCGTCAAGACCGTCAAGGAAACCTCCCTCGCCGAGATCAAGGCCGCCCTCAAGAAGGCGTCCGAGACCTACATGAAGGGCATCCTGGCCTACACCGACGAAGAAGTGGTCTCCTCCGACTTCATCCACGACAAGAGCTCGTCGATCTTCGACGCCGGCTCCTCGATCGAGCTGAACAAGAACTTCTTCAAGCTCATCAGCTGGTACGACAACGAGTGGGGCTACTCCAACCGCGTCGTCGAGCTCTTGGGTAAGGTCACGGCCAAGCTCTAAGCCTCGCTTAGATTCCTCCGCGACAGGCGGCCCATCCGGGTCGCCTGTCTTGTTTTAGGCCCCAGCCGGGGCGGGGGAGGGCGGTTACGACGGTTTGCGAGGGCTCGGGCGGTTTGTTCTTCCCACCCTTGGCCTTACGCCTTTCTCTGCTCCTTTCACCACCATGCCTGCTCCTACCCTCCGCGAACTCGGCTCCGTCAAAGGCCAGCGTGTCCTCGTCCGTGTCGACTTCAACGTCCCCCAGGACAAGAAGACCGGCGCCATCACGAATACCCAGCGGATCGCCGCGGCCCTGCCGACGATCAAGTTCCTGCTCGAAGGCGGCGCCTCCCTGGTGCTTATGTCCCATCTCGGCCGTCCGGACGGCAAGGTCGTCGAGAAGTTCTCCCTCCGCCCCGTGGCCGCCGAGCTCGAGAAGCTCCTCGGCAAGCCGGTGAAGTTCGTCGCCGCCTGCGTGGGCGCCGAGGCCGAAGCCGCCGCGAAGGCCCTCCAGCCGGGCGAAGTCCTGCTCCTCGAAAACCTCCGTTTCCACATCGAAGAAGAGGGCAAAGTGAAGCTCGAGGACGGCACCAGCCAGAAGGCCGACCCCGCTAAAGTGGCTGAATTCAGGGCCTCTCTCTCGCGTCTGGGCGACGTCTACGTGAACGATGCCTTCGGCACCGCGCACCGCGCCCACTCCTCGATGGTCGGCGTGAACCTCTCCCGCAAGGCCGCCGGTTACCTCCTCGAAGCCGAGCTCAAGGCCTTCGACACCGTGCTCAACAACCCGCAGCGCCCGCTGCTCGCCATCCTCGGCGGCGCCAAGATCGCCGACAAGATCCCCCTCATCCGCAACCTCATCGAGAAAGCCGACGAGATCATCATCGGCGGCGGCATGGCGTACACTTTCCGCAAGGTCTGCGACGGCATGGAGATCGGCAACTCCCTCTACGACGCCGAAGGCGCCAAGATCGTCCAGGAGCTGCTGGACAAGGCCAAGGCCCGCGGCGTGAAGGTCACCCTCCCGGTCGACTTCCTCTGCGGCGACAAGTTCTCGCCTGATTCCAACACCCAGCCTGCCACCATGCAGTCCGGCATCCCCGCCGGCTGGGAAGGCATGGATTGCGGTCCGGAATCCATCAAGCTGTACGAGGCCGCCATCGGCCGCGCCGGCACGGTGGTCTGGAACGGTCCTTGCGGCGTGTTCGAATTCGATAAGTTCGCCGTCGGCTCCAAGGCCATGGCGGCCGCGGTGGCCAAGGCCACGGAACGCGGCGCGATCACCATCGTCGGCGGCGGCGACACCGCCACGGCGGCCAAGAAGTTCGGCGTCGACACCAAGGTCTCGCATTGCTCGACCGGCGGCGGCGCTTCCCTCGAATACCTCGAAGGCAAGGTCCTCCCCGGCGTCGCGGCCCTTTCGGCCTGAACCTCGCCGAACCCTCATAAACAAACTCTCCCACCACGCCCATGTCCACACGCACTCCTCTCATCGCCGGTAACTGGAAGATGAACAAGACGGCCACCGAAGGCACCGACCTCGTCAAGGCCATCGCCGCCGCCGTCGGCATCGAGTCCGCCGTCCAGGTGGTCCTCTGCCCGCCCTTCACCGCGCTCTCCGCGGTGAGCGCCGCCGCCGAAGGCACCCACCTCTCCGTGGGCGCCCAGAATATGCACGACAAGGCCAACGGCGCCTTCACCGGCGAAGTCTCGGCCGCGATGCTCCGCGATCTCCACGTCGGCTACGTGATCCTCGGCCACAGCGAGCGCCGGGCGATCTTCGGCGAAGACGACGCCTTCATCAACCGCAAGGTCAACGCCGCCCTCGGCGCGTCCCTCAAGCCCATCCTCTGCGTCGGCGAGCTGCTCTCCGAGCGCGAAGCCGGCACCACGAACGCCGTGGTCAAGCGTCAGGTCGAGCTCGGTCTCGCCGGCGTTCCCGCGGGCAAGGCCGAACAGGTCATCATCGCCTACGAGCCCGTCTGGGCGATCGGCACCGGCAAGACCGCGACCCCGGCCATGGCTCAGGAAGTCCACGCTTTCATCCGCTCGTTGCTCGTCACCCAGTTCGGCGCCGAGACCGCGGCCCGCGTCCGGATCCTCTACGGCGGATCGATGAAGCCCGACAACGCCGACGCCCTCCTGGCCGAGCACGATATCGACGGCGGCCTGATCGGCGGAGCCTCCCTCGAGGCCAAGAGCTTCGTGGACCTCGTCCAGAGCGCCGCGAAGTCCCTGACCCGCTGATTCGGAGTCACTTCGAGCCTCGGCCAGCCATCGGATAAGCCCCTCTGGGGTTTTCCGTTGGCTGGCCTAATAGTTTGGAAGCGAGCATCTAGCGGGTGGAATAGGGCATATTGACTTAGAATTATTCTAAACTATGTAAGTAATTGTAGTTTAACGCTTTAATTTACATAATCACATCCCATTCACAGCTTTTCATCCCGGCTATCCACAGTGGACCATAGAAAAGCGACTAAAACCCCTCAAATTTGGATTGCGAAGGGGTTCCGCCTTTCGTGCTTCTTCGGTCAAAAAACCCGCCAATCCCTTCGTCTGAACGCGATGCGCAAGCTCCTCGAATTCCTCAACCGCCCCGCCCCCCGCGGTAACTTCTTCTCCCGGGCGATCAACGCCGCCCCGTTCCAGGTCCTCGTCTGCCTCCTGATCACCGGCGTGGTCGTGGCCGCCGCGGTCAACGAGTACGCGACCAACAAGTATCTGAACGTCGGATACACGCCGGATCAGCCCGTCGCCTTCGACCACTCCTTCCACGCCGGTCCTGACTCGGTGCTCGGTCTCGATTGCCGCTATTGCCACAACTACGTGGACAAGTCGGGCCATTCGAACGTGCCGACGACCAACACCTGTTGGAACTGCCACAGCCAGGTGAAGAGCGACAGCCCCGCGCTGGCGCTCGTCAAGAAGAGCGTCGAGACCGGCGAAGCGATCCGCTGGGTCAAGGTGCACAAAGTGCCCGACTACGTCTACTTCAACCACGCCGTGCACGTGAACCGCGGCGTCAGCTGCGTCGAGTGCCACGGTCGCATCGACCAGCAGGTCGTCGTCGGCCAGCAGAAGTCCCTCAACATGTCCTTCTGTCTCGAATGTCACCGCAATCCTGAGCAGGTCCTGCGCCCGGTCGACAAGGTCTACGACCTCGGCTTCAAGGCCGCCTCGCCCGCCCAGCAGACCGCCGACGGCACGAAGTTCGTGCACGACTGGAAGGTCAATCCGCCCCAGAGCTGCTCGGGCTGCCACCGCTAATCCCCCACGCCTTTTCCGATGAGCAAGAAAGTCTTTGAACACCCCGCGCCCCAGGCCGGCGAGCCGACCGGTCCTTCGTACTGGCGCAGCCTCGACGAGCGCAACAAGTCGCCCGAGTTCCGCACCCGCGCCGAGCGCGAGTTCCTCGACGGCGCCTCCGCCATCTCCGCCGTCGAACGCCGCGAGTTCCTGATGCTCATGGGCGCTTCGTTCGGTCTGGCCGGCCTCGGCCTCGCCGGTTGCCGCGAGCCACGCAACCACACGCTTCCCTACGCCAAGCAGCCGGAGAACACCATCCCCGGCGTCGCCACGTATTACGCTTCTTCCTTCCCCGGCGAGTTCGCCAACCAGCCGATCCTCGTCGAGACGCACCAGCACCGCCCGACCAAGATCGAAGGCAACCCGAGCCACCGCGCCAACGGCGGCGCTTCCTCGAAGTTCGCCCAGGCCAGCGTGCTCGACATGTACGATCCGGATCGCGCGATGGCTTCCTCCGTCGCCGACGCCCGCGCGTTCGTGCGCGGCCTCGCCACCGACGCCAAGGCGGATGCCGGCGCCGGTCTCGCCTTCCTCGCCCGTCCGTCCACTTCGCCCACGCGCGCCCGCCTCGTCGCCGCGCTCAAGGCCGCCTACCCGCAGGCCCGCTGGGTCGAGTATACTCCTGTCGCGCAGAACCGCGCCGACGCCGTCCTCGGCGCCCGCGCGCTCCCTGATTACGCCAAGGCCCGCCGCGTGCTGAGCCTCGACCGCGATTTCCTCGGCGCCCACGACGCCACCGTCGAAGACACCCGCGCCTACTCCTCCGCCCGTCGCGCCGACACGGCCGCCGAAGCCGAGAAGATGACGCGCCTCTACGTCGTCGAATCCGTCTTCTCGCTGACCGGCGCCGCCGCCGACCACCGTCTCCGCGCCTCGTCCTCGCACATCTCCGGCCTCGCGATCCTCTTCGCCGCCGAAGTCCTCGCGCAGAAGGGTTCCGCCGACGCCGCCGCCCTCAAGGGCAAGGTCTCGGGCATCAACGTCGACGCCAAGTGGGTCACCGAATGCGTGGCCGACCTCGTCAAGGCCGCCAAGGGCGAAGCCCTCATCGTCGCCGGCGATCATCTCTCCGCCGACGCGCATCGCGCCGTCTTCCTCGCCAACCAGGCCCTCGCCGCCGCCGTCAAGTATGTCGCCGCGCCGGCTCCCGCCGCCCTGACGATCTCCGCGCTCGTCGCCCAGCCGGCCAAGACCCTCGTCATCCTCGGTGGCAACCCCGTCTACGACGCGCCGGCCGACGTGAACTTCAGCGCCGCCATCCAGGCCGCCAAGAAGGTCGTCCGCCTCGGTTACCATGGTCCGTCCTTCGATGAGACCTCGGCCGCCGTGAAGGCCGCCGCCGGCACCTTCCTCGCCTCCTCGCACTACCTCGAGAGCTGGTCCGACGGCCGCACGCTCGACGGCGCCTACGTGCCGGTGCAGCCGATGATCGACCCGCTGTTCGCGACGATCACCGAACTCGACGTCCTCGCGCCCTTCGCCGGTTCCGACAAGGATGCGCACGCGCTCGTCCGCGAGACCTTCAACGCTCTCTCGAAGAACGCTTCCGACGAAGCCTTCGCCGCCTGGCTCGCCGAAGGTTTGCTCGCCGGCACCGCCTTCGCCGCCGCCAAGCCCGCCGTGGGCGTCGCCCAGATCAAGGCCTTCGCCGCTCCGGCCCTCTCCTTCGACGCGCTCGAAGTCCGTCTCCTCCCCAGCGTCCACTCCGGTGACGGCCTCCAGGCCAACAACGGCTGGCTCGCCGAGGCTCCGGATCCCATGTCCAAGACCGTCTGGGAAAACGTCATCCTCGTCAGCCCGAAGTTCGCCGCGAAGTTGGCCATCGAGCCGGACGCGATGTTCATCAATAAGATCGGCGCGCTCAACCGGAACATCAACCAGCTCGTCGACGGCCGCCTGATCTGCCGCGTCGCCACCGTCACCGTGGGCGGCAAGTCCGTCACCGGACCGGTCTTCATCATGCCCGGCATGGCCGACCACACCATCGGTCTCCAGCTCGGCTTCGGCCGCCGCGTCGCCGGTCGCGTCGCCACGCGCGTCGACGAACGTCTCGCCGGTCGCGTCACGGGCAACGGCTTCAACGCCTACCCGCTCGTCACCGTCGCCGAACCCGCCGTCCGCACGGGCGCCAAGTTCACCCTCTCCGACGCCACCGTCGCCGTCTGCAACATGCAGGACCACTGGTCGATGGAAGGCCGCGACATCATCCGCGAAGGCAACGTCGAGGATCTCAAGAAGAACGCGGACTTCGCCAAGCTCGGCATCGATGGCCACGCTCCGGCCGTCTACGGCAAGGATGGCGCCATGGCCCCTGCCCAGAAGGCGATCACCACTCCGCGTGGTAATTCCGCCTACGAGCACCCGGCCCACTCCGTCGCCCCGAACGTCGCCGTCTGGCAGGGCCACGAAGACAAGTTCCCCGCGCTCCAGCAGTGGGGCATGTCGATCGACCTCAACACGTGCACCGGCTGCAACGCCTGCGTGACCGCGTGCCAGTCCGAGAACAATATCCCCGTCGTCGGCCGCGAGCAGGTGCTCAAGGGCCGCAATATGCACTGGATCCGCCTGGACCGCTACTTCTTCGACGGTCGCGCCGCCGCCGGCAACGCGATCCCCGAAGACCCGCAGGTCACCTTCATGGGCGTCGCCTGCCAGCATTGCGAGACCGCCCCGTGCGAGACCGTCTGCCCCGCCAACGCCACCGTCCACGACGACCAGGGCCTCAACACGATGGCCTACAACCGTTGCATCGGCACCCGCTACTGCGCGAACAACTGCCCGTATAAGGTCCGTCGCTTCAACTTCCTCGACTTCAACAAGCGCGTCGACGGCCACTACTACGAAGGTCCCCTCGGACCGGAGAAGGCCGTCAAGGATCCGGCCGACCTCCCGCAGCTCCAGAAGAACCCCGACGTCTCCGTGCGCATGCGCGGCGTCATGGAGAAGTGCACCTATTGCGTCCAGCGCATCCAGGAAGCCAAGATCCAGGCCAAGGTCCGCGCCCGCAATTCTGCCGACATCAACGTCCGCGACGGCGCCATCAAGGTCGCCTGCCAGCAGGCCTGCCCGGCCGGCGCGATCGAGTTCGGTGACATCACCGACCCCAAGACCCGCGTGGCCAAGGCCAAGGCTTCGAGCCGTTCCTACGGCGCGCTGACCTACCTCAACACCCGTCCGCGCACGACCTACCAGGCCAAGCTGCGCAACCTCAACCTCCGCATGCCGGGCGCCCAGCTCGTCCCGCTCTCTCGTCTCGAGATGGCCGGCCGCGAATCGCACGGCGACACCCACGCCGCTCCCGCTCATGGCGCCGCCCACGGCGACGCCCACGGCGCGAAGCCTCACGCCAAATAATCCTTAAACGACCCTTCGTCCCATGGCTCACGCCCACGACAGCTCTTCGGAGCGCCCCGCGATCCTCGATAAGGTTCGCCCAGCCGAGCTTCCGCGCTCGCCGCTGATCCTCAATAACCGCGGCTTCCACTGGATCACCGACAAGGTCTGCGGCATCGTCGAAGAAGAGACTCCGCTCTGGTGGAAGATCATGTTCGGCGTCGCGCTCTTCGTCGCGTCGTTCACGTTCATCGGCCTCGGCTACCTCGTCGCGACCGGCACCGGCACCTGGGGCCTGCGTTCGCCCGTGGGCTGGGGTTGGGCCATCGTCAACTTCGTGTTCTGGGTCGGCATCGGCCACGCCGGCACGCTGATCTCGGCGATCCTCTGCCTCCTCCGCCAGAAGTGGCGCACGTCCATCAACCGCGCCGCCGAGGCCATGACCATCTTCGCGGTCTGCTGCGCCGGCCTGTTCCCGCTCTTCCACGTCGGTCGCGTCTGGTTCGGCTGGTGGCTCCTGCCCCTGCCTAATCAGAACGGCATCTGGCCGCAGTTCCGTTCCCCGCTCGAGTGGGACGTCTTCGCGGTCTCCACCTACTTCACCGTCTCGACGCTGTTCTGGTACATGGGCATGATCCCGGACCTCGGCACGATCCGCGACCGCGCGACCACCTGGTGGCGCAAGGCCTTCTACAGCGTCCTCGCCATGGGCTGGCGCGGCGGCAACCGCCAGTGGTCCAACTTCGAGATGGCGTACCTGCTGCTCGCCGGTCTCTCGACCCCGCTCGTGCTCTCCGTGCACACCATCGTCTCGTTCGACTTCGCCGTCTCGAACGTCCCCGGCTGGCATACGACCATCTTCCCCCCGTACTTCGTCGCCGGCGCCATCTTCTCCGGCTTCGCGATGGTGCTGACCCTGATGCTCCCGCTGCGCGCGATCTACCGCCTGCACGACGTCATCAACCAGTACCACATCGACAACATGTGTAAGATCATCTTGGCCACCGGCACGATGGTCGGCTACGCGTACGCCACCGAGTTCTTCATCGCGGCCTACTCGGGCAACTCCTTCGAGAAGTTCGCCTTCGTGAACCGCGCCTTCGGCCAGTATGCCTGGGCTTACTGGATCATGGTGTCCTGCAACGTGATCACCCCGCAGCTCTTCTGGTTCAAGAAGGTCCGCGAGAACCACTCCCTCGTCTGGATCATCTGCCTCTTCGTCAACGTCGGCATGTGGTTCGAGCGCTTCGTGATCACCATCACCTCGCTCGCCAACGACTACCTGCCGTCCAGCTGGGGCTACTACTCCCCGACGATCGTGGATATCTTCACGTTCTTCGGCACCTTCGGCTTCTTCTCCGTCCTCTTCCTCCTGTTCGTGCGCTTCCTGCCTCTGCTGCCCATGGCCGAGGTGAAGATGGTCGCGCCGCAGGCCGACCCCCACGCCCACTGATCCTCGCCGCCCCCCGACCATGAACGAACGCAACGAACGCATCCACGGCGTGGCCTGCACTTTCCGCAAGGTCTCCGACGTGTTCCACGCCGCCGAGAAGGTGCGCGACGCCGGCTGGAAGAACTGGGACGTGCATACGCCTTTCCCGATCCACGGCATGGACCAGGCCATGGGCCTGCCTCGCTCCCCCGTCCCGCGCCTGACCCTGCTGGGCGGCGTCACCGGCTTCACCGTCGGCTGCCTGCTCACCTGGTACATGAACTCGTACGACTACCCGCTCGTCGTCGGCGGCAAGCCCTACTGGAGCGTCATCTTCCCGTTCCCGGTCATCTACGAGTGCACGATCCTGCTCGCGGCCTTCGGCACCTTCTTCGGCCAGTTCATCTTCAACCGCCTCCCGCGACACAATCACCCGTTGTTCGAACTCCCGAACTTCGCGCGCGTGTCCGATGACACGTTCATGATCGTCCTCGAGGCCCGCGATCCGCAGTTCCATCTCGATGAGTCCCGCAACTTCCTCCAGTCGCTCGGCGGCCAGGAGATCATCGTCATCCGCGACTAATCCGCCCCCATGACCCGTTACCTCGCATTCCTCGCCGTCGCGGTCGTCGCCACGATCAGCTTCCTCGGCTTCCAGGGCAAGGTGTCCAAGGACACCCCGGTCTATGTCTTCGACGACATGGACTACCAGAACAAGTACAAGGCCCAGGGGGAGAACAAGTTCTTCGCCGACGGCCGTGACTCCCGTCCGCCCGTGGCCGGCACCGTCGCCCGCGGCAACGGCCTCGAGCCCCTCAAGGTCTTCTCCGCCGACTACCGTCGCGCCGAATCCCTCAATCCGTCATTCGTCTCCGGCAAGGACGCCAAGGGCTCCTTCCTCGCGGGCTTCCCGACGCAGTCGCTGAAGCTCACGAAGGGCCAGCCGCAGCCTTACGCGGTCGACGCCTCCGTGCTCGCCCTCGGCCAGGCCAAGTATCAGGTCTACTGCGCCGTCTGCCATGGCGACGCCGCCGACGGCAACGGCATCATGAAGGTGCGCTCCGCGCTCGAAGGCGACGTCGCCATCGTGACGATCGCCAACCTCCAGACGCCGATCATCCGCGCCTACCCGAACGGCCAGATCTACGACGTCATCACCAACGGCAAGAACACCATGATGGGTTACGGCGACAAGCTCTCCCCCGAGGAGCGCTGGGCCGTCGTGGCCTACCTGCGCGCCCTGCAGCTCTCCCAGAACTGCCCGCCCGAACTCGTCCCCGCCGCCGTGAAGGCCCAAATCAAGTAATTCGTCCATGAGCACTTCCTCGCCTCACGCCCTCACCGCCCACTGGAAGAAATTCCTGGCCGTCGGCGTCGTCGCCCTCGCCGTCGTCTGGTACTTCGCCTTCGCCGGCGTCCAGCACCATGACAACCGCCAGGCCCTCTCCGTCCTCGTCGGCTCGCTCTTCTGGGTCGCCGTCCTCATCGGCATGCTGATGCTGACGATGATCACCCGCGTCTTCGACGCCGGCTGGGCTCCGCTCATCCGCCGTAACTGGGAGCTCCTGATCGCCGGCCTGCCGGTCGTCATCCTGATCGGCATCGTCCCGCTGGCCTTCCTGCCCGACTTCCGTCACGCCGTCTGGTATTGGACCGACGGCTCCCACATCCTGCCCAGCGGACACGAGGTCGGCCATGACCCGATCCTCCTGGCCAAGAGCTGGTTCCTGAACGAATCGTTCTTCCTCGTCCGCATCGCCCTCTACGTCGGCGTCTTCGGCCTGCTCGTGGCGCTGCTGCGCCGCTGGTCCTTCGCCCAGGACACCGACCGCACCGCCGGCCACACGCACCGCCTGCACGCCGTCTCCGCCGTGGGCATCCCGCTCGCCGCCGTGACGCTCACGATGCTCGCCTTCGACTGCCTGATGGCCCTCTCGTACCACTGGTTCTCGACCATGTACGGCGTGTGGTTCTTCGCGCTCTCCATCCGTCTCGCCCTCGCGGTCACGGTGATCCTCACCTACAAGCTGTCCAACGGCGGCTGGCTCGACGGCCTCCTCAACCAGGCCCACCGGCACGTGCTCGGCTGCCTGATGCTGGCCTTCACCGTCTTCTGGGCGTACATCAGTTTCTCGCAGTACTTCCTGATCTACACCGCGAACATCCCGGAAGAGACCTTCTGGTATAACATCCGCGAGTTCGACGCCGCCACCGGCCTCAAGAACGAGTGGTGGGGCGTGTCGATGTACCTCATCTTCGGCTTCTTCTTCCTGCCGTTCCTCTCCCTCCTGTTCTACCGCACGAAGATCGTCGCCGGCCGCCTGCTGACCGTGGCCTGGATCATCCTCGTCGGCGGCATCATGGACCTCTGGTTCAACGCGATTCCCCGCCAGGTCTACGAGAAGTCGGCCCCCGAAGGTTTCGTCGTGACGCCGTTCCTCACCTCTTCGCTCTTCCTCGACCTTCTCGCGATCGTCGGCTTCGGCGGCATCGTGTTCGCGCTCTTCCTGCGCGGCGCGTCCCGTCAGGAGACGATCCCCGTCCACGACCCCCGCATCCTCGAGTCCATCAACTACCATGAGTGATCATTCTTCTTCCGGGAATCGCCCGCTGATCCCCGGCCAGATCGCCGCCTGGCTCGGCGTCGTCTCCCTCGTCGCCGCCGGCTTGATCGTGACCGGCTACTCCTACCTCGCGCTCCGGCAGGGAACGAGCGAGGACGCGCTCCGTCGTCAGGCCCAGAAGGACCTGCGCGCCGAGAACGCCAAGAAGGCGCAGGCCCTCCTCACCGAGCCAGCCCGCAACGCCGACGGTTCTTTCCGCATCCCGCTCAAGGACGCCGTCGCCCTGGTCGCCAAGGACCCGAAGGTCGTCGCCAAGCTCCAGGCCGCCGCCGGCCCAGCGCCGGCTCCCGCCGCTGCTCCGGCCGCCCCCGCCGCTGCGTCGAACGTCTTCGTCAAGGCCTCCGACGAGCAGATGAAGCGCGGCGCCGCCGTCTACGCGCGCACCTGCATCGCCTGCCACCAGCCGACCGGTCTCGGTCTGCCGCCCGTCTTCCCGCCGCTCGCCAACGCCCCGATCGTCGCGGGTAATCCCGAGCTGCCGGTGAAGTTCATCCTCCAGGGCCTCATGGGTCCGATCACCGTCAACGGCATGACCTACAACAGCATGATGCCCCCGGTCGCCGGTGTCTCCGACGCCGACATCGCCGACGTCCTCACCTTCGTCCGTCAGAGCTTCGGCAATAAGGCCAACGCCGTCACCGCCGACCAGGTGAAGGCCATCCGCGCCGCCACCGCCGGACGTACGACCATGTGGACCACCGCCGAACTCGGCCTCAAATAATCCCGCACCTATCTTCCGATGACCCAGGATAATCGTTCCGGCCGCCCGCAGGGCCGTCCTCCCGAAGGAGACGGTCGCGTCTCGCGCGGCGAGGCCTCGCTCCGTGGCCCGTTCCTCCTCTTCTTCGTCTCGGCCGTCGTCTGGCTGCTCGCGGCCTCGGTGCTCGGCGTGATCGCCGCGCTCGACCTCGGCTCCATGGTCGGCGTCCTCCGCGACTGCGCTTGGTTCACTCCGGGCCGCATCGCCACCGCCCAGCAGGATCTCTTCATCTACGGCTGGGGCTTCAACGCCTTCTTCGCGCTCAACCTCTGGCTGCTCGCGCAGCTCGGTCGCTTTGAGTTCCGCAACGGCTGGCTCGCCCAGCTCGGTGGCGTGGCTTGGAACCTCGCGCTGACCTACGGTATCGCCCGCGTCTTCGCCGGCGACATGACCGGTTACCGCCTCCTGGACTTCCCGCGTGAAGTCGGCCCCGTCCTCGCGGTCGCCTTCCTGCTGGCCGGCTTCTGGCCGATCGTCGCCTTCGCGCGCCGCCCGACGGGCCATACGTTCGCCTCGCAGTGGTTCGTGGTGGGCGCCTCGTTCGCCTTCCCGCTCATCTACCTCCTGGCCCAGCTCCTGGTGCTCTGGCAGCCCGCTTCCGGTGTCGTCCAGGCGCTCGCGCACAGCTGGTTCATCGCGAACCTCCTGCAGCTCTGGTTCGGCGCCTCGGCCCTCGCCGCGATCTACTACTTCCTGCCCAAGGTCCTCGAGCGCACGCTCACCGGCTACTACCTCGCGCCGGTGGCCTTCTGGACTTTCTTCCTCTTCGCCGGCTGGACCGGTCCGGCGGCCCTCGTGGGTTCACCGGTACCGCTCTGGCTGCAGTCGACCGGTGTCGTCGCCGCCGCGATGATGCTCATCCCGGTCATCATCGTCGCCATCAACGTGCACGGCACGCTCTCCTCGCAGGGCGGCTGGGCCCGTGCCTGGAATGACACCACGCTCCGCTTCGTGAGCTTCGGCGCCGTGGCCTTCACCCTCGCCGGCGTGCTCGGCGGCGTCTTCGCCTTCCGCTCCATGAGCGCCGTGGTCCGCTTCACCTCCTTCGCCACCGGCCTCGAGCAGCTGCTCGTCTATGGTTGCGCCTCGATGGTGGTCTTCGGCGCGAGCTACTTCATCCTGCCGCGCCTCACCGGCGCCCTCTGGCCCTCGGCCAAGCTCGTCCACGTGCACTTCTGGGCCACCGCGCTCGGTTTCATCGCCGCGGTCGTCGCCTGGCTCGTCGGTGGTTGGCAGAACGGTCAGCTCCTCGCCAATCCGGCCGTCGCCTACGCCGACATCCTGCGCGCCGGTGCCTCCTGGTGCCTCGTGCTGAAGATTTCCGCGGTGTTGCTCCTCGTGGGCCACGTCGCCTTCGCCCTCAACGCCTTCGGCATGATCCTCAAAGCTCCGGCTCCTGCGAGCCGTCACGACTAATCGGACCCCCACCATGAAGAACCTCAACACTCTCCTGGCCGGCGTCTTCTTCGCCGTCGCGTTGCCCTTCGGCGCGCTCATCCTCAGCGGCCAGTCTCAGCTCGGCGGTCTCGGTCGTGCCGCGGGCGAAGAAGGCGGCGCGCTGTTCCCCTCCCGTGAGCCCGGCCTGGCCATCCAAGGTCGTGCCGTCTACGTCTCCCTCGGTTGCGTCAGCTGCCACACCCAGCAGGTTCGTCCGGCGGGGCAGGGCAGCGATATCGCCCGCGGTCTCGGCGCCCGTCCTTCCGTCGCCCGCGACTACGCCCTGCAGTCGCAGGTGCTGCTCGGCGAGCGCCGCCTCGGCCCGGACCTCGCCAATTACGGCGCCCGCACCTCCCAGATCAACGTCGAGACGCTCCTGACCGATCCCGCTTCCAGCGGCGCGGTCTGGCATCCGTCCTACCGCTTCGTGGACGCCGCGCAGCGCACGGCCCTCGTCGCCTACCTGAAATCTCTCCGCCAGGATTACCCCTCGCCGGAAGCCAAATTGAAGAAGTGAACCCATGAACGACCGTAACCGTCATTCCGATAGCAACCGCCCGCGCCGGGGTCCCTCCGGCTCCGAAGGCCCCTCCGATGGGCGCCTGGTGGAGGTTCACTCCCAGCTCTCCCGTGACAAGGACGAGCCGGCCGAGGGTTTCTCCCTCACGCCGATCTTCATCGTCTTCCTGTTCTGCGGCTTCGGCTTCTGGGCCGGCGTCTACCTGACCAACAACGCGGGCAACTTCTCGGCCTCGGCCTTCGACCTCGACGCCCCTAAGGCGGTCGTGGGCGGCGGTCCGGTGGTCTTCGAGCCCGACGCTGCCAAGGGCGAACAGCTCTTCCTCGCCAACTGCGCGGCCTGCCACCAGGCCACCGGTCTCGGCGTCCCGGGCGCCTTCCCTCCGCTCGCCAAGTCCGCTTGGGTCGCCGGCTCGGAAGAACGCGTCATCAAGGCCATCCTCGCGGGTCTCGCCGGTGAGATCGAAGTCAATGGCGTTAAGTATAACGGCAACATGCCGAACATCGGTGCCGGCCTCAAGGATGGCCAGGTCGCTCACATCGCTACCTACGTCCGTCAGGCCTGGGGTAACACCGCCGAGCCCGTCATGGACACCAAGGTCGCCGAAGTCCGCAAGGCCATCGGCAACCGCGCCCAGTACAATCCGGCCGACCTGCTCAAGGAGCACCCGCTCGAGAGCAAGTAAGCGTCCCTTAGAGGTCGCCGACAAAAAAGGCCCGGGAGCAATCCCGGGCCTTTCTTATGGGGCTTTCGCCGACCGACTTAGGCGTGCTTCTTGATGAAGGCGGCGATGTCGCCCTTCGGGCGGGCTCCGACCATCTTATCCACCACGACGCCGTTCTTGAAGAGGAACAGGGCAGGGATGGAGTTCACGCCCAGCTGCTGGGCGAGGGCCTGGTTGGTGTCGACGTCGACCTTGGCGATCGTGACGGTACCGGCCATCTCGGCGGCGAGCTGGTCGAGCACCGGGCCGATCTGCTTGCAGGGGCCGCACCAGGTGGCCCAGAAGTCCACCAGCACGGGGACGGTCGAAGCCTTGATGGTGGCTTCGAAGTTATTGTTATCGAGATGAGCGATGAGGTCGGAGGCCATGGAAGAGTCGGTTAACCTTTGGAGCGGGAGAAGAGCTCGAGCGCAAGGATGACCGCGCCCGCGAGCGAAGCCGCTAAGGCGAGAAGGTCAATCGCCGCGGCGACTTTACCGACGGAGCGATTATTCGGCGCGTTGGTCGGACGCGGAGCAGCGGCCGGAGCCGGCGCGGGTATCGGCGCCGGGATGGGTGCCGTGGCCGAGGGGGCCGGAGGCGGCGGAATCGGCGCGCCGGCGGACGGAGCAGGGGGCGGAGGCACGGGCATGCCCTCGGCGGCGATGGGAGCGATGGGCTTGTTGAGCTTGAGCTTCGGGGCTCCGCTCGGAGCGGAGTTCTCACCTTCCGGCGCAGGCGGAGGAGGCGGGGGCGGAGGAGGCGGAGGAGGAGGGGGCAGCTCGTTGCTCATTGGGGAGAAGCAGTCAAATCCTGCGAAAGAGGTGAGTCAATCCGTCTGTGGCTCCTTTTTGGCTTCAAGCCCCGCGGTCGTGCTTGCGGAGCAGCTCGGCGAGTTCCTCCGGGCGGGCGTCAGCGATGGTCCGGCCCTTCCGGCTGAGATCTTCCGTGGTCTTGATCACCGTCTCGGTCATCCGCTCGTGGGTCTCCTCAGAGCCGCCCACGAGGGAGAAGCCTTCGCCTCGCGTGATGCGTTTGTGCTGGTCGGTGGCATCCAAGCCGAGTCCGAGCAGACGATGAGAGGGGCGCCGGGCGCTAGCCATGACCTTAATTTGAGCGCTTCGGGGGTGATTTCAAGCCCGCGGCTTACTCTGCGTCCGCGGCCGGCTGGTCGAACTCCGAACCGCCTTCCAGGGCTTCGCCAGCATTGGGCGCGGCGCTCGGCTCCGACTTCGTGCAGTTGATTTCGGCGAACGACGCATCCTGCTCCAAATTGAGCTTACCTAGGCGCGCCAGCTCGAGGCAGGCGAGGAAGGTGGCCACGAGGAAGCCCACCGTCGGGCGTTCCGGCAGCAGGCTGGTGAAGGTGAACGTGGGCTCAGTCTCGAGACGGGCCAGGATGGTCTCCATGCGGTCCGATACCGTGACGGTCTCGGTCGTGATGTTGCCTGGCTGGATCCGCTCGGCGAGCCGACGGAGGACGAGGTTGAAGGTGTTCCAGAGTTCGATGCGGTCGGCGCGGGCGACGGGCCGGATCACGGCGTCTTCGCCCTGCGGCTGGATCACGTAGCGGCCCAGCAGGCCTTGGCGGTCGTCGACCAGGCCGCGGATGATCGCGGCGGTCTCCTTGACGCGCTTATACTGGATGAGCTGCTGGACGAGGGCCCAGCGCGGATCCTGGCCTTCGTCGGCGGCCGCGACTTCCTCCTCGGGCCGGCTTTCGACCGGCAGGAGCATGCGGCTCTTGATATACATCAGCGTGGCCGCCATGACGAAGAAGTCGCCGGCGAGTTCGAGGTTGTCCTTCTCCTGCGTGCGGAGGATCTCGAGATACTGCTGGGTGACCTTCTCGATCGGGATGTCGTAGATATCGATCTCGTTCTTGCGGATCAGGAAGAGCAGCAGGTCCAGCGGGCCTTCGAAGACGTCGAGGCGGATCGGCAGGTCCGGCGCCGGCAAGATGCCGTCCACGGGGACCGAAGGAGAGTCTGGAGGGGTGTCCGTCACGGCTCAGAACTTGAACAATCTCACCCGCAGGTGGAAGCCCAATGAGCTGATGCCCCGGTTGAGCGGGTCCATGCGCTTATTGACGCCGTATTCGACCTCCCAGGAGTTGCCGACGCGCTGGATGAGGCCCGCCCAGAGCAGGGTAGCCTGGTCGAGCTGGGCGTCGTAATTCAGGCCGGAGACGAGGCTGTAGACGGAGTTGAGGCGGACGCGGCCGTCCCAGACCAGCTGGCGGGCGCTGGTCGCCTGGCGGAGTTCGACCCAGCTGAGGGACGTCCGCCAGAAGTCGCCGGAGTTGAGGGCGATCGTCTGGAGCGATTCCCGGGCGGCGCCGCCGCCGTTGGGCATGCGGACCGAAGAGTTGAACGTGAGCCAGGAGGCGGGACTCACGCTGAGCGAGCCGAGCAGGTCGGTGCGACCGGTCTCGGCGTCGGTCGGCCCTTGGCGCCAGTCGGTGAAGAGGTCGGCCCGCAGGAGCTCACGCGAACCGTTGACCGCATCGCGGGTCTCGAGGGTGTTCCGGATGCCGAACCGCATCGACTGGCGGTCGGTGGTCGAGGCGGCGTCGAGTCGATCCGCGAGGTCGAGTTCTTCGAGCACGGACACCGAGACCGCCCGCTGGGTCATCGGGACGACCCCGACTTCGCGGTCGGCGCCCGGCATGACGCGATATTGGAAGAGCGGTCGCGCGCTGTGGCGCAGCCCGTTGATGCCCCAGTTGGGCGCGTCCGCGGACCAGGAACCGGTGAAGAGTCCTTCGACGTCGAAGCCGGCCTGCCCGATCACTTTGGTCGCGGCGCCTTGGCCGTTCAGGCCGTCGGACCAGCCGGTCGTGCGCACGCCCGCGACGGGGCGGAAGGTCAGCCAGTCGCCGGCCACCATCGTCCGGCTGAAACCATAATACCCGTCGATACGGGCGGCCGACCAAGCGTCGGCGGAAAGGGTCGCGGCCTGGAAGTTGGCTGACGTCAGCTCGGCGGACGGGCGTTCGGAGAAGTAGCCGACGCTGAGGAAGGCGCGCCGCGACCAGCCGTCGGCGCCGGCGATCGTCGTCGGCAGGTCGTAACGGAACTCGGGGAGCTTCTGGACGACGTCCTGATAGTTGTCGGTCTTGGCGGTGAGCGCGGCCGAGAGGTAGCCGCCTTCGTAGGGACGGACGACTTCGAGGTTGAGCTGAGGATTGCCGGCCTGACCGATCAGGAAGGGACGGAAGTCACGCAGGACATCGGGGTCCGTCTGCGCGAAGAGGTTGCCGGCGACTTCCAGTCCGTCCGCGGTGCGTCCGTTGATGTCGCCGGTGACGAAGGAGCGCTGCGAGTCCGGCAGACGGCCGAACAGATCCGCGACGGGCGTGGACTGATCGTCGATCCAGCCGCTTTGCAGGCGGCCTTTCCAGCGGGTGGCGGCGCCCGGTACGCGCGAGTTGTCGAAGCGCAGCGCCGGTCCGACCATGATGCCGGAGTTGCTGTAGAAGTCGACGTTGCCGCCCGCGTAGAGGGAGGGCGAGACGCGCGTGAGGATCGACGAGCGGAGGAAGCGCCCCTGCTTGTCCTCGCTGCCCGTGTTGAGCATGATCTCGTAAGGGAAATCCAGGCCAGACTGTCCGTAGTAGGGCAGGTTGAAGAGCGGGAGGCCGGCGACGTAAGGCGTGGCGCTGCGGAGCGAGAGCCAGTCCTCCTTCTCGACGTAGGAAGCCTCGGCGATCTTGAGATGCATGCCGGCCGCGGAGGGCTCGTTATTCCACACGCGCACGCCCTTGATCTGCTTGTCACCTTTGACGATGCGCAACGACTCCGCGGTGAAGTAGACGGGGGCGCGGCCGAAGCGCACGTCGGTCGCTTCGATGACGTCGGCGCGCGTGTCGATCATGATCCGGGCGCCTAAGATGCGAAGCTCCTTGGTCGTATAGACGACGTCGCCCTCGGCGATGATGAGGCCGGTCCGGTCATCGCGCCGGATCATCTTAGCTGAAAGAAAGGCGTTGGCGGTCTCCAGGCGACCGTCGGTGGCGACCGTGACGTGCCCGTTTTCAGAGGTTACGATGGATTTGAACTCGAAGGTCGCTCGGCGGTCTGGCGCGCCGGCAGGCGGTTCCGCAGCCATGGCGGCGGTCAGCGAAAGGCTCGCGGCAAGGATCCAGAAACAACGGCCAGGCATCCGCTGAGAGTTGTCGCTCCAGGATTTCCCTCAAGGTTTTTCGGGTAATGAGCGCTTGCCGACCCTCGGGCGGGCGTGGAGTCTTCTGGGATGCGCCTGAGTCCAGCAGAGTTGACCGCCCTGGTGGATGCCACGGAGACCTCGCCGCACCGATTCCTGGGCCTGCATCCGTTGCAAGGCGGGGGTCTGGTCGCCCGCGCGCTCCTGCCTTGGGCGAGCGCCTGCGAGCTGCTGCCCGACGGCGGGAAGCCGGTGCCCATGACCCGCCTCCATGCGAGCGGTGTCTTCGAGGTCGAACTCCCCGGCACCGCGCTTTTCCGCTACCGCTTCCGCGTGACCTATCCCGACGGCGTCCGGCGCGACGTCGACGACCCGTATCGCTTCCTGCCCACGGTCTCGGAAGACGACCTTTTCCTGCTCGGCAAGGGCGACGATCACCGGGCCCACTACAAGCTCGGCTCCCATGTCCGCACGATCGATGGCGTCTCGGGCGTCTCCTTCGCGGTCTGGGCTCCTTCCGCCCGGCGGGTCTCCGTGGTGGGCGACCACAACCTCTGGAACGGCCGCGCCCAGCCGATGCGTAACCTCGGGGCTTCCGGCATCTGGGAGATCTTCATCCCCGGCCTGGCCGCGGGCGCCCGTTACAAATACGAGATCGTCGGCCCGCACGACACCACGCCGTTTCTCAAGACGGACCCGTATGCGCTGCACTTCGAACCGTCGCCTAATCACGCCGCGATCGTCTGCGATCTCTCCGGCTTCGTCTGGCATGACGCCGCCTGGCTGGACGCCCGCCGCCAGCGCGACCTGCGTTCCCGGCCGATGTCCGTCTACGAGGTGCATCTGGCCTCCTGGCGTCGCGTACCCGAAGAGGGCGGTCGCGTCCTGAACTACCGCGAACTCGGCGAGCAGCTCGCCGCCTACTGCGTGCAGATGGGCTTCACCCACGTGGAACTGATGCCGCCTTCGGAGCATCCCTTCGACGGTTCCTGGGGTTATCAGGTCACGGGCTTCTACGCCCCGACGCACCGCTTCGGTTCGCCTCTGGAGTTCATGACGCTGGTCGACGCGCTGCACCGCGCGGACGTCGGCGTGATCGTCGATTGGGTGCCGGCCCACTTCCCGCGCGACTTCTTCGCGCTGGCCCGCTTCGACGGGACGCACCTCTACGAGCATGCCGACCCTCGGCTGGGCGAGCACCAGGACTGGGGTACGCTGATCTTCAACTACGGCCGCCACGAGGTGCGCGGCTTCCTCGTCTGCTCCGCGTTGTCCTGGCTAGAGCGCTTCCACGTCGACGGCCTGCGCGTCGACGCGGTGGCTTCGATGCTCTACCTTGATTATTCGCGCAAGGCCGGGGAGTGGATCCCGAACCGCTTCGGCGGCCGCGAGAACATCGAGGCCATCGAGTTCCTGCGTCAGGTCAACTCGCTCGTCCATCTCTACCAGCCGGGCGTCGCGATGATCGCCGAGGAGTCCACGTCCTTCCCGGGCGTGACGAAGTCCGTCCCTGAAGGCGGCCTGGGCTTCGACTTCAAGTGGAACATGGGGTGGATGCACGACACGCTGGATTACTTCAAGCAGGACCCGCTGTTCCGGAAGTTCCACCACGACAAGCTGACCTTCGGCATGCTCTACCAGTGGAGCGAAGCCTTCGTGCAGTCGTTCTCCCACGACGAAGTCGTCCACGGCAAAGGCTCGCTGATCGGTAAGATGAGCGGCGGCGACGACGCCACGAAGGCCGCCAATCTGCGTTGCCTGCTGGCCTTGCAATGGTCCTGGCCGGGCAAGAAGACCCTCTTCATGGGCTGCGAGTTCGGGCAGTTCGCCGAATGGAAATACGACGCCTCGCTGGATTGGCATCTGCTCGAATACCCGATTCACCTCGGCGTGCAGCGCTTGGTCGCCGACCTGAACAAGCTCTACGTGGCCGACGCCGAACTGGCGTCCAACGAACTGCGTTCGGAGAGCTTCGCCTGGCTGGTCGCCGATGACGGCGCGCAGAGCGTGCTGGCCTTCGAGCGCCGCGGCGGCGAGCAGGCCTGGACGGTCGCGGGTAACTTCACGCCCGTCGAACGTACCTACCGTCTCGGTGTGCCGTTCCCCGGCCGCTGGGAAGAGGCTCTCAATACCGATTCGGCGCATTACGCCGGCCACGGTCTTGGCAACCTCGGCGGCGTGGTCGCTGAAGCGATTCCTTGCCAGGGCCGTCCCTATTCCATCGAGGTCCGTCTGCCCGGCCTCTCGATGGTCATCTTCCGCCGCTCAACGGCTAAGGCGAAGCGCTGAGCATGAGCCGTTCCGAAATCTTCCGCCGGCACGTCGCGGCTGATCCCGCGAACCCGCTGTTCCGTTTCTCCCTCGGCCAGGCCCTCTTCACCGAAGGCGACGCCGCTGGCGCCGTCGAGCACCTGCGCCTCGCCGCGGCTTCCAAGGCGGATTGGATGATGCCGCGTATCCTGCTGGGAAAGAGCCTCCTCGCCGTCGGCGATCGGGCCGGTGCGAAGGCCGCCTTTACGGACGCGCTCGCCCTCGCCGTGGCGCAGGGACACGAGGAGCCTGAGGCGGAATTACGCCCCCTGCTCGCGACCCTCTGACGGCTTATTCGACGCGCTCCAGGATCACGCGGCGGAGATCCATGACCGCAGCCTTGGCCTTCTTGACCGGGCGTACGGTGAGCGTGTTCTCGCCAGCGACGAGCGTCAGCTTGCCGACTTCACGCGGGACGAAGCGCTGGAAGTGACCGGTCTCTTCGACGGTGAATTCGCACGAACCTTTGCCGGTATCGAGCGCGACGACCGAGCCGCCGTTGCCCTTGCCGCAGCCCTGGAGCACGGTGACGCGGTAGGTGCCGGCCTTGGGCGCGTTGAAAGTCCATGACGCCGTGTCGGCCTGGTTCACCCAGAAGCCGAGCGTGTCCTTCTGCGGAGGCTCTTCATATTTCATCTTCACGGCCTTCACCTGGGCGTCGCGGGCCTCGAGGAAGATCAAGGCGTTGGGGCCTTCGGTGGCGCGGGCGTCCATGGCCTTACGCCAATCGGCGAGGACGGGGCGCATGGCTTCGGAGGTCGGCAGGGCTTGGAGCTTGGTCGCGTCGGTCGTGACGAAGCACGCCTCCCAGGCGGCGCGGTCGAAGTCCGGGTTGGCCTTGGTGGGTTCGGCGCCGACGCTCCGGCGCCAGGCTTCGAGTTTGCCGCGCAGGGCCGCGACGCGGGTCGGCTCGGCGGCGGCGACGTCGGTCTTTTCGCTCGGATCCTTGGCGAGGTCGTAGAGCTCGAGGCTGCCGTCTTCGTATTGTTCGATGAGTTTCCAATCGCCCTCGCGGACCACGCCGCCGGGTCGGCCGCCTTGGTTCATATAGTGAGGCTGATGCCAGAAAAGCGGGCGCTTGGCGGCGTCGGCCGGCGGCTTGCTGTCGAAGAGCAGCGGCGAGATGTCCTGGAAATCCAAGGTCTTCGGCGCCGGCACCTTGGCCAGCGCGCAGATCGTGGGGACGAGGTCACCGAGCACGACGGGTTCGGCAATCACGCGCGAGGCGATGCGTCCGGGGTAGCGGATGATCAACGGCGTGCGCAGGCCGCCTTCGTAGAGGTAGCCTTTGCCGGCGCGGGACGGCGCGTTGTAGGTCGCGGGGCTTTCCTTGAGCTCGGAGATATGCACGCCGCCGTTGTCGGAGGCGAAGACTACCAGCGTGTTCTGGGCGAGGCCATGCTCGTCGAGGGCCTTGAGCACGCGGCCGCAGGCGGCGTCGAGCGATTCGATGAGCGCGGCGTAGGTCGGGTGGAAGGACTGCGCGTTGGCGGCGATGCCCTTGGCCGGCGCGGCGAGCGGGATGTGCGGGTTATCGAAGGCGAGGTAGAGTAGGAAGGGCTTGGCCTTGTTCTTCGCGATGAACTTCGCGGCGAAGTCCGCCTGTCCGAGCTCGCCCTTGCCGCCCTGGGGCGATTCCGCGCCGGGGTTCGCGCGGCCGGGGAAGTATTCGTCGAAGCCATGGTCGGTCGGCTGATGGCCCTTGCCGCCGAGGTGCCACTTACCGACGGCGGCAGACACGTAGCCCTTGGGCTTGAGCAGTTCGGCGATCGTCGGGACGCCGGCCGGCAGATTCAGGTTGATCGGCGCGCTGAGCAGGCGATGCGAGGAGCGGTCGGTGCGTCCGGTGAGGAAGGTCGTGATCTTCAGGCGGGCGGGACTCTGGCCTGTCATCAGGGCCGCCCGCGAAGGCGAGCACACCGAAGCGGCGGCGTAAGCCTGCGTGAAGCGGGCGCCGTCGGCGGCGAGCTTATCGAGGTTCGGCGTGCGCTGGTCCTGGCGACCGAAGCAGCCGAGGTCGTTGATGCCGAGGTCGTCGGCGAAGAGGATCACGATGTTAGGCGGGGTCTCCTGGGCGCCGAGCGGCAGGAGGCAGGAAAGCGCGGCGAGGAGCAGGCCGAGGAAGAGGCGGGGCATGCCTTGGTTTTAGCGTCCGGAGGATTTGTGCAAAGGGTAAAACCGACTTCGGTGCCCTCATGGACCCTCGTTTACTCGCTCTCGGCCTAGCCTGCGTCGATGTCGCCATGGCCGCGGTGTCCTGGCTGATCCTGCTGTGCACGTATCCGGATTTCGCCCGCTGGGAAGCCGCGGAATTCGCCCGTCACCACGAGGACTACACGCGGAAGGTCGGCCGGGTCGTCGGGCCTTTGTTACTTTTGCAGCTGGGTGGGCACGCTTGGCTGGTCTTCAGCGTCGGGGAAGGGTGGCCGGCCCTTGGGCTAGTCCTCGCCTGCTGGGCCCTGACGGGGCTCTGGTCGGTGCCGTGTCACCGGCGCCTGCAGTTCGAGGGCCCCGGCTCGCCGGCGCTCGCCAGCCTCATCCGCTCCCATGCCTGGCGCACGGCCCTCTGGACGCTGGTGGCGATGGATGCCATCAGGCGGGCGGCGGATTGACAGCGTCCGCGCGGCGGTGATGCTCGACTCTGATGAGAACAGGCGAACCGCATCCCGACCGCAACGCCTCCCGCTTCAGCGCTTTTCGTCGTTTCCTCGGTTTTGTCGGTCCGGGTTTCCTCGTCTCCGTCGGTTACATGGATCCGGGTAACTGGGCCACCGATCTCGCCGGTGGTTCGCAGTATGG
>CANKZO010000004.1 GCA_947488485.1 Opitutia bacterium | reverse complement strand
TGCGTCTCAGTGGGCTGCTCGGCAAGCCGGGCGTCAGCCGCGGCACGCGTCAGGACCTCGTCACGGTCGTCAACGGTCGTCCGGTCGACAGCCGTACGATGGCCTTCGCGCTCACGGAGAGCTACCACACGCTGATCCCGAAGGGACGTTACCCGCTGGCTTTCGTCTTCCTGGAGATGGATCCGGCGTGGGTCGACGTGAACGTCCATCCCGCCAAGCGCGAGGTGCGCTTCCGCGACGAAGCCAAGGTCCGCAATTTCCTCATCGAGTCCGTCCTCGCGGTCCTGCGCGCCCGCGCCGACGACGGCCTGCCGACCGAGACTGTCCCGGTGGTCACACCGGCCACTCCGCTGGCCGTCGATGCTCCGAGCGTCAGTGCGCCGGTCTCCGTCGGATCCACGCCCCCGGCATACGTGCCGTCCGCGGTGCCTGCGCCGGTCTCGCCGACCCACGCGCCTTCCGTCCGTCTCGGTTGGCGTCTCCTCTCGCGCCTGCGCGAAGAGCGGGCGGTCTTCGAGACGCCCACTGGACTGGCCATCCTCGATCTCGGAGCCGCGCACCAGCGCGTCCTCTACGAATCCATCCTCGCGCAGTTCACCGCGCAGAAGCCGGTGAGCCAGCCGCTCCTCGTGCCGTTGAGCATCGAACTCGAGCCGCTGCCCGCCGCGGTGCTGAAGGAGCGTCTGCCCTTGCTGGCCTCCGCCGGTTTCGACTTCGAGGAATACGGACGTAACTTCTGGCGGATTCAGGCGCTGCCGGCGTGGCTCGAGCCCGAACAGGCGCTGGCCTTCGTGCGTGACCTGCTGGCCGAGATGGCCCGCCGCGAAGGCGATTTCGGTCGCCCCTCGCTGGCCTATGACGCTCTCGCCAAACTTGCTGTCAATAAGGCCCGCCGTAAAGGCGACAGCCTGTCGGACGGTGAACTGATGGAGCTCGTGCAGGCCTTGTTTCGCACCGCCCAGCCGGGTAGCTGTCCGCGTGGTCGCCGGACTTATATCGAGTGGACGGACGCCGACCTGACCCGCCGCTTCGGCTGATCAGCGACGGCCTTTGTGGCGTTTCGGCGAAGCTGGCTTGCCCGTGCGTAGGGCTTCGATCTGGTCGCGCAGGTTGGCCGCGCGCTCGAACTGCAGTTCATCGGCGGCGGCAAGCATCTCGGTTTCCATATCGGCCAGGACGCGGGCGATGTCACGGTCGTCGGTGCCTTCGGCCACCGCCAACGCCTCGTCGGCTTCCAGGTCCACGAGGCTTTCTTCGATCTTACGCTGGGTGCTCTTCGGCGTGATGCCGTATTTCGTGTTATGGGCCTCCTGGCGCTTACGGCGGTCACCGCAGATCGTCAGGGCGCGCGTGAGCGACTTCGTCATCACGTCGGCGTAAAGCAGGACCTTGCCTTCGAGGTGACGGGCCGCGCGGCCGGAGGTCTGGATGAGGCTCGTCTCGCTGCGGAGGAAGCCTTCCTTGTCGGCGTCGAGGATGCCGACCAAGGCCACTTCGGGAAGGTCGAGGCCTTCGCGGAGGAGATTGACGCCCACCAGGACGTCGAAGGATCCGGCGCGTAGGCGACGGAGGATTTCGACGCGTTCGATCGCATCGATGTCGGAGTGCAGGTATTCGACCTTCAGGCCGCTATCCCGCATGAAGTTCGCGAGGTCCTCGGACATCCGCTTCGTGAGCGTTGTCACAAGCGTCCGGTAGCCGCGGGCCGCGACGGCCTTGGCTTCGCCGATGATGTCCTCGACCTGGCCCGCGATCGGACGGACTTCCATGATCGGATCGAGCAGGCCCGTCGGGCGGATGACCTGTTCGGCGATGACGGACGAGACCTTGTATTCGTGGGGCGCCGGCGTGGCGGAGACATACACCACCTGGTCGACGAGGGTGTCGAACTCTTCCGGACGAAGCGGGCGGTTCTCGAGGGCGGAGGGCAGGCGGAAGCCGAATTCAACGAGGCGTTCCTTGCGGGCGCGGTCGCCGTGATACATTCCGCCGATCTGGGAGACTGAGACGTGGCTTTCGTCGATGAAGACCAGCTTGTCCTTCGGGAAGAAGTCCAGGAGGCAGTGCGGGCGCTCGCCGGGGCGGCGTCCGGACATGTGCATCGAGTAGTTCTCGATGCCAGGGCAGAAGCCCGTCTCGCGGAGCATCTCGAGGTCGTGCTCGACCCGCATGCGGATGCGTTGGGCTTCCACGAGGCGGTTCGTCTTCTCGAAGTGGGCGACCCGTTCCTCGAGTTCGGCACGGATCGCGTCGCCGGCGGCTTTCACGCGGCCCGGGGCCATGACGTATTGGTTGGCCGGATAGAGGTCGAATTTATCGAGCTGCTTACCGGGCTTCACGCTGACCGGGTCTAGCTCGCGGATCGCCTCGAGCGTGTCGCCCCAGAATTCCAGACGGACGGCGGACTCCATGTAGGCCGGCCAGACGTCGATCGTCTCGCCGCGGGCGCGGAAATTGCAGCGCTCCAGGATGGCGTCGTTACGGACGTATTGGTTGGCCACCAGCTTCGCGAGGAGCTCGTCGCGGCGCAGGGTCATGCCCGTCTTGAGCGCGATCATCGCGGCCAGGAAGTCCTCGGGCGAGCCGAGGCCGTAGATGCAGGACACCGAGGCGATCACGATCACGTCCCGACGGGAGAGCAGGGCGCTGCTGGCGCTGATACGCAGGCGTTCGATGTCCTCGTTGATGGCTGAATCCTTCTCGATGAAGGTGTCCGTCGCCGGCACGTAAGCTTCCGGCTGGTAGTAGTCGTAGTAGCTGACGAAGTATTCGACCGCGTTCTCGGGGAAGAAGTTCTTGAACTCCGAGTAGAGCTGGGCGGCCAGCGTCTTGTTATGCGAGATGATCAGAGCCGGGCGTTGCTGTTGGGCGATCAGGTTCGCCATCGTGAACGTCTTACCCGAGCCCGTGACGCCGAGGAGCGTCTGGCGGCCGTTGCCGGCGCGGAGGGAGGCGTCGAGCGCGGCGATCGCGGTCGGCTGGTCGCCCATCGGGCGGTAGTCGGATTTGAGACGGAATTCCATCTCAGCCTAGGCGCCCGCGGGCGAGCCACTGCGGGTCGACTTCGGAGAGGTCCTTCACGATGCGGTGCGCGCCGATAGGCTCGAGTTGCTCGCGGGTATTGGTCGTCGCGAGCGCGATCGTGATGAAACCGCCGGACAGGCCGGCCTGGAGGCCCGAGAACGAATCCTCGAAGACGAAGGACGACGCCGGGTCGCCCCCGCCGAGGGCGCAGGCCTTCAGGAAGACTTCCGGGTCGGGCTTACCCTTCGTGACGTCCTCGCTGGCGACCGCGCCGGTGAAGAAGTGGCCGATGCCGAAGAGCTCGAACGACAGCGCGAGGTTCTCCTTATGCGTCGAAGTGCCGATAACGCAGGGGATACCGAGGTCCTTGAGCGCGCCGCAGAGTTCGCGGACGCCGGGGAGCAGGCGGACGTGGCCGGTGCGGGCGATGTCGCGGTAGAGGGCTTCCTTGCGATTGGACAGGCGCTTCACCTCGGCGGGGTCGCGCGACCAGTTCAGGATGTCCGGGATGATCAGCTCGTTGCGCTTGCCGAAACCGCGCTTGAAGTGGTCGGCCGGCAGGTTGAGGTTTTCCTCCTTGGCGAGGGCCTCCCAAGAGCGTTCATGGGCGACGGAGGAGTCGATGACGACTCCGTCCCAATCGAAGACGGCGACGGTGCGAGGCATGGTTCAGTGTTTGTCCCAGGGCAGCGTGACCTTGATCGGACGATGCTCCCAGACGTTGAAAGGTTCGAAGATCTGGCCCGGGGCGAGGATGCCGTTCGGGTCCAGGGCCTGCTTGATCGCGCGCATCGCGGCGATCTCTTCCGGCGTGTGCTGCAGGGAGAGGAACGGGGACTTCGCGAGGCCGATGCCGTGCTCGCCCGTGATCGCCCCGCCGAGTTCGACGACCTTCTCCATCACCTCGCGGATGGCCTGTTCGGCCTTGCGGCAGTGCTCCGGATTGAACCGGTCATACATGATGTGGACGTGAAAGTTGCCGTCGGCGGCGTGGCCGAACGTCGGCGTCGCCAGACCGAAGCGGTCGCGGATTTCGCGGGTGAAGCGGAGCAGGTCGACGTAGCTGCGGATCGGCACCACCACGTCTTCATTGAGTTTGGCGTCGCCGAGGGCGAACATCGCCTGCGAGCAGGTACGGCGAAGTTCCCAAAGCGCTTCGGCTTCCGCGGGGTCTTCCGGCGCGCGGAAGGCGACCGCGTGACGCTTCGCCCAGGCGACGACCTTGACGGCGTCGTCCGCGAGGGCGGCGGGATGTCCGTCGATCTCGACGAGCAGGGCGGCGTGCGTCTCGGCGGAGCCGCCCAGTTCCGCATCCGTGAACACGCGCTTACCGCGACGCTTCTCGGTCGCGGCGACCGTCTGGACGTCGAGGAACTCGAGCACCGAGGGATTCACGCGCAGGGAGATCAGATCGATGGCGGCTTCGAGCGCCGCTTCGTCCGTGCGGAAGGCCAGCAGGAACGTCCGGCGGGCGGCGGGTAGGGCGGAGAGCTTTAGCGTGGCTTTCGTGATTACGCCGAGCGTGCCTTCGGAGCCGATCCACAGGTCGCGCAGGTTGAGGCCGCTGACGAATTTACGGAGCGGGGCGCCCCAGCGGACTTTCTCGCCCGTGGGCAGGAAGCCTTCGAGGGCGTAGACGTGGTCGCGGACCACGCCGTATTTCGCCGCACGCAGTCCGCCGGCGTTGGTGGCGATGTTGCCGCCGATACTGCAATGCTTCACCGAGGATGGGTCCGGCGGGAAGAAGAGGCCGTGGGGGGCGGCGCGGTCGTTGATGTGCGCGGTGATCGCCCCCGGCTGCACGGTCGCCATCGCCGAGACCGGATCGATCTCGATCTGGTCCCAGTGGTCGAGGTGGATGACCCAGCCGCCCTTGATCGGGGCGCAGGCGCCGGTCGTGCCGGTGCCGCGGCCGCGGACCGTGACGGGCACGCGGTGTGCGTTGGCGAGCTTCAGCGTGGCGCCGATATCGTCTTCCGTCGCCGGGCGGATGACCGCCTCAGGCATGAAGGACAGCCGCATGTTATCGAACGACGCCGCGAAGCAGGACGCCTCGTCGGTCCGGACGACTTCCGAGCCGAGCTTCGCCAGGAGGGCCTGGGTGGCGGCGGGATGCGTCTGGGCGGGAAGGCTCACGCCTCCCATCAAGCAGGCTTAGCCCAGTTCGGCAAGCCACGCCGTCGCCTCGGCGTCGGAAGGCATGCGCCAATCGCCGCGGGGGGACAGGGCCAGCGAGCCCACTTTCGGGCCATCGGGCATCACGGAACGCTTGAACTGCTGGCTGAAGAAGCGGTTCAGGAAGGAGCGCAGCCAATGGCGGATCTCCGTCTGGTCATATTTCCCGGCGAACGCGTGCTCGGCGATCCAGAGGACCTTCGAGGGGCGGAAGCCGTTGCGGATGACGTGATACAGGAAGAAGTCGTGGAGCTCGTAGGGGCCGACCAGCATTTCCGTCTGCTGGGCGATCTCGCCGTCGTCGCCGGGCGGGAGCAGCTCGGGGCTGACCGGGGTCGCCACGATGTCCTCGAGGATGGCGCGTTCGGTGCCGACGTGGCGGGCGTGCGCGGCCCAACCGACGAGGTGCTTCACCAAGGTCTTCGGCACGCCGATGTTCACGTGATACATCGACATGTGGTCGGCGTTGAACGTGCACCAGCCGAGCGCGGCTTCGGAAAGGTCGCCCGTGCCGACGACGAAGCCGTGGCTCTGGTTGGCGACGTCCATGAGGATCTGCGTACGCTCGCGGGCCTGGGCGTTCTCGAAAGTGACGTCGTGCTTGCCGGCCGGGTGCTGGATGTCGCGCAGGTGGCGTTCGACGGCGTCGTTGATCGGAATCTCGCGCGCGGTGATGCCGAGCGTCTCCATCAGGCGCATCGCGTTGACGCGCGTGCGGGCCGAGGTGCCGGGGCCGGGGAGGGTGAGGCCGATGATGCCCTTGCGGTCGAGGCCGAGACGGTTGAAGGCTTCGAGCGTGACGAGCAGGGCGAGGGTGGAGTCGAGTCCGCCCGAGACGCCGATGACGACGTGCTTGAGGCCCGTGTGGCGGATGCGGCGCGCGAGGCCCGTGGACTGGATCGCGAAGATCTCCTGGCAGTTCTCGTCCCGGCGGTGCGGGTCCGACGGCACGAACGGATGCTGGCTGAAACGGCGGCGCAGCTTCGGGGTCTGGCCGGTCGGGGAGCCGAGGGTGAAGCCGACGACGCGCGGGCGGACCGCGACGGGGGCGCCGAAGAACGTGCTGTTGCGGCGACGTTCGGCCGCGAGGCGGTCGAGGTCGATCTGCGAGACGATCAGGGCCAGGTCGAAGCGAAAGCGTTCGGATTCGCCGAGCACGACGCCGTTCTCGGCGATGAGGCCGTGGCCGCTGTAGACGATGTCGGTGCTCGATTCGCCGGCGCCGGCGGCGGCGTAGACGTAGGCGGCGAGGCAGCGGGCGGACTGCGACTTTACCAAGTCGCGGCGGTAGGCGGCCTTGGTGAGGAGTTCGTCGCTGGCCGAAAGGTTGCAGAGCAGGGTGGCGCCGGCGAGGGCCAGCGGGCCGCTCGGGGGCTCGACGGCCCAGAGGTCTTCGCAGATCTCGATACCGAGCACACAGTCCGGCATATCGGTCGCCTGGAAGAGGAGGTCGGTGCCGAACGGGACCTTCTGGCCGAGGAGTTCGACTTCGGCGACCGGGGCGACCCGGGCGGAGGCGAACCAGCGCTGTTCATAGAATTCCCCGGTGTTGGGGAGGTGGGTCTTCGGGACGACCCCGAGGACCTTGCCGCGGGAAAGCGCCACGGCCACGTTGAAGAGGCGTCCGTTGACCTCCAGAGGGGCGCCGACGAGGGCGGTGAGGCCAAGCTTGGCCGTGGCCTCACAAACCTGTCCGAGGGCCTTCAGGGCGCCGTTGAGGAGGGTCCGCTGGCCGAAGAGGTCGCCGCAGCTGTAGCCGGTCAGGCAAAGTTCGGGCAGGACGACGATTTCCACCCCTTCTTGGGCGGCTTTTTCCAGGGCCTGGATGATCAGGGCGGCATTGGCCGCAGGGTCCCCCAGACGGAGGGCCGGCGAGGCGGCCGCCACGGTCACAAAACCGTTCTGGTGGATGCGGTTGGACATCAAAGGACTGGTATCCGTCATGTTCACCGTTGACCGAAGGGGAGGCAACCCGAAAGGTCTGCCCAACCCTGTCAAAGGGGGTCATATGTCCGCCCAGCCGCTCAAAGAAGTCCGTATCTTTTCGCCTGCCACCGTGGCCAACGTGGCCTGCGGTTTCGACGTGCTTGGCTTCTGCATCGACGCCCCCGGCGACGAGATCGTGGCCCGCTTCTCGCCGACCCCGGGTCTGCGCATCACCAAGATCACCGGTGACGACGGCCGGCTGCCCCTCGACTCCAAGAAGAACACCGCCGGCGTCTCCGCCCACGCGCTGCTCCGTCACCTCGGCAAGAGCGACCTCGGCATCGAGATGGAGATCCACAAGAAGATGCCCTTCGGCAGCGGCCTCGGCTCCAGCGCCGCGAGCGCGGTCGGCGGCGCCTTCGTGGTGAACCGCCTCCTCGGCGATCCGCTGACGCGCCGTCAGCTCCTGCCTTTCGTGGTCGCCGGCGAAGCCGCGGCCGATGGCGCCTGGCATGCCGACAACGTCGGCCCGTGCCTCCTCGGCGGCATCACCCTCATCCGTTCCAACGCCGAGCTCGACGTGATGGACGTGCCGATCCCGGAGCGCCTCTGGGCCGCGGTCGTGCATCCGGACATCGTCGTGCTGACCAAGGTCGCCCGCGAGATCATGCCGCGCCAGATCCAGCTCGAGACCTCCACGCAGCAGAGCGGCAATCTCGGCGGCCTGCTGTGCGGCTTCTTCAAGAGCGACTACGCGCTCATCGGCCGCTCGCTCCACGACCTCATCGCCGAGCCCCATCGTCATCGCCTGATCCCTGAGTTCTACCGCGCCAAGGCCGCCGCCATGGCCGCTGGCGCGCTGGGCTTCTCGATCTCCGGCGCCGGCCCCAGCGTGTTCGCGCTCTGCGAAGGCGAAGAGACCGCCCGCAAGGTCGCCGCCGCCGTCGCCGCCGTGTTCTCGTCGGTGCCGATCAAGGCCACGCCTTACGTTTCGCGCATCAACCCCAAGGGTGTCCATGTCCTCTCCGAGTCCTAAGTTGGAATTCGTCTCCACCGCCGACGCCTCCTGTCGCGGCTCCCTGCGTGACGTGTTGCTTTCGGCCATGCCCGCCAAGGGCGGCCTCTGGGTGCCGACGCATATCCCGCAGATCGCGCCCGACTTCGTGGAGCGCTACCGCGATGCTTCCTATGCCGACCTCGCCGAGGCCGTCGTGGCCCCGTATTTCGGTGAGGTCCTTGGCCCGGCGGTCCTGCGTCAGCTCTGCCAGGAAGCCTTCAACTTCCCGGTGCCGCTCGTGCGTCCGGAGAAGCTCAAGGGTACCCCGGCCGAACGCATCGCCGTCCTCGAACTTTTCCAAGGCCCTTCCGCGGCCTTCAAGGACTTCGCCGTCCGCACGCTCGTGCGCGTCACCGCGCGTGTCCTCGGCGACGAGTTCCCGCAGCTGACCGTCCTGGCTGCGACCTCCGGTGACACCGGCGCCGCCGTGACCGAAGCCTGCGCCGGCGTCCCTGGCGTCCGCGCCGTGGTCCTCTATCCCCGCATCGGCGTCAGCGGCGTGCAGGAATCCCAGATCGCCCGGCCCCGTCCGGGCGTGGTGGCTCTCTCCGTCGATGGCACCTTCGATGACTGCCAGGCGATGGTGAAGCGCGCTCTCGCCGATGAGTCCCTGCGTCGCCACCGCCCGCTGCTCACCGCGAACTCCATCAACCCCGTG
Source organism: Opitutia bacterium (assembly GCA_947488485.1). The sequence goes on along the minus strand of CANKZO010000004.1, from coordinate 35,766 downwards.
CGCCTGATCGCGCAGGTGCCTTTCGCCTTCCACGCCAAGCGCCTGCTGGCTCCCGGCCGACGCATGGGCATCGTGGTGCCTTCGGGTAACCTCGGTAATGTCGGCGCCGTGCAGCTCGCCCGTCGCATGGGCCTGGACGTCGCCGCGCTCGTCGCCGCGACGAACACCAATTCGCCGCTGCCCGACCTCTTCGCCACCGGCGAGTATCGTCCGCGTCGCGCCGTCCCCACGGCCTCCAACGCCATGGATATCGGCGACCCGAACAACCTCAGCCGCCTGCTCGCCTGGCGTGATGGCGGCCCCTCCGTGGAAGCCGTCACCGTCGATGACCGGGCCACCCTCGACGCCATGCGTCGCGTCCGCGACGCCAGCGGCTACATCCTTTGCCCGCATACCGCCGTCGGCTGGAAGGCCGCGGAGGACCTGCTCGCCCGCGACGGGTCCAAGCTCGACGACGTCATCGTCTTCGGCACCGCGCACCCCGCCAAGTTCCCGGACGTCCTGCAGGAGGCTTTCGGCGACGCCCAGGCTTCCCGCTTCCCCGGCGAACTGCCGGCACCTGCTCCGATCAAGATCGGCAACGACTTCGAGGCCGTCCGCAAGGTCCTCGAATCCGAAGCCGGCTTCGGTCGCTGAGCCAGGACACGAAAAAGCCGCCTGACGGCGGCTGTCTTCGACGGCTGAAAGCGCCGCTTACTCGGTGTCGGACACCGCGAACGTCACGTTCGTGATGTTCGCCTTGGCCAGGATATCGAGGACGTTGATCACGCGCTCGTAGCGGGCGTTCTCTTCGGCCTGCACCGTGATGAGCAGCTTCGTCTTCGACTGCTCGGCCGCCTGACCCATCAGCTTCATCTGGTTGTAAAGGTTCTCGAGGAGCTTGTCGCCAGGGGGGCCGACCGGATCTTCGTTGAGGGTGATCTCGCCGGTCTCGCTCACGCCGATCGTGACTTCGTCGGGGAGTTCGGTCTCCTTGGCGGTCTCGGCGTTGCCAGGGAGGGTGGTCTTGAGTTCGTGCTCCACCTTGACGGCGCCGGCCATGACCATGAAGAAGAGCATGATCACGAAGACCACGTCGATCATCGGGGCGATCTGGAAGCCAGGGGAGGCGTCGGCGGTTTCAGGCTTCTGTTTCATGGCTTATTCCTCGTGGTTGAGCCCGGAGAAGGCGATGTTGTCGATGCCCGCTTCAGCGCCCCACTCGAGGGCCTTGGAGACATACTTGGCGTGGCACTCCTTGTCGGCGCGGACCAGCAGGCGGTACTTTTCGTTGCTGCCTTTGCGGTCGGAGAGTTCCTTGGCGATGCCTTCCTTGTCGTTCGGGTCGAGTTCGCGGTCGTCGAGCTTGTACTTGGCCTGACCCGTGGTCTTGTCCCACGAGATGTTGATCAGACCGGCCGCGGCCTTGTCGTCGCGCTTGACGCCGTTGGCGGCGACCGGGAGCGAGATGTTCTTGTCGACCTTGAGCACCTGCGAGGAGGTGATCGACATGAAGAAGATGAGCAGCACCAGGAGCACGTCGATCATCGGCGCGACCTGGAACTCCGGTTCGCCTTCTCCGCCTCCGCCTCCGCCTGCCATGGTCTTGCTGCTGGTTTAGGGGTGGAAGGGACTCAGCCCTGGACGTTCGAGGAGGCGCTCCAATCGGGCTTGGAGGCGTAGATCTCTTCGTCGCCGACCTTGTGGCCTTCGACTTCGTCGTAGGGGAACGCGCGGAACAGGCCGGTCACGATCTCGGTGATGTCGTGGATGCCCTTGTTGATGCGGTTGGCCAGGAGGTAGTAGGCGATGAACGCCGGGATCGCGATGAAGAGGCCGGAGGCGGTCGCCACGAGCACTTCACCGATCGCGCCGGAGAGCTTGGAAGGATCGCCCACGCCGGAGGTGCCGAGGGTTTCGAACGCGCTCATCATGCCCGTCACGGTGCCGGTGAGGCCGATCATCGGGGTGCAGACCCCGATCACGGAGAGGTAGGAGGAGCGGCCCTTGAGTTCGCCCTGGATGCGGACGATTTCGGAGAGGATGGCCTCTTCGGTCATCGTCTTGCCATCCGGGGTGAAGGCGACGCCCGCGCGCACGACGTCGGCGACAGGGGAACCGGCGGCCTTGGCGAAGGCGTAGGCGCCGACGTAGTCGCCCTTCTTGAAGAGTTCGCGGAGCTGGGTGACGTGGTCGGCGGGGTACATCTTGCCGGCGCTGGTCTTGATGAAGCCGTCGACCATGAACCAGATCATCGCGACGGAGCAGAGGGTGATCGGGTACATGACCCAGCCGCCTTCGATGAAGAGGTCGGCGAGGGTCTTGTGGTGTGCGCCGGCGGCGGCGGCCTCCTGGGCCGAGGCGGTGGCGGTCAACAGGCCGAGAACGGCGGTGCTGAGGAGGGCGGAACGTAGGTTCATCTTCATGATGATGGGGTGTAGGTTGGTATCTAGGTTAGGTTTTGGAAAGGGGCAAGGACTCACTTGTTGCGTTCGACCTTCTCTTCGGCGGCGAGCTTAGGTTTGGCCATGATGACGCCTTCGGGGAGGGGGCCGCCGGCGGCGATCTTCTTCTGGTCGGCTTCGGCCTTGGCGCGCTCCTCCGGGGGGAGCAGTTTCTTGGCTTCTTCGGCCTCCTTGGAGACCGGGAAGGAGACGATGATGTCGTAAAGGTAGCGGTTGGAAATCGCTTCGAGTTTCTGGTCGCGCAGGGCTGGGCTGTCCATGCCACGGAAGGCGCGGGCGGCGCCGAGGAGGGCCTTGGGGATCATCTCGGCCTCGGAGCCGAAGAAGACCGGCACGCGGAGGTAGGTGGTCATCGCGGCCTCATACTTCTTGGCGGCGAGGAGGGAGTTGCCCTTGGTGAGGTGGAGCCGGGCCTGGAGTTCGGAGCTGTCGACCTTCGTGAGCAGTTCGGTGGCTTCGCGGATCACGGCATCGTGTTCGCCTTTGCGGGCGCGCAGCATGAGTTTGGCCAGTTGGATCTGGGTGGCGACTTCGGGCTGCTTGGCGGCTTCCTCCTTCTCGAAGTTCGCGAGGAAACTGTTCGTGGCGGCGTCGTTCTCGAGGCGGTCGAGGGCGTCGAGCTTGATGAGGGAGGCTTTGACCCACCAGGAGCCGGGGACGTTCTTGAGCGGCTCGAAGAACTTCAGCACGGCCTCGGCGTTGTCGAGGGCCTTGGCGGGTTCGCCGCGGTTGACGTTGTTCTGGGCCTCCTGGAGGCGGGCGGGCATCGGCCAGACGATCTCGGCGACCTCGGAGAGCTTGCGCGTGGTCACGGACTCGAATCCGCCTTTGTTGCTGGTGAGGTCGACGGTGCCTTTGACCACGTTGATGACGCCTTTCTTGGGGTCGACGACGGGCTTCGGCGGGATGGAGTTGTCCAGCTTGAAGGGGTCGTTGATCTCCCAGCGTTCGCCCTTGAAGACGAAGGTCTGGGCCGGCGAAGTCGCGGCGGCGAGGAGGGCGAAGACGGTGAGGAGGAGGGGGCGGCGCATGGCGTTCAGAGTCCGAGGAGGTAGGCTTTGGCTTCGACCCCTTCGCGGGTGTCCTTGATGCGGTCTTTCTCGAGCATCTCCTGCAGGAGGCGCTTGGCGCCGTCCTTTTGCTCGAGCTTGGTCGCGAGGATCTTGGCTTCGGCGAAGTAGGATTTCGCGGCCCAGACCTCATATTTCTTCCAGGTCATGTAGCAGCGGCGATAGTAGGCGACGGCGCGGGCGTAGCCGTCCTTGTCGGTCGCCTGGCGTTCTTCCATGAGGCCGAGCCAGTAGAGGGAGGCGGCGGTCTTCTCGCCGCGCCATTCCTTGGTCTTGGCGATCTCCTCGAACTCTTCCTTGGCTTCCTTGTACTTGGAGAGTTCGGCGAGGGAACGGGCGCGGGTGAAGCGCAGGTCGAGTTCCTTCGACATCAGGATGTTGTTGTCGATGGCCTCGTTGCAGAGGGAGAGCGCCTCGGCGTACTTCTTCTCGCCGAAACGGATGTCGGCCAGGCCGGCGAAGCCGTAGTCGGCGTATTCGGAGGAGCGGGCGAACTCGAGGATGTAGCGGAAGTACTCCTCCGCCTTCTTGGTCTCGTTCTTGGCCAGCAGGCTGTCGCCGACGAGCGCGAGGATGGTCGGGTTGAGTTCCTCGGCCTTGAAGTTGGCGGCGATCTTGGCGAAGTTGGCGGCGGTCTTCTCGGGCTCGCGCGTGAACACGGCGAGCTGGCCGAGGGCGAAGAAGCCGCGGGCCTGGGCGACGAGGGAGCTGCGGTTCTCTTCGAGGCGGAGGAGCTTGGTCAGCTCTTTCTCGGCTTCGACGCTGGTGTAGGCGCCGGGCTCGGGCTTGGTGCCGGCCTTCACGCGCTTGATCTTGCGCGCGAGCTTCTCGGCGAGGAAGACGATGAGCTTCTCGGTGCCCTCCTGCTTGCGGTCGTTGATCGATTCGGCGACGGCGTCGGAGAGGATCTTCAGCGCGCGCTTCTTCTGCTCGGCGATGGAGGCCTGGCGCTTGACCTCGACCTTGGCGAGTTCGGCTTCGAGTTCGGCGGAGAGCTTCTTGACGGCCTCCTTCGCGGTGTCGATCTCGGGGCGGGTGACGCCCTGCTTGCGTTCGAGCTGGTCGACGGCCTTGCGGGCGTCGGCGAGCTTGGCGCTGAAATCCTTGCGGACCTTCTCGGCCTGCTGGGCGAACTCGGGCATGTCGCCCATGCGTTCGGTGGAGCGGATGACCTCGTACAGGTAGGTCATCGCCTTCGGGTCGTTGTGGTCCCAGTCGAAGATCTCCTTGAACAGGTCGCGCATGCGCTTGTGCTCGCCGCGGCCGGGGAGCAGCTTGCGCAGCTCGCCGAGGACGAACTCAAGGGCCTGGGCGTTGGTGCGGGCGCTCTTGGCGGCGGCCTCGTAGGCGTCGATCGCCTTGCCGGTGACGGCTTCCTTCTCCTTCTCGAGCTTGTCCTTGATGGCGGCGAACTTGGCGCGGTCAGGGGTCTTGAGGTTGACGCGCAGGTCGATGTCGGCGGCCTTGACCTTCTTGTCGAGCTCGTCGGCGAGGCGGATGTTGGCGTCGCCGATCAGGGTGTAGACCTCGGGGGTCTGGGCGATGACTTCGTCGGTCCGGTCCTTGGCGTAATCCTTGAGCCAGTCTTCGCAGAGCTTGATGGTGCCGGCGATGTCGGGCGGGTTGACGCCGAACTTCACGATGGCCTGTCGGTAGCGGACGTCGGGGATGAACTGGCCCTTCGGGTATTCCTGCTCGTACTTGTCGAAGTCGACCTTGGTCTCCTTGTACTTGCCCTGGAAGAACGAGCAGAGCGCGCTCATGTACAGGACCTGCTGGCGGACGGAGGAGCGCTCGTATTTCTTGAGGAAGGCCTCGAAGGCCTTCTGCGCCGGCGCCCAGTCGACCTGCGAGAAGAGGCAGGCGGCGATGCGGAAGTCGATCTCTTCGGCGACCTCGGGGGTGAGGTTGGTCACGTTGGCCTGCACCCACTTGTAGTGGGCGATGGCTTCGGGGAACTCTTCGCGCTCCTGGGAGATGTCGCCGAGGATCAGGGCGATGGACGACACCATCTCGTCTTTCGGGAATTTCTGGATGAATTCCTTACACTTCGTCTGGGCCTCGGTGTTGCGGCCGATCCGGCGCAGGGCGACGATGTGGTAGTAGTAGGCGCCGGCGATGCGGCTGAACTCCGGGCTGTTCTCGAAGATGTCGAGGAAGGCCACGTGGGCTTCCCAGGGGCGCTTCAGTTCGAGGAGGCAGAGGCCGATGCGGTAGGAGATGAAGGCGTCGTAGTCCTTGTTGGCCTTGAATTCGGCCTCGATCTTCTTGAACTGTTCGAGGTCGAGCTGCGCGCGGCGGATGGCGTCGGCCTGTTCGGCGTTCGGCTTCGGGGCGGCCTTCGTCATGCCTTCGACCTCGGTGGTCTTGGCTTCGATCGCCTTGCCGAAGGAGCGGGTGAGGTTCACGCGGCGCAGCGTGCCCTGGTAGTTGTTGAGGGCCTGGCGGTAGAAGTCGCCGCGGAAGGCCTCGTCGGCGGCCGATTCGGCGGCGGCGAAACGCGCGTCGCCGATTTCCAGGCGTTGGAAGTTGGAGCGCACGACTTCGACCGGGGAGCCGGTGCTGCGGGCGTCGATCTCACTCTTGAGCTGGGTGGCTTCCTTGGTCAGGCCGAGCTTGGTGTACATCTCGACCAGCTTATAGGCGGCTTCGCGGCGTTCGGGCGTGTTGATGCCTTCGGCGGTGGCCTGCTTGAGGAGGCTGATGGCCTGCGAGTAGGCGGCCTTCTTGAGGTCGTCGGTCGAGGTCTTGGCGCGGTCGACCACGATCTGGGCCGAAAGGGTGAAGGCGCTGACGCGTTCCTCGGGGCGGGCGAGCGTGTTGGTGCGGATCTTCTCGAGGCGGGCGAGGGCTTGGTCCCACTTGCCCTGCTTGGAGTAGGCTTCGATGAGGATCAGCTCGGCGGTGCCGCGGCGGTTGTCGCCGTCGAAGAAATCTTCCGTACCCTTGGGGTATTTATCGAGGAAGGTGGTGAGTTCGACCTGGGCCTTGGGCCAGTCCTTCATGAAGAAGAGACAGGTGGCTTTACGGAAGGAGAGGACCGCCTTCATGCTGTTGGCGACGTCCCCGGCCTTGTCCTCGAGTTCCTGGAAGAGGTCGAGGGCCTCCTTATACTTCTTTTCCTCGAAGGCCTTGTCGGCGGCCTTGTAGAGGACGTTCAACGGGTCTTCCTGCTTTTCCGCGGTGGGCAGGGGCTTGGTCTGCGCGCGCAGGACGGCGGTGACGGGGGTCACGGCGAGCAGGACGGCGAGCAGGGCGGCCTTGGCCAGTTGGTAGGTGCGGGACTCTTGGATAAGCATCGGGTGAGGGGAGCGTATTGCTCCGCGTCGGGGGTGCTAAGCAATAGCCCAAGCGTCCGAGGGATGCCAAGCAATAAGCCCCCTCCGAGGGGCAAATATCAGGCCCCGCCAGGGGGTCGGCCTGTGAATAACTCAGGCCCCCGGACGGAGGCCGGTCGCCAGGATGGTCTCGAACCCTGGCTCCTTCGTTTCCTTGGCCACCACGCGGACTTCGGACTGGGCGAAGCCGGCTTCCTCGATCCAGTCGTGGAGTTCGTTCTCCTTGAAACCGAGCCAGCGGTCGGCGTACAGCTCCCGGGCCTTTTCAAAGCGGTGGGCGCGCAGGTCGAGGATGATCAGCCGACCGCCCGGCTTGAGGATGCGGAACGCCTCGGCGAGGGCCAGGCGGGGGTTCTCGGCGTGGTGCAGGGCCTGGCTCAGCAAGGCGAGATCGATGCTCCGGTCCGGCAAGGGGACTTTCTCGATGTTGCCGAGGACGTAGGTGAGGTTGCGCAGCTGTTCCTTCTTGGCCAAGGCCCGGCCGACCTGGACCATGCGCGGCGAGCTGTCCACGCAGTGGACGCTTTCGGCCTGGCGGGCGAGGAGCCGCGAGAGGGTGCCGTCGCCGGCCCCGAGGTCGGCGATCCGGACCTTGGGCGTGAGCAGGAAGAGCATCTGTCCGATGGCTTCCCAAGAGCGCCCCGGGCAGTAGTTCCGACCCAGCCGGTCGGCCACATGGTTGAAGTGCTGTTCGGCCTTCTGCCGGCGCTTCTCGACGATGCGCTGCCAGGCGCGCTGGTCAGCCGCCGCCTTGGGTTCGCGGGCGCTGGCGGCCAAGGCCGCTTCGACGATACCGCCGACGCTGGCCGGGAGGTCGCGGGCCACCGCGTAGAAAGATTTCTTCCCGTCGCGTCGGTCGATGACGAGGCCGCCCTTGCGGAGCAGGGCGAGGTGGGTGGAGATGCGCGACTGCGGCAGGCCGAGGATCTCCTGGAGCTCGCCGACGGCGAGTTCGCCGCGGTGCAGCAGGTGGAGCATGCGGGAGCGCGTGGGGTCGGCCAGCAGGCGCAGGGATTCCCAAGGGTCGGGCATGAGGGGAAGATGGGCGGGGGTCGCGGGCTTGTCAAAAGAGGAAGCCCCGTCACCGGGGCTTCGTCGAGAGGGCCAGGAGGGCCGTTCAGCGCTTGTCGACCCAGCGGCCGATCTTCACCACGGTCCAGTTTTCGGCCTTACCGTTGATGTTGGTCGTGAACGTCTCGCCAGCCTTGTGGTTGAGGAACTGCTTCGCGAGGGGCGAGATGTAGGACAGGATGTTCTTCTCCGGCTCGCCGTCCCAGGCGCCGAGCAGGTCGTAGGCGAACTCCGTCTGGTCGGAACCGCGGCGGAGGACGATGCTCGAGCCGACGCTGATGGCGTCGGTCTTGGCTTCGGAGAAGTCGGTCACGCGGGCCTTCTTGAGCAGCGCGTCGAGCTCGGCGCGACGGGCCGCGAGGGTGTCATGGTCCTGTCGGGCCATCTTGTATTCGGAATTTTCCTTCAAGTCGCCGTGCTCCTTGGCGATCTGGATGGCTTCCTTGACCGCGGGGAGGCGCACCTTGACGATGTCCTCGAGCTCGCGCTCCTTTACTTCCTTGGAGGCCTTGGAGACGAGGAGTTCCTTTTCCTCGGCTTCGGAGCCGGAATGCTTGGACTTGGCGAGGCGCTGGACGTGCGGCTCGATCTTGGCGAGGCGGGAGAGGAGGGCCTTCTTCGTCATCTCATCGAAGCCCTGGCTGCTCATCATGGTGCGGGTGAGGTCGAAGATCGTCTCGCTGTCGGCCTTCTTGCCTTCGGCCGGCGTGAGGATGTTCGCGATCAGTTCCTTGTCCTTGATGAGTTCGTTGGCGAGCGGGATGCGGGCGGTCGAATTGGATTCGAGCGACTCGGTGTCGATCGAGGACAGGATGGCGCCGAGGAGCGAAGGGGTGATCAGGCGGCTGACGATGGCGGCGTACTTCTTGGAGTCGCGGTTCTTGATGATCCAGATGATCACCGGTGCGCGGAGTTCGCGGGTCTCGAGCCACTGCGCGAAGCGCGTGGCGACGGCCTCGGCGAGGTCCTGGTCGCAGAGGTAGGCGATGGATTCGGAGACGAGCTTGGCGGAGCCGCTCTTGGTGCCGCCGATGTCGCGGTTACGCAGGAGGTCGAAGGCGCGGTCGGACCAGCGGTCGCCGTGGTGGGCGCGCACGAGGTCCAGCAGGCTGCGGATTTTCTCGGTGGTGTGCGGGATGTTGAGCGCGACGAAGGCGAGGTCGCTCTCGGTGCAGAGGGCGATGATCTCCGAGGCCGTCGGGCTGACGGTCTCGACGTTCTCGACGGCGGAGCGGAAGAACTTATCGCGGTTCCAGATGCCACCGAGGATGGCCGGCAGGTTGTCGCGCTTGCGGGCGGTCTCGAGCTTCTTGATCTCCTTGAGGAGGTCGGCGGAGACCTTGTCGAGATTGGCGGCGGTGGCGGCCGAGCGGGTCTCGGCGGCGGAGGCGCCGGCGAGTTCTTCGAGCAGCATCAGCTTACGTTCGAAGTTCGGAGCGCCTTCATATTGGGCGAACAGGTCTTCGCCGAGGTCCTTCGGGGCTTCGAGGAGGGCGTAGAGGCCGCCCTTGCGCTCAGGGACGAGGATGGCGCGGTCCTTGCGGACGGCGGCGCGGCCCTTGGTCCACCAAGCCTTGAAGGCGGCGGCGCGATCCTTGCCGGCGGGGAGGGAAGCGAAGTGGACGCGGTCGAGGTTGGCTTCGAGGGCGTAGGAGGTGCATTCACCGGTCGGGTACTCGGCGAGGAGGGCCTTGACCACTCCGGCCGGGTCGTTGGCGACGAGGTTGGCGATCTCGGCCTTGGTGGCGTCGGCATAGGCCTTGGCGACCACGCCGTTAGGGTTGATGAACTCGATCTTGCCGAGGAAGAAGGCGGCGTCCATGGCGTGGGCCTTCTTGTTCTGCTCAGGGAAATCGATGACCAGGCGCTTGGTCGCCTCGTCGTAAGAACGGATGACGCCGATGCCCCAGGCTTGGTGGAGGCAGAAGGCCGGCTGACCCGTGGCCACCAGGTCGATGGCGGCCTGGAGGGAGTTCATTTTACCACCTTGTGGGGTCAGGGCCTTGTTGCTCATTGCAAAAGTGGGTTTTGGGGATAACAATTCTCACTTGCAAGCAGGAAGGCGGGGGTTTCGGGGTCCTGAGCCTCCGAGTCCGCTGCTCCTGCCCCTCCCATGGCCTTTAAGCCCGAAAAACCCTCAATCCACGGCGAAACGCCGGACACCCTCGGTGAGCGCCTGGTCGCGGCCGGTCACCCGCGTTATCGGGCCGGCCAGGTCTTCGAGTGGCTATACCCCCGCCGGGCCGAAACCCCCGAGGCCATGACCAATCTCCCGGCCGGGCTCCGGGGCTGGCTCGTCGAGCAGTATGACTTCGAGGCCACGGCCCTGGTCCAGCGCAAGGCCTCCTCCGACGTCACCCAGAAGATCCTGCAGCGCCTCCGCGACGGCTCCCTGATCGAGACGGTCATCATCCGCGCCCCGATGGAGGGGGTCGGCCAGGAGAAGTCCCGCCGGACCATCTGCATCTCCACCCAGGTGGGCTGCGCCTATGGCTGCAAGTTCTGCGCCTCGGGTCTGGAAGGATGGAAGCGTGACCTTTCGGTGGGGGAGATCGTCTCGCAGCTCGTCCAGGTCTGCCGCATCGAAGACAAGGCCGATCCGGCCCGCGCCGCCGAAGGGCTGGCCTCTTTCGACAACATCGTGGTCATGGGCATGGGCGAGCCCTTGGCCAACTACGAGAACCTCCTCGCCGCCCTGCGTATCGTCAATGCCCAGTGGGGTTTCGGCTTCGGCGCCCGCCGCGTGACGATTTCGACCTCCGGCGTGGTGCCCAAGATCCTCAAGCTGGCCGAGGAGCCGCTGGGCTTCCGTCTTGCCATCAGCCTCCACGGCGCGACCAACGAGGTCCGCAACCAGATCATGCCGGTGAACAAGAAGTTCCCGCTCGAGGAACTCATCCCCGCGGCCAAGGCCTTCGCCCGCAAACACGGGCGCATGCTGACGCTCGAGTTCATCCTCATCGAAGACATCAACGACTCGCTGGAGCAGGCCAGGAAACTCGCCGTCATCGCCCGCGAACTCCACGCGCACGTCAACCTGATCCCGTATAACAAGGTCGAAGGTCTCCCGTGGGTCCGTCCGTCCCTGACGCGTCAGGACCGCTTCGTGAAGGAACTCCGCGCGCTGGGCGTCACCGCCACGCTGCGTCGCGAGAAGGGACACGACATCGACGCCGCCTGCGGCCAGCTGCGCTTGCAGACCGAGAAGGCTGAAGCCGGCGGGGCGACGCCGCCTCCGGCGGCCGCTTAGGCCGTCAGCGCGGCCGCGAAGGCCTTGCGATCCGGCGCCTTGAAGAAGGCCGTGCCGGCCACGAACGTATCGGCGCCGGCTTCGCGGCAGAGACGGCCCGTCTCGATGTTGATCCCGCCGTCGACCTCGAGGCGGAAGTTCGCGCCGCGCTTCGCGCGTTCGGCGGCGATGAAGCGGATGCTGTCCAGCACCGAGGGCATGAAGGACTGGCCGCCGAAGCCCGGGAAGACCGTCATGCAGAGCACGAGGTCGACGTCGCCGAGGAACGGCAGCACGCGGCGCGGATCGGCGTCCGGATTCATCGCGATGCCGGCGGAGAGCCCCGCGGCCTTGATGGCGGCGAGCGTCTTCGCGACGTCGTGATCGGCTTCGACGTGTACGGTGAGGCGCTCGGCGCCGGCCTTCGCGAACGCGGCCACGTAGCGGTCGGGATGGCTGAGCATCAGGTGCACGTCGAAGTGCAGCTTGGTCAGCGGACGGAGGTCGGCGACGACCTGCGGGCCGAAGCTGATGTTGGGCACGAAATGCCCGTCCATGATGTCGACGTGCAGCCAGCCGAGGCCGGCCGCTTCGACCGCGCGGACGCCTTGCGCGAACGCACCGTGGTCGGCGGCGAGGAGGGAGGGTGCGACGACGGCCGGGTTCATGTCACCAGGCCGTGGTGGCCGCCTGCCGGATCTGCGAAGCGATGTCGGCGAAGAGCGTCGGGGCGACGCTGAGTTCTTCCGCCACGGGGTCGCCGGCGTTCTGCAGCGTGGTGGTGGCGCGGAAGACGCGGTCCTTGAAGAGCGTCCGCGCGCCGCCCTGGGCGGTCAGCGTGGCGCGGACCTCGAAGGACACGCGGAAACTGTTGAAGGCGAAGGCGTCGCCGGGCTTGGTCGTGAAGCCGTCGCGACGGTATTCCGTGACTTCGGTCGCGAGCACGGCGTCACCGCCGCCGAGGCGCACGCGCGGGTCGCCCGCGAAGGCGTCGGTGAGCTTCGAGTGCAGGACGGCGTGCGTGCCGGTGCGGGAGGTCGCGTTGCGGACGGGCGCGATCTCGAGCGAGCGGAAGGCGGGTTTCGGGCCGCCGGCCTGATAGGCGGAGCAACCGCCGAGCAGCAGGGCCGTCCCGAGCAGCAGCCAGTGCTTCATCGGCTTTCCGGGCCGACGGCGCCCTTGGAGGGTTCCTTCTTGAAACCGAGGGCGTCGAGGTCTTCGCCGACGACCTGGGGCTTCGTTTCAGCCGCCGAGCGCGGGCGCGGCACGACGCCGAGGAGACGGTCGGCGAAGGTCTTCGGCGGAACGGGGTCCTTGATCATCGCGGCGAGCAGGGCTTCCGCTTCCTTGGCGGCGGCGGATTCCGGCGCGATGTTCCGGCAGGCGTTGGCCATGAGCTTCGCGGCCTCCGGGTTGTTGCGATTGAAGAAATAGAAGCGGGCGAGGCTCAGACGGGCGCGGGCCGCGCGGTCGCGCAGGATGGCGATCTGTTCGATGGCGACCTTGGCCCGCGGGTCGTTCGGGAACTGGTCGGCGAGCGTCCGCCAATGGTCGGCGGCCTCGAGGGTCGTCGCCTGATCCCAGGCGGGTCCGAGCGATTCCTGGGCGCGGAGCGTCGCCAGCATCTCAAGGGCTTCCGGCGCGAACTTGGAGTTGGGGTGGTCGCTGACCAAGCGCTCGAGCGCCTCGTTGGTCTTCTCCTTGAGGTCTTCGTCCTTGGCGAGACGCGCCATGCGGATGAGGCAGTCGTCCGCATGCGGGCCGTTCGGCGCGAGGCGGATGGTCTTCTCCCACATCGCGATGGCGCTTTGGCGGTCCCTGAACCAAGGGAACCAGCCGCCGAGGCGGCGGCGCTGTCCGTCGGCCAGGCGGTTGGCGATGTCGAACTGCAGGTCCACCGCGCCGATGAAGCCGGGGAAACCGGAATGGCGGGCGAAGAGATCGTCGATGATGTTCGTGGCTTTCTCGAATTCCCCGCGGGAGACGAAAATGCGCGCGCGGGTGAGCATGGCGATGGCCTCGGCTTCGGCGCCGACGTTGGCTTCGCCGATGATCTCCCACTCCTTGAGGGCGCCGCCGATGTCGTCGGCGTCGAGGCGACCGGAAGCGTGGTCCATGGCGAGCAGCAGGACCGGCAGGCGGGACGGCGGGCTCACGTCGGCGATGGTGCCGGGCTTGACCTGCCAGGCTCCGTCCTTCCGGACGAATTCCGCGCGGGAGTGGGCGCCGAGCAGGAGCGCTGCGGCTAGGAGGATTTTAGCGGGAAGGTTCATGCCAGCGAAGGAGGGTCGCGCCCCAGGTCAGGCCGGCGCCGAAGGCGACGATCAGGATGAGGTCGCCGTGCTTGATCTTGCCGTCTTGCCAGGCTTCTTCAAGCGCGAGAGGGATGGAGGCCGCCGAGGTGTTGCCGTAGCGGCTCAGATTGGAGGGGAAGCGCTCCATGCCGACGTTGAGCTGGCTGGCCACGGCCTCGAGGATGCGGATATTGGCCTGGTGCGGGATGAACCAGGCGACCTCGGACGAAGCCACGCCGCACTGGGCGAGTACGCGCTCGCAGGATTCGGCCATCACGCGGACGGCGTGGCGGAAGACTTCCTTGCCGTTCATGCGCAGGTAGTGGCGGCCCTCCCGGAGGGAGTCGGCGGTGGCGGGCGCAGCCGAGCCGCCGCCCGCGCAATGCAGGAGTTCGGCGTTGTTGCCGTCGGCGCCGAGCAGGTTGCCGAGGAGGCCGACGTTCTTCTCCGTGGTGGTCTCGAGGAGGACCGCGCCGGCCCCGTCGCCGAAAAGGACGCAGGTGGTGCGGTCGGACCAGTCCACGACGCTGGAGAGTTTCTCGGCGCCGACGACGAGGGTGCGGCGATACGCGCCGGAGCGCATCATGTCCTTGGCGACTTGGAGGGCGTAGACGAAGCCGGAGCAGGCGGCGGAGACGTCGAAGCAGGGGATGTCGCGGCGCAGCCCGAGCTTGGCCTGCAGGAGGCAGGCCGTGGAAGGGAAGGGGACGTCCGGCGTCATCGTGGCGACGATCAGCAGGTCGACGTCGGCCGGGGTCAGTCCGGCGCGCTGCAAGGCTTGGGCGGCCGCCTGGGCGCCGAGGTCGGAAGGATTCTCGCCCGGGCCGGCGATCCGGCGCTCGCTGATGCCGGAGCGGGTCTGGATCCATTCGTCCGACGTATCCACCATCTTGGACAGCTCGGCGTTGGTGAGCTTGCGTTCCGGCGTACGGACCCCGATGGCCCGAATAAAGACTGATAGCTCAGCGCTGCTCATCGATGCGTGAGAAAAGACCCCTTGGGCGGGGAAGGGAACACTAAAACCTCAGGCTTCCTCAGGGGTGGCGGCGATCACGGCATTCGCCTCCGCCAGCGAGGTCAGCATGCGGTGCCCGGCGCCGTGGCCGAGGGCCTCGAGGCCCAGGCGGATGGCGCTGGCGATACCCTGCCGGTTGCTGGACCCGTGGGCCTTCATGACGAGGCCGGTCAGTCCGAGCAAAGGGGCTCCGCCGTAACGTTCCGGCTTCAATTTGCCTTTGAGGTCGCGCAGGAGCGGGAACATGGCGATACCGCCGGCCAGGTAGACCGGATTGCTCTTCACCTTGCTGCCGACCATGTCGCGGACCATGTAGACCAGGCCCTCGAGCGTCTTGAGGATGATGTTGCCCGTGAAGCCGTCGGTGACGACCACGTCACAGGCGTCGCCGAAGACGTCGAAACCTTCGACCGGACCGACGTAATTGATCTTGTCGCCCATGGCCTTGAGCAGGGCGTGGGTGCGGTTGATGCGCGGTCCGCCTTTGCCTTCTTCGGTGCCGACGGTGAGCAGGCCGACGCGTGGGTGGGCGATGCCGAGGGCGCTCTGGGCGTAGATCGAGCCGAGGACGGCGTTGTGCAACAGCTGCGCGGGCGTGGCTTCGGGGTTCGCCCCGACGTCGAGCATGATGAAGTGGCCTTCGCGTCGCGGCATGATGGCCGCGAGGGCGGGGCGTTCGGCGCCTTCCATGGGGCGCACTTTGATGGTACCGGCGGCCACGAGGGCCTTGGTGTTGCCGGTGGAGACGACGGCGTCGACTTCGCCGGCCTTGAGCATCTCGAGGGCGATCACCATCGAGGAATCGCGCTTCGACTTGAGCACGGCCATGGGCGCGTCGTCGGATGCCACGATGCTGGCGGCCTGGCGGAATAAGACGCGGGAGTTCTTCAGCGCCCGGTGATCCGAGGCGAGCATGCGGAGGTTATCCTCGTGACCGACGAGGACTAAGGTGTCTTCGGGGCCGATGATCCCGTCCTTGAAGGCGAGGGCGGCGGCGGCCACGGCTTCCGAAGGACCCATGTCGCCACCCATGCAATCCAGGGCGATACGGTGGCCTTTCTTCGGAGTGGCTTCGGTCATGAGATCGGGCTTAGCCCGGGGTGGAGCTTAAGCTCCGGTGTCCAGGACCTGACGACCGCGGTACTTACCCGTGGTCGGGTCGACGCGGTGGGAGCGACGAAGGGCGCCGGATTCGGCATCCTTGACGAGTTTCGGGGCGCGGAACTGGTTGGCGCCACGACGGAGTCGGCTGCGGCGTTTGGACTGTTTACGTTTCGGGTTGGCCATGGTTCTACGCTTGGATGAGGGTCGGTTCTACCCCTCCCGCCCCCTCGGTCAAGCCCCCTTTCCATTCCCTTGCGATTGTGGGCAAGTTCGGTTGGCTGGGGCGATGCCTGGCCATCCCGCCCTTTTTCTGGACCGCGACGGTAATCTGATCCGCGACCACCACCACACCTGCCGGGAGGAGCAGATCGAGCTGATTCCGGGCGTCAAACCCGCCCTGGAAGCCTGCCTGCGGGCCGGCTACCATCTCTTCATCCTCACGAACCAGAGCGGGATCAATCGCGGGATCTTCACCTGGGACCAATACCATGCCTGCAATCGGCGTATGCTGGAACTGCTCGCCCTGCCGGCGCCGGGCATCTTGGAGATCAAGGCCGCCCCGGAACGCCCCGATGAGACTTCCCTTTACCGCAAGCCGAGCCCGCGCTTCATCCTCGAGAAGATCGCCGAGCACGGGCTGGATCCGGCCCGCTGCTGGATGACCGGTGACCGGGTCACGGATTGGGATGCCGGCCTCAATGCGGGTATCCGTTCGTGCGCGATGCGCAGCGGCGCCGCCAAGCCCGAAGAGCTCGCGCAGGCCGCGGCCCGCGGCTTCGCGGTGCACGACGACTTTCCGGCTTTCGTCCGGGCGGAACTGAAGCTGGCTTTCTAAGCCAACAAAAAGGACGAACCCGAGGGTTCGTCCTTTGATCGCCTGAGCGGGAAGGTTAGGCCTTCGGCTTTTCCTTTTCGCAGGGGCACTTGCCGTCCTTCTTCTCTTCGCCAGCGGCAGCCTTCGGCTTTTCCTTTTCGCAAGGGCACTTGCCGTCCTTCTTTTCTTCAGCGACGACAGAGGCCTTCGGCTTTTCCTTTTCGCAGGGGCACTTGCCATCCTTCTTCTCTTCGGCGCTGACGAAGGAAGCGGTGACGGCGAGGAGACCGACGGTGAGAGCGAGGAGCTTGAGGAACTTGGAGTTCATGGTGTGGACCATCAGTGTCATCCAAATCGTTGCGCTGTCAATCGGCCGAAGGTCAATCTTGGCCCAGAAACCCCTTAGGGTCCGATTTGGTCCCGCAGGCCATGAAGGTCTGCGATGACTTTACTTAAACCACTACCAGGCAACCATTTGCTATGATTATTGGTCTGGTAAATCCTTTGCTTAGCCACGCAGGGTAGGCTTTGGATGGCCGGGAGCCGCTGCATTTCCGCGGCCTTCTCCGGGTGCAAAGTGATGGGCCCATCCCCGGACGTATTCTGAATCCAAAGCACGGCTTCGGGCTTGGAACTGGCCAGTAGTTCCCAATCGAATTTCAGCCAAGACCCTTTGGTCAAAGCCGACTTGAGGCCGGCGGCCGCCAGGGGGCCGGCGAGATAACTATCGGGGCCCGCCATGACGCCGTCCCAGACGATGATGATCGGCCGTAGTTCTCCGCTCGGACGTTTCGTCAACACGTCGGAGATGCGTCGTGCCTGGTCGATCCGTCCGGTCGCTTCGCCGATCTGCTTGATGTCCTCGCTCACGCATTCCGCCGACTCGCGATGGAGCACGAGCGTGCGCAGTCCGGCGCCCGCGCATTTCTCGGCCCAGAGCGGATTGGCCATCCGCGGGATGATGACGAGGTCGGGCTTGGCGAGCAGTAGTCGTTCGAGGTCGGGCAGGAAGATGTCGGCCGACCGTCCGGCGGGATGTTCTTTCGGCAACGGGCACCAGCGCGTGGCCATCACGATCTCGGCGGAGCATCCGAGGTCGAGCAAGGTCTGCGTCGCGCCCGGGCTGTAGCTGGCGATGCGTCGTTCGCCCGCTCCCAGCGTCAGGCAGGCGACTAACCAGAGCAGCAACGCGCGCATCACGCGGAAAGCAGGCGCGCCAGCCGCATCGCCGCGTCGAAGCTGCCGCGGTCCGCCTTGCCTTTGCCGGCGAGCTCGTAGGCGGTGCCGTGGTCGGGGCTCGTGCGCACATGGCGCAGGCCGAGGCTGAGGTTGGCCGCGGTCGCGAAGTCCACGGCCTTCAGCGGCGCGAGGCCTTGGTCGTGGTAGATCGCGGCGACGGCGTCGAACTCGCCCTGCAGATGGCGATGGAAGACCGTGTCGCCCGGCAGCGGGCCGGTGACGTCGTGGCCGGCGGCGCGCAGGGCTTCGACGGCGGGCCGGATGATCCGATCGTCTTCCTGACCGAGCAGGCCGCCTTCACCGGCGTGAGGATTGACGCCGCAGACGGCGATCCGCGGGCGACGGTCGCCCAGCTTCTTGCGCAGGGCGATGAGCGCGAGCACGGTCCGACGGACGTCGGCGCCGGTCACAGCGCGAGGAACTTCGGCGAGCGGGATATGCCAGGTCACGAGTCCGACGGTCATCTTGCCGCCGGCGAACGCCATCACTGGCTCGCCGTTCCAGCGCGAGGCGAAGAACTCGGTCTGGCCGGGGAAATCATAGCCCACGCCGGCGAGTCCCTTCTTGTTGACCGGTCCGGTGACGACCGCGGCGAAACGTCCGCCAGTGGTGCCGCGGGCGGCGAGTTCCATCGCTTCGATCGCGATGAGCTGCCCGGCTTCGTCAGGTTTGCCGAGTTGCGTGCGGTAGTCCGCCGGTCCGACGGCGAGCCCGCGACCGAGCGAGGCGATCCAATCAGCCGGGCCGATGGGCATCACCGAGTCGGCCTGCTCTGGGTGGGCCTTGAGCCAGCTCGAGACGAGTTCGGGTCCGACGCCGGCCGGATCTCCGCAAGTGACGGCGATGGGCAACGCGCTCATGCGGGCGAGACGAAGCGGCCGCGCTTGCCGCCGAGGAAGAAGTTAAGGAAATCGTGCGCTTCCGCGGTCTGGTAGCCGCCGGTCGCCAAAGCCGCCTGCGCAAGCGCTGGGCAGGCTCCCTGCGAAGCGTAGACCGCATGGTAGGCGCGCTTGATCTCCGCGACGGCCGTGGCCGGCACCGCGCGCCGACGAAGCCCGACGAGGTTGAGCCCGGCGACGAGATTACGGCCGTGGGCGAGCGCGTTCGGCGGCACGTCCTCGGTGATGACGGCGTTGCCGGAGACGAGCGCGCCGCCGCCGATGCGGCAGAATTGGTGGACCGCGACGCCGCCGCTGACGAAAGCGCGGTCGCCGACGTGCACGTGGCCGCCGAGCATGCAGCCGTTCGCGAGGATGACGTGGTCGCCGAGCACGCAGTCGTGGGCGACGTGGCTGCCAGCCATCAGGAGGCCATCGGCGCCGATGACCGTGTTCTCGCCGGCCTTGGTGGCGCGATGGACCGTGACGTGCTCCCGGATAACCGTGCGGTCACCGATGGCCGTGCCGGAGTCCGTCGCGGGGTCGAAGGAAAGGTCCTGCGGATCGCCGCCGACGACCGCGAAGTGGTCGACGCGCACGCCCGCGCCGAGCCGGGCGCGGGCCTTGACGATCGCGTGCGCCGCGACGCGGCAGCCGGCTCCGAGCGTCGCGCCGGCCTCGATGATCGCGAACGGACCGACCTCGACGTCGGGCGCGAGGCGGGCGGAAGGGTGGACCTGGGCGGAGGGATGGATCACTTCGGAGGGAGGGCGGTGCCGAACAACTCAAGCTGGGCGGCCTTGACCATATCGTAGACGCGGAGCAGGCGGAGCAACTGCAACGTGTCGGATTTCGCGTAGCTCTGGTTCGATTCGACCGCTTGGACGAGGTTCTCGAGGATGGTCCGGAAGGTCAGCACGTGGTCCACGCCGCTTTCCCGGAGCAGCGTGATGCTTTCGGAACGCTGCGGTTCGGTCGCCGGGATGCCCGGCAGCACCAGGATCTTGGCGAGGGGCTGGCCTTCGTTCGGCGTCAGGTCGGCGAAGGCCTCCTTGGCCGCTTCGACGGCTTCCTTGCGGACGAATTCCAGGAGGTCGCCTTTCTTGATCATCGTCGGCGTGATGGCCTTCGTCGTGTGCCAGGCCTTCACCGCGACGACCGCGGCGGACAGGCCCGGCAGGTCGGAGCTGAAAAGCTGGAACGGGGTCTCGCCGCCGCGACGCGGGGACGGATTGATCACCAGCAGGTCGCCTTCTTCGTCGGCGCGTTTCCGGCGGGATTGGACGGCGTACTTGCGCGACTGGCGCACGAAGAAACCGTTCATCTCGAAATACTCGCGGACCAGACTGTCGTCGAAACCCGCCATTGGCCGCTAGGATGCGGTCGAACCGCCCGTCTGGTCAACCCGCGATAAGGGTCAGAGGACGAAGTCGGCCGGCGCGATCGCCACCGTGAACTCGCCCTTGAGCGAGCCGCTCTTCAACGCCGGCACCAGCTCGGCCAGCGGCGCGGTGCGGATGGTCTCGTGCAGTTTGGTGAGTTCGCGGCCGACGCAGACGACCCGGGCGGGGCCGAGTATCTCCAGCATCTCATCGAGGAAGTCGCCGATCCGGTGGCAGGATTCGTGGAGCACGACGGTCTCGTCCGCGGGTTTGAGGCCTTCGAGGAAGCGGCGGCGGGCGGCTGATTTCGGCGCCAGGAACCCGACGAAGCGGAAGGCGTTGGTCGGCAGTCCTGATGCGGAGAGCAGGGCGACGATGGCGCAGGGGCCGGGCAGGGGCGTGACGGTCAGTCCACGGCGACGGCATTCGCGCGTCACGCGGAAACCGGGATCGCTGATGCCGGGCGTGCCGGCGTCGGTGATCAGGGCGATGCGGGCGCCGCCCGCCACCTTGTCGGCGATGAGCACCGCGGCGTCCTTCTCGTTGTGCTCGTGGTAGGCGAGCATCGGCTTGGAGATGTCGAGGTGACGGAGCAGACCGCCGGTCACCCGCGTGTCTTCGCAGGCCACCAGATCGCACTCCGCGATGGCCTCGCGGGCACGCGCGGTGATGTCACCGAGGTTGCCCAGCGGGGTGGCCACGACCCAGAGCCGACCGGCCGGGCGGCCGTCGGCGCCTGCGTCGCGGGCGGTCATCAGCGGCGGTAGCCGGAACCAGGCGTCGTGACACCCGGGAGGCCGCCCTGCCAGTTGGCAGGCTGAGACTGCGGCAGCATGGAGTCGGCCGGCTTCTCGACGGTCTCGCAGCCGACCAGGCCGCCGAGGCAGGCGAGGAGGGCGAGAGCGATGGTGAGGCGGGCGGACATCTTACTTGCTGGCGAGCTTGGTGGAAGGAACCAGCGAGACCGAGGCGGCCTTGGCGATGGCGCCGAGGTCGAGGTCCTTGTCCGGCTGGAGCTGACCGTAAGAGAGGGAACCTTTCACGGAGGAGATCTGGACCTTGCCGATCTTCTTGCCGTCGACCTTCACGTCGAAGACGGCCTTTTCCTTGATGCCGTTGGCTTCGCCGACGGAGAAGGCGACGATACCCGACTTGGCGTCGAGGGCCAGGACGTTGGTCAGGACGGAATCGGTGGCGGCTTCGACGGTCACGGCGACGGCGGTCGGGGCATCGCCTTCCTTGGCGGGCTCACCGAAGGGGTCGCGCTGGAAACCGCCCGGAGCGGCGTTCTCGGCGGCGCGGGAGGCCCAGGCATGCAGGGCGGTGTACTTGCCGCGGAGGGCGGCGGCGAGTTCTTCGGCCTTGGTGGCCTTGGCTTCGATCTCGGCGAGCTGTTCCTTCGTGAACATGCCGGCGGCCTTTTCGGTGGCGCGGACGAGGTCTTCCTTGACGGTGGTGAGTTCGGCCATGGCGCCATCCTTCTTGCTGTTGGCGTCGGTGAGCTGGGCGGCGAGTTCGTCGCGCTTGCGGGTGAGTTCGGTGCGCTCGCCTTCGAGGGTGGTGTTGGCCGCGGTGAGGCCCTCGATCTTGGTGTTCTTGTCGGCGACGGTGGCGTTGAGGTCCTTCTTGGCGAGGTTGGCTTCCTCGATCTCCTTGCGCTTGGCGTCGAGCAGGCCCTTGACGCCGGCGAGCGAAGTCATGCGGGCGTCGTATTCCTTGCCGGCCTTCACTTCGGGGTCGGTGACCGCCCAGGCGGTGTTGGTCAGGGCGACGTCCATCTTGCCTTTCAGCATGAAGCCAGCGGCGAGAGCAAGAGCCCCGAGGATGATGGCGAGGATGCGGACGAAGATATCAAGTTTCTTGCTCATGGGGTAGGGGAGAGGGGTTAGGAGTGACGGAAGAGGGTAAGCCCGGGATCAGGAGAGTCCTGTCGAGTAATCGCGCCGGGGTTGGCGGAAACGTGCAGGAGGACTTTGAACACCAATTCCTCCTGCCCCTCAAGAGCAATTTCCTCGCAAACCTGCCGTGCGGAGAGCCATTTGCCCTTGGACTTGGCCAAGGCGGCCAGGGCGGCGGCGCGGATTTTGAGGGTCTCGGAGGCGGCCTTCTTGCCGGCTTCGACGCCGGGCTGGTGGTAGGCGTTGATGCCAAGGAGGTTGGCGTAGAGACCCACGGCCCTCTCGAAGAGCGCGATCAGCATGCCGATGGCCCGGGCGTCCACTTGCTGCAGGGTGATGGTGATGTTGGCGCGTCCGCTGCCCGAAAGGGCTTCGCGGGTGCCGAGCAGGAAGGCCTGCAGGTAGTCGCCGGAGGTCACGCCGGGCTCGACTTCGGGCGAGGCGCCTTCGCGGTCCTTCAGGACTTCGATGAAGACGGCGAAAAAGTTATTCACACCGTCGCGGAGCTGCTGCACGTAGGCGTGCTGGTCGGTAGATCCCTTGTTGCCGTAGACGGTCAGGCCTTGGAAGACCTGGCGGCCCTGGAGGTCGTGCTCCTTGCCGAGCGACTCCATGACGAGCTGCTGAAGGTAGCGGGAAAAGAGCAAGAGGCGGTCCTTGTAGGGGAGCACCACCATGGCCTTGGAGCCGCGGCCTTCGGTGAGGTGATGCCAGGCCAGCGCCATCGCGGCGGCGGGATTCCGCGCGGCGTCCGGGACGCGAGTCAAGGCGTCCATCTCGCGCGCACCGGCGAGCAGGCCGTGGATGTCGAGGCCTTGCAGGGCGGCCGGCAGGAGTCCGACCGGGCCGATCTCGCTCGTGCGGCCGCCGACCCAATCCCACATCGGGAAGCGGGCGAGCCACTTCTCGGTGGCGGCGACTTGGTCGAGCTGGCTGCCTTCGCCGGTGACGGCGACGGCGTGCGCGGCGAAGGAGAGGCCGGCCTGCTTCCAGCGGAGCGCGGCTTCGAGCTGCCCGTTGCGGGGCTCCGGCGTGCTACCGGATTTCGAGGTCACGATCGCGAGCGTGGAGCCGAGGCGGCCGCCGAGGGCGTCGAAGACGCGGTCGATGCCGTCGGGGTCGGTGTTGTCGATGAAGTGGACGCGGAGCTTGTCCGCCTTGCCGCCAAGCGCGTCGGCCACGAACTGCGGGCCGAGGGCCGAGCCGCCGATGCCGATGCAGAGGAGGTCGGTGAACTTGCCGGCGGAGCCTTTGACCTGGCCGGCGTGCACCTGCGCGGCGAAACCGGCGATGGCTTCGACGGCCGCCTTCACCGCGGCGGCGATCTTCGCGTCGGGCGCGAGTTCCGGCGCGCGCAGCCAGTAGTGGCCGACCATGCGTTTCTCGTCGGGATTGGCGACGGCGCCCTTTTCCAAAGCGGCCATGTCGGCGAAGGCCTTGGCGATGGCCGGCGCCATCTTCTCGGCGAAGCCCGCCGGCGCGGGCGCGCGGCTGAAGTCGAGCGAGACGCCGAGTTCAGGGAAGTTGAGGAGCTGCTGGCGGTAGAGGTCGAAGGAGGAGGCCACGATGTTCCGATACTCTCCCGGCGCCGAAGGGCTTGCAACAAAAAGGGCGGTCCGCCGAGGCGTCCGCCCTTTCATTTCCGCTCAGGAAGGCCTCAGTCGCCGTCGGTGATGGCGCCTTCGGAGGCCGACTTCACTTGTTTGGCGTATTTGGCCAGCACGCCGCGCTTTTCCTTACAGGGGGCGGGCTGCCAATCCTTGAGGCGGCGGGCGATCTCTTCGTCCGTCAGCCCGAGGTTGAGTTCGTTCTTCACGGCGTCGATGTGGATGCGATCGCCGTTCTGCACGATGGCGAGCGGGCCGCCGACCGCGGCTTCCGGCGAGATGTGGCCGACGACGAAACCGTGGCTGCCGCCGGAGAAACGACCATCGGTGATCAGCGCCACGGTCTTGCCCATGCCCTTGCCCATGACGGCGCTGGTGGGTCCGAGCATCTCGCGCATGCCGGGGCCGCCTCGGGGGCCTTCGTTGCGGATGACGATCACGTGGCCGTCCTTCACTTCGCCGTCGAGGATGCCGCGGAGCGAAGCCTCCTCGGACTCGTAGACGATGGCGTGGCCGGTGAACGAACTGCCTTCCTTGCCCGTGATCTTGGCGAGCGCGCCGTCCGGGGCGAGGTTGCCGCGGAGGACGCGGAGGTGGCTGTCGGCCTTGATCGGATTGCTGAGCGGACGCACCACGTCCTGGTCGGCGGAGTAGGGGCCGACGTTCGCGAGGTTCTCCGCCACGGTCTTGCCGGTGACGGTCATGCAGTCGCCATGGAGCAGGCCGGCGTCCAGGAGCATCTTGAGCAGCGGCTGGAGGCCGCCGATGCGCACGAAGTGGGCCATGTTGTATTTGCCGCTGGGCTTGAGGTCCGCCAGCACCGGGACCTTGCGGCCGATGCGTTCGAAGTCTTCGAGGGTGATCTTGATGCCCGCGGAGTGGCCGATGGCGATGAGGTGCAGGACGGCGTTCGTCGAACCGCCGAGGGCGATCACGGTGACGATCGAGTTCTCGATCGACTTCTTGGTGATGATGTCCAGCGGACGGATGTTCTTCTTGAGCAAGTCGAGCACGGCCTGGCCGGCGCGTGCGCAGTCGACCAGCTTGTCCTTGGAGTTCGCGAGCTGCGCGGAGCTGTCGGGCAGGCTCAGGCCCATGGCTTCGATGGCCGAGGCCATGGTGTTGGCGGTGTACATGCCGCCGCACGAGCCTTCGCCCGGGATGGAGCACTTCTCGATCTCCTTGAGCTCGGCGTCATCGATCTGCTTCGCGGCGTGCTGGCCGACGGCTTCGAAGACGGTGACGATGTCGGCGGCCTTGCCCTTATGCAGGCCGGGGACGATGGTGCCGCCGTAGACGAACACGGAGGGGCGGTTCATGCGGGCCATCGCCATGACGCAGCCGGGCATGTTCTTGTCGCAGCCGCCGATGGTGACGAGGCCGTCGAAGCCTTCGGCGCCGGTCACGGCTTCGATGGAGTCCGCGATGATCTCACGCGAGACGAGCGAATAGCGCATGCCGGGGGTGCCCATCGAGATGCCGTCGGAAACGGTGATGGTGCCGAAAATCACCGCTTTCCCGCCGGCCGCGTCGGCGCCCTTGGCGGCTTCGGTGGCCAGGCGGTCGATGTGCATGTTGCAGGGGGTGACCATGGACCAGGTCGAGGCGATGCCGACGACGGGCTTCTGGAAGTCGGCGTCGTTGAAGCCCACCGCCCGGAGCATCGCTCGGCTGGGGGCGCGATCGGGGCCATCGACGACGGCGGCGGAGTGTTGGCGGGCGTGCTCGGGAGTGCTCATGGGATGTGAAAAGTCTGCGGTTGTCAGGGGATGGTAGCCCCCTAGATAAGAGGGCAGGGAGCCGGACACTGAACCGCCCTTACGCTCCCTTACAATCCGATTTAAGACCCCCTTCGTCCCGTGGAATTCAATCTCAAGAAAATCATCAAGGCGCTCCTGTTCTCGACCTCCGAGTCGGTGTCCATCAAGGACATCCAGAAGGTCGTGCAGCGCTACCATGCCCAGGCCGCCGCCGAGAAGCAGCCCGACCTGCTGGAAGCTTCCGGTGAGCCCACCGTCCTGCCCGCCGGACCGCCCGTCCAGGAAATCATCCAGGACATCATCGACCAGGTGCCGACCTTGCTGACGGCGACCCAGATCCGTGAAGCCGTCGACGCCCTCGAAGCCGAGATGCGCGAAGCCAATGACGCCTGTCGTATCCTGCAGGGACCGGAGGGCTTCCGCCTCGTGATCTCTCCGGCCTACGCCGATTGGGTCCGCCTGCTCCGCGGCGAGCCCCGCCCGCAGCGCCTCAGCCCGGCCTCGCTGGAGACGCTCTCCATCGTCGCCTACCGCCAGCCGGTCACTCGCTCCGAGATGGAAGCCATCCGCGGTGTCTCCGTCGACAGCGCGCTCACCCGCCTGCTCGAGCTTGAGCTCGTCGCCGTCACTGGCCGCGCCGATCTTCCGGGCCGTCCGCTGCAGTACGGCACGACCGACAAGTTCCTCGACTTCACCGGCCTGCGTTCCCTCGGCGAACTTCCCGCCTCCGACGTCCTTTCGCCTGCGCAGATCTCGGAATGGATCACGCGCGCCACGACGCCGGTCGAAGTCGGCGATGCCGAAGTCGGCCTGCCGCTCGAAGACCAATCCGCCGCCGCGGTCGCGACCGAGCCGCCGCCCGAGCCCGAGACCCCCAGCGCATGAGCCTCGAAGACCATCGTCGCGAGGTCGATCGCATCGACCGGGAGATCCTTCGCTTGCTCGGCGAACGTCTGCAGGTGGCCCGTGCCATCGGCGAAGCCAAGCTGAAGTCCGGCGCGCCGGTCTACGCCCCGCAGCGCGAAGAGCAGCTCCTGCGCTCGATCACCGAAGCCGCCCCCGCCATCCCGGCTTCCGGCCTCCGCGCCGTCTACCGCGAGATCATCTCGCTCTCCATCGGCGCCCAGATGGCCAAGCCGGTCGCCTACCTCGGACCCGAAGGCTCCTTCACCCAGCAGGCCCAGATCCGCGCCTTCGGCACCAGCGTGCCCTCGCTGCCCCTGCGCGCCATCGGTGATGTCTTCGCGTCCGTCGAATCCGGCGAGGCTTCCTACGGCGTCGTCCCGGTCGAGAACTCCACCGAGGGCGTCGTCAGCCACTCGCTCGACCTGCTTGCGGAGTCCGATCTGAAGGTCGTCGCGCAGGTCACCTTGTCGGTCGAGCAATGCCTCGTCGGCCAGGGGCCGCTCGACCAGGTGACCAAGGTGCTCTCCAAGGACATCGCCCTCGCCCAGTGCCGCGGTTGGCTTTCCCGTCATCTGCCCGCCGCCGCGCTCGTCGAGACCGACAGCACCGCGGCCGCCGTCGAACTCGTCGCGCGCTCGCCCCAAGGCCAGGCCGCCGTCGCGTCCGCCACCGCCGCCGAATCACGCGGCGTCCCCATCCTCGCCCGCGGCATCCAGGATCGCCGCGACAACGCCACGCGCTTCTTCGTCATCGCCAAGGCCGCCAACGCGGTCGGCGCGCCCGAGGAGGTGACCAGCGTCGTCCTCACCCTCAAGCATGAGCCGGGCGCCCTGCAAGGCGCGCTCGCGGCCTTCTCGGACCGCGGCATCAACCTGATCCGCATCGAGTCGCGGCCAAGCCATCGGCGCGCCTGGGAGTATCTCTTCTTCATCGATTTCCCGGGACACTGGGAGGCACCGGCGGTGCAGGCCGCCATCGGCGAACTGAAGCCCCGTTGTGAGGTCGTGAAATGGCTCGGTAGCTATCCCCAGACCGCCGGATGAGCCGACGCGCGCTCGGCGGCTTGATGCTGGCCGTGCTGGTCGCGGGACTCCTGTGGTCCGCTTTCGCGTGGTGGCGCGCGTGGTCCGCTCCGCTCGTCACCCTCGTCTTCCGCCCGGCGTTCTCCGTCGAGGGCATCGCCACCGGCACGCCGGTGCGCGTGAATGGCGTCACGGTCGGGCAGGTCGTCTCCATCGGCCTCGACCTCGATGCGGACGGTCGCCTGCGTCCGCTCGTCAGCCTGAGCGTCGATCCCACGGCGCTCGAAGACCGTGGTTTCGCCGATCGTCTCCGCGGGGATCGGCTCGGCGAAGAGGTCGCCCGTGGTCTCCGCGCCCGCCTGATCACCGTCAATCCCGCTTCCGGTCTGCTCCAGGTCGAACTCGTCTGGGACGCCGCCGCGCCCCCGCCGACGACCGCCTTGCGGCGCGATGAGATCCCGCCGGTCGGCGAGGCTTTCGGTCGACGGCTCGAAGGCTTCGTCGATCAGCTCGAGCGTCTGGCCGAGGCGGACCTCGTCGGTCTGGCCGCCGAACTCGACCGTGACCTCGACCGCTGGCTGGTCTCGGCGGACCCAGCGCGGGCCGCCCGCTTCTCCGCCGACTTGGTGGCCCGCACCTCGGCCGTCCGCGAAGCGACCGCGGCCGAAGTCCTGGGCGAACGCGCGCTGCGTTTCGCCGAGGCCTCCGGCCGGCTCCGCGCCGCCGTCGAGAAGGCGGAACGCGGGTTGGACGACGAGACGCTCGCCGTCCTCCAGGTGCGCCTCGCCGATGCGGCCACGGCCCTCGCTTCTTTCGGCGCGGCCCTCGAGGGTTCGCAGGCGAGCATGACCGCCGCCGCCGGCGATGTTTCGGGGGTTCTTCGCGCCGTCTCCGAAGGTGCGCGGACCTGGAAGAAGAAGGCCGCCGGCTTGACGACCGAGCCCCAGCCCCGCTGAGGGAACAGGCTTGCGGCGGACCCCCGGAGCGGGGATAGGTGAGGGGCATTTACCCGCCATGGCCGACCCGACCGACAAGATGGAATCCATCATCAACCTGTGCAAACGCCGCGGGTTCGTCTTCCCTTCCTCCGACATCTACGGCGGCTTCAACGGCTTCTTCGACTACGGTCCCCTCGGCGTCGAGCTGAAGAACAACATCAAGCAGGCTTGGTGGCAGGATTTCGTCCACCGCCGCGACGACATCGTCGGCCTCGATTCCTCGATCATCCACCACCCGACCACCTGGAAGGCTTCGGGCCACATCGACAACTTCACCGACCCGCTCGTCGACTGCAAGGAGTCCAAGATGCGCTACCGCGCCGACCAGCTCTTCTTCGCCCCGGTGCGCGTCGCCGGCGAGACGATCGGCTATGTCTCCGTCCTCGAGGACGACGGCATGCAGGCCAAGGCCGACGAGATGGCCAACGAGATGAAGCGCAAGCTCGCCAAGCAGGGCGCCCTCGAGCCGGTCGTGCTCAAGGATTACACCGAGGCCAAGCCCGAGGAGCACGCGCTCGTCCCTTCGCCCGCCACGGGCAAGCCGGGTTCGCTCACGCCGCCCCGCTCGTTCAACATGATGTTCCAGACGTATGTCGGCGCCATGCAGGACGCGTCGGCCACCGCCTACCTCCGCCCGGAGACCGCGCAGGGCATCTTCATCAATTTCAAGAACGTCGTCGACACGGGCCGCGTGAAGCTGCCCTTCGGCATCGCCCAGATCGGCAAGGCGTTCCGCAACGAGATCAACCCGCGCAACTTCATCTTCCGCTCCCGCGAGTTCGAGCAGATGGAGATCGAGTATTTCATCTCGCCGGCCGCGGACTGGTCGACCGCCCATAAGGATTGGATCGAAGGCTGCCTCGCCTGGTTCGAGTCCATCGGCATCCCGCGCGCGAAGCTCTCCCTCTACCCGCACCCGACCGAGAAGCTCGCCCACTATTCCAAGGGCACCACGGACATCATGTTCGAATTCCCCTTCGGCGTGCAGGAGCTCCAGGGCGTCGCCGCCCGCGGCGACTTCGACCTGACCCAGCACAGCAACGTCTCCGGCCAGAAGCTCGACTGGTTCGACGAGGTCGCCAAGGCCCGCTACATCCCGCACGTGATCGAGCCCTCCGTCGGCGTCGACCGAGTGTTCCTCGCGCTCCTCACCACGGCCTATCATGAGGACGAGGTCGAGGGCGAGAAGCGCGTCGTGCTCCGCCTCCCGGCCCGCGTCGCCCCGTTCAAGGCCGCGATCTTCCCGCTGGTGAAGAACAAGCCCGAGCTCGTCGAGCGCGCCGAGGCCCTCTACCGCCGCCTCAAGAAGCGCCACAACGTCTTCTACGACGCCGCCGGCGCCATCGGCCGCCGCTACCGCCGCCAGGATGAGATCGGCACGCCTTACGGCATCACCATCGACTTCGACACGATCGAGAAGGGCGCCGGCGTCACGGTCCGTGACCGCGACACGCTGGAGCAGGTGCGCATGACGGAAGACGAGGTCGTCCGCTTCCTCGACGACAAGGTCAACGGCTGACCTTCGTCGGGGCGCCCGCGAGTTCTTCCGCCAGCCGGGCGATCCGTCGCTTCCCGCAGAGGGAGGCGGCGATCGTCAGGTTGCGCAGGCCTTGCGGCAGATGCGCGAGGTATTCCGGCCGGCCCTTCTTGTGGCCGAGGAAACCGTAGGCGCCGCAGGCCTGCAGGAGGCGCTGCGTCGCGGCGACGTGGAAGAGGTGCGAGAACTCGTCGCTGGAACCTTTCCAGCCGGAGACTTCGCGCGCGTGGTCCTCGATCTCGATGCGCCAGAGGTCCATGTCCGTGCGCTTGAGGTACGGATCGAAGGCGAGCGAGGCGTAGTCGTAGAACATGCAGCCGTGCCGCAGGCCCTGGAGGTCGACGAGCCAGGCGGAGCCGTCGCGCACCATGATGTTCTGCGACTGGAAATCGCGATGGATCGTGACGACGGGCTGGCCCATGAGCTCCTTGGCGAGCGAGGCCATCTCGTCGGTGACGCCGCGGTCGGGCTTGCGGCCGCCGAGCGCGTTGTCCTGGAAGTATTGGCGCTCCCACTGGTAGAGGTTCGGACCGAAGGCCTCCATGAGCGGCACGCCCGCGGCGGCGAAGGCGTCGACGCCGTGGCGATGGATGCCGGCGACCTGTTCGAGCGCGGAGGCGAAAGGCGCCCACGGGAACTCGGCGCCTTGGGCGAGGGACCAGAGGTCGGTATCGCCGAGATCTTCGAGCACGAGCACGCCCGCGGCCTTGTCCGCCGCCAGCACCTGCGGGACCTGCACGCCGATCTGGTCGCGGAGCACGCCGGCGATATCTCCGTAAAGCTGGTTCTCGGGACGGGAGTCGTCGTAGACGCAGAGCACGGCGGTCTCGCCGCTGGGCTTACGCAGACGATGGAACTTACGACCGGAGCCGCCCTTGAGGACTTCGCCGCCGGCGGTGAGTTCGTAGCCGTGCGCCCGGGCCGCATCGGCCGGCGTGATGGCACCTCGGACGGGCTTTTCCTGCTGAGCCTTCACGGCCTGGTATTCCTCGATGGTGCCGAGGTCATGCCAGGTCGCGGAGCCGTCGAGGAAACCTTGGATGCTGCCAGGCTGGGCCTGCGTGCGGCGGAGGAAGTGTTCGACCAGCGATTCGATCGTCGCGGGCACGCCTTGGGCGAAGGCCTTCGTGACGACGCAGATGCCGGTGTATTGGTAGGCCGGATCCTGCTGGCCGAGGCGGTCGCGCAGGTCGGTCACGACGCCTTCGTCGGTGACACGGACATTACGGTTCGGGCCCTCTTCGCGGACCACCAGGGTGGCTTCGCCGCCGTTGGCGCGGTGATGCGCGACGGCCGCCGTGATGTCGCAACCGGAGAGGATATCGCCGTTCCAGACGACGAGGTCCTGGTCGTCCGGTCCGAGCAGGCCGGCGATGTTGGCGAGTCCGCCACCGGTCTCGAGCAGGACGGGCTCATGGACGAGCTTCACTTCGGCGTCGCCGAAACGTCCTTCGGGGAAGGCGAGCGTCCACGCTTCGGGACAGTGATGCGTGTTGATCAGGAAGCGGCGCGTACCGGCGGCGCGGAGTTTCTCCATCGCCTGCAGGACCATCGGGCGGCCGGCGATCGGGAGCAGGGGCTTCGGGCAGTTTTCGGTGAGCGGACGCAGGCGCGTGCCGAGGCCGGCTCCGAGGAGGAAGGCGGTGCGGGGGAAATCAGGCATGGGAAGAGGCGGCGCAGGCGGGGCAG
Organism: Opitutia bacterium; assembly: GCA_947488485.1. The sequence continues at coordinate 4,471 of CANKZO010000004.1, read as the reverse complement.
ATACCGTAGACTTCCATCACGTGCGTCAGTTCGCCGAAGCCCTTGGCTTTGGCGGCCGCCTCGAGGCGCGACGAATCGCAGCCGGGGAGGCGTTCGATCCGTCCGCAGCGGCGGCAGATGACGTGATGGTGATGGTGTCCGGGAATGACCAGGGCGTAGAGGCTGCGACCCCGCTCGAGGGGGTGGCGTTGGACGATGCCGGCGTCGTCCATGGCGCCGAGGCTGCGGTAGACCGTCACGAGGTCGAGTTTGTCGTCGCCCGCGGCTTCATGGATCTGCTCGGCGCTGAGCGGGTGCTTCGCGGCGGCGAGAACCCGGAGCATCGTCAGCCGAGGCGAGGTGATCCGCATGGCCTTCTCCTTCATCCGCAGGAGGGCGGTCTCGACACGGTCGCCGGAGCCCGGCCCGCAGCAATCTTCGTCGTGGCGGTGGCCGGGGGACATGGCTTCCAAGGTTTGGGCAGGTTTATGACGAGGCAACAACGAATGGCCACTTGCCTCCCGCCCGGGTCTGGCTTGGCTGGATACGTCCATGTCCGACTGTCCGGCCCAACCGCCCAACCTTCGCGAGCTCTGCCCGGTCGCCTGGCAGGATTGCGCTTCCGCGGAGCCTTTCCCTCTGGAGCTCGGCGGTGAACTGCCCGGCCTGACCTTGCGCTACGAGACCTACGGCACGCTGCTGCCGGACAAGTCGAACGCGATCCTCGTCCCGCACGCCCTGAGCGGCGACCATCACGTCGCCGGCCGCTATGCCGCCGACGACCGCAAGCCGGGCTGGTGGGATTGTTTCGTCGGTCCCGGCAAGGCCATCGATACCGACCGTTTCTTCGTCATCGGCGTGAACTGCATCGGCGGCTGCCAAGGCTCGACCGGTCCGCTCTCGACCGACCCCCGTACGGGTCGTCCCTACGGCGGCTTCTTCCCGGAGATCACGCTGGGCGACATCGTCCGGGCCCAGCGCCTCGTGGTCCGTCACCTCGGCATCACCCGCCTCCATGCCGTCGTCGGCGGCTCGATGGGCGGCATGCAGGCGCTCCTTTGGTGTGCCGATTATCCCGCCGAGGTCGGCCGGATCGCCGTGCTCGCCGCCGGCCTGAGCCAGTCGCCCATGGCGATCGCCCTTAACGCCGTCTCGCGCGCCTGCGTCGAGCGTGACCCGAATTTCCGGGGCGGACATTACGTGCCCGGCGAGGGTCCCGACTCGGGCCTGGCCGTGGGTCGCATGCTCGCGCACATCAGTTATCTTTCGCCTGCCTCGTTCGAGCAGAAGTTCGGCCGCGCCAAGGTGCCCGGCGCCGCCTCGGGCGACCCGGTGCACTGGCAGGTCGAAAGCTACCTCGAGCACCAAGGGGCCTCCTTCGTCCGTCGCTTCGACGCCAACAGCTGGCTGCGTATCACCCGCGCCGTGGACCGCTTCGACCTGACCGCGCGCGCCGCCGCCGGCAAGCTCTTCGCCCCCGACAGCCCGGAGGTGCTCGCCATCGGTTTCTCGAGCGACTGGCTCTATCCGACCAGCGAGCTACGCATGCTTCTAGCCGCGGCCACCGCGGTCGGCGTCAACGCCGCCTACCATGAAGTGGTCACGGACGCCGGTCATGACGGTTTCCTGCTGCCCGACACCGGGCTCGCGGTCCGCCTGCACGCCTTCCTGGGCTGATCAGAGCAGCGGCGCGATCACGTGCGAGATGTTCTCGACGGTCCGGCCGAGCCACGTCCGGCTGCGTCGGTAGAGGTCCTCGGTGTAGCGCGTGGATTCCTGCTCCCAGCCGGCGATGAGCGTGCTGACCTCGGCGATCGCGGCCGGGTCGCGGACGACCGCGCCGATCTCGTAGTTCAGGAACAGCGAGCGCATGTCGAGGTTGGCCGAACCGACCACGAGGTGTTCGCCGTCGACCACCACGAGCTTGGCATGCAGGACGTCCGGCTTGAAGAACAGGATCTCGGCGCCCGCCTCCTTCAGTTTGCGCAGGTACCAGCGGCGGGCGAAATCGAGGAGCCGATGGTCGGAGCGGCGCGGGACCATGATCTTCACGTGGCGGCCGGCGCGGGCCGCGGTCGCCAGCAGCGTGAACAAGGTCTGGTCCGGGACGAAATAGGGCGTGACGACCGTGATCGAATCACGGCACTCGGAGAACAGCTTGACGTAGGTGTCCCAGAGCGGGTCTTGCTCGCAGTCCGGGCCCGAGGCGATGACCTCCACGCGCGCCTGGCCGACGTGCGGCGAACGTTCGCGCAGCGCGGCGGCGAACTTCATCGGGTTCTCGTCGGTGGCCTGGCACCAGTCCGCGACGAAGACGCTCTCAAGGGTCGCGGCGGTCGGGCCTTCGATGAGGAACGAGCAGTCGCGGTAGCGGCGATTCGAGGGCGTCTCGCCCATGTAGCGCAGGCCGAGGTTCTGTCCGCCGATGATGGCCGCGTGTCCGTCGAAGACGGCGATCTTGCGATGGTTGCGCCAGTTGGCCGAACCCTTGCCGCGCATGGGCAGGGCGGGGTTGAAGCGGGCGACCTCGCCGCCGGCGCGGAGGAGCGGTCGGCAGAGGCGGAGGGGGATGCCGAAGCTGCCGATGGCGTCCACGAGCAGCCGCACCTCCACGCCCGCCCGCGCGCGTTCGGCGAGCAGCCGGATCAGTTCGCGGCCGACGGCGTCGTCGCTCAGGATGTAAGTCGCGATGCTGATGCGGCGTTTCGCCCCGCGGATCTGTGCGCGCAGGGCTTCGAGCGTGTCGCGCCCGTGGCGGTCGCCGAGCAGCCGGAAGCGGTTGCCGCCGAAGTCGGGCGCGTCGCACAGCCGCCAAGCCACGCGGTTGACCTCCTTCTTGGCGGCGGCGAGCGCCACGTGTTTGCGCCCACCGAAGACGAAGAGCAACAGGGCCGTCGGCACCGGGAAGAACCAGGCGAGCGGGCCCCAGAGGAGCAGGTAGGCCGGGGAGATGCGGGCGCGCAGGACACGCAGCAGTACGTAGACCTTGCAGCCGACGGCGATGGCCACGGTCAGGTCCGGCGGGACGAGTCCCGCGGCCTCGGCCCCGAGGACCACGGCCGCGGCCGCCAGCGCGAGCGTCGTGCTGCGGTTCAGCCGGCCGTATCCTTTGAACGGGACCATGCCTTGAACGTAGCCGCTCCCCGGCCCATGGGCACAAAAAAAGACCCCGGTTGCCCGGGGTCTGTTCTGGGTCCTGACGGACGAGGCTTAGTTGCCGGCCTTGTCGAGGAGATCGCCGAGACTGTTGAAGTCTCCGCTGCCCGACGACGAGGAGGACGAACCGCCGGCCGAGGGGGCCGGGGCGCCGCCGGTCGACGGGCCCTTGATGCGGTCGTAGCTGCTGATTTCGGCCTGCAGGCGCTCGGCGTCGTAGTTCGCGGCCTTGATCGAGAGACCGATGCGACGGTCTTCCTTGTCGATCTTGATGACGCGGGCGGTGACGTCCTGGCCGACCTTGACGACGTCCTTGACGTTCTCGACGCGCTGTTCGGCGAGCTGGGAGACGTGCACGAGGCCGTCGATCTCGTCGGAGAGCTCGATGAAGGCGCCGAAGTTCGCGATCTTGGAGACCTTGCCGTTGACGAGGTCGCCGATGCGGTACTTGCGGTCGATTTCGGACCACGGATCGGTCTGGGTCTGCTTGACGCCCAGGGAGATGCGCTGCTGGTCGACGTCGACGTCGAGCACGATGGCTTCCACGTCGTCGCCCTTCTTCATGACTTCGGCCGGGTTGTTGATGCGGCGGGTCCAGCTCATGTCGGACACGTGCACCATGCCGTCGATGCCGTCTTCCAGTTCGACGAACGCGCCGTAGTTGGTGAGGTTGCGCACCTTGCCGCGGACGCGAGCGCCCACCGGGTAGTTGTGGCGGACCTTCTCCCACGGATTGGTTTCCAGCTGGCGGATGCCGAGCGAGATCTTCTGCTCTTCCTTGTTGAAGTTGAGGATGACCGCGTCGACTTCCTGGCCGACCTTGAGGATGTCGGACGGCTTCTGGACGCGCTTGGTCCAGGAGAGCTCGGAGACGTGGACGAGGCCTTCGACGCCGCCTTCGATCTCGATGAACGCACCGTAGGCGACGAGGTTGACGACCTTGCCGTGGACCTTCTGGCCGACGGGGTAGCGCTTCTCGATGCCTTCCCAGGGGTTAGGCTGGGTCTGCTTGAGGCCGAGGGAGACGCGTTCGCGCTCGCGGTCGACTTCGACGACCATGACGGTGATCTCTTCGCCGACCTTGACGACTTCGCTCGGGTGGCCGATGCGGCCCCAGGACATGTCGGTCACGTGCAGCAGGCCGTCGAGACCGTCGAGGTCCACGAACGCGCCGTAGTCGGTGATGTTCTTGACGACGCCGCGACGGACGACGCCGGGCTTGACCTCCTCGAGGAGCTTGCGACGGCTTTCGCCGCGCTGTTCTTCGATGAGTTCGCGACGGGAGACGACGAGGTTCTTCTTCTCCTTGTTGATCTTGATGATCTTGAAGTCGAAG
>CANKZO010000003.1 GCA_947488485.1 Opitutia bacterium | reverse complement strand
AGCGAGGAGACGCTCGGGACGCGGTCATTGACGGCGTCGACGTGCAGGCGGACGTATTCCTTGTTCGTCGTGCTGAGCAGATGGATGACGACGCCGAAGCGGGCCGGGCGGGCCTGCAGTTCGAGGCCGCAGAGGTCGGCGAGCAGGTCGAAGCCCTGCGTGTCGCGCAGGTAGGCCACGGCGGCGAGCAGGTCGCCACCCGCGACGCGGAAGGTCGGCATGTCCTTGCCGGCGAGGTCCTGCGTGGCAGGGAAGCGGGAGGTGAGCGCGGCGGCGTCCATGTCCGTGCTCAGCTGACGATCTTGGTTTCGACGGTGCGACCGCGGAAGGTGCGGCGCAGCGAGCCGCCTTCCTGGCGGATCTTCTCCTGGAGGAGCATCATGCCGTCGAGGAGGGCCTCGGGGCGGGGCGGGCAGCCGGAGATGTAGATGTCGACCGGGACGATGTTATCCACGCCCTGCAGGGTGGCGTAGGAGCGATACATGCCGCCGGTGGAAGCGCAGGCGCCCATGGCGACGACCCACTTCGGCTCGGCCATCTGGTCGTAGATGCGGCGGACGACTTCGGCCATCTTGTAGGTGACGGTGCCGGCGACGATCATGCAGTCGGCCTGGCGGGGGGAGAAGCGCATGACCTCCATGCCGAAGCGGGAGATGTCGAAGCGGGAGCCGCCGGCGGCCATGAGCTCGATGGCACAGCAGGCGAGACCCATGGGCATCGGCCACACGGAGTTGCTGCGCACCCAGTTGACGACGGCGTCGGCGCGGGTCACGATGACCTCGCCCTCCACCTTGCTGTTGTAGCCGAAATCGGATTTGACCATGGTCGTTCGCCGCAAGTTAGGGTGACCCCCATGGGGAGCAAGCGGGAAGGGGCAAAAATGGCGTTTTTATCGCTTCTAATCGGGGTCGGTAGCGTGAACAGGGGCCCGGGAGTGACGCTTGCAACTAAACCCCGCGGGGATTGTTCTAGAGGGGTACCCCATGAAGACGCTTTTCGTCCTGCTGACCGCCTTGCTTGCGACCACCGCCACCGCTCGCCCGCCGAACGTGGTGGTGATCTTCATCGATGACATGGGCTATGGGGACATCGGACCTTTCGGGGCGACCAAGCAGCGCACCCCCCACCTGGATCGGATGGCCAAGGAGGGCATGAAACTGACCAGCTTCTACGCCACGCCGGTCTGCTCGGTTTCCCGAGCCCAGATGATGACCGGATGCTACGGCGCCCGCGTCTCCGTCCCCGGGGTCTATTTCCCAGGTCAGTCGGTGGGGTTAAATCCGTCTGAAGTAACTGTAGCCGAACGACTTAAAGAAAAAGGATACGCCACCCAGATGGTCGGGAAGTGGCACCTGGGCGACCAGCCCGAATTCCTGCCCACCCGGCAGGGGTTCGACCATTATTACGGCATCCCTTATTCGAACGACATGCTCAAGAAGAGCGCCGAGACCAAGGTCCCGGTCGTGCCGGTCCTACGGGATGAGAAGGTCGCGGAACTGATGGATGGGGAAGGGCAGCGCCGCATGGTGGAGCTCTATACCAAGGAGGCCGTCGACTTCATCACCCGCAGCAAGGACCAACCCTTCTACCTCTACTTCGCCCATAACGCCGTCCACACCCCGATTTGGCCGGGCGCCGCGTTCGCCGGCAAATCCCAGAACGGTCGCTTCGGCGATTGGGTCGAGGAAGTCGATTGGAGCGTCGGCCAGGTGCTCGATACTCTGCGTGCGCAGGGCCTCGATAAGGACACGCTCGTGGTCTTCACTTCCGACAACGGCCCGTGGCTGACCAAGGGCACCGATGGTGGCAGTGCTGGTCCGCTTCGCGGCGGCAAGGGCTCGACGTGGGAAGGCGGCGTGCGCGTGCCGACCCTCGCGTGGTGGCCGGGTCGCGTGCCCGCGGGATCCGTCAACGACGCCGTCGCCGCGACGATCGACCTCCTGCCGACTTTCGTCTCGCTCGCTGGCGGCACCGTGCCCGCGACGCCGGTCATCGACGGCCGCGATATCACGCCTATCCTACTCGGTCAGTCGAAGGAGTCCGCGCGCGAAGCGCATTATTATTTCGCTAGCTACGACCTGCAGGCCGTCCGCCAAGGACGCTGGAAGCTCGCGCTCTCTCCGCAGCCGGAAGGCATGGGCAAGCAGGCCGCCAAGACCGCGGCCGGCCTGCGTCTTTACGACCTCGACGCCGAGATCGGCGAGCAGACCGACGTCGCCGCGCAGCATCCGGAAGTCGTCGCGAAGCTGAAGGCGCTCGCCGACAAGATGGCGGCCGAGATCGGCGGCAAGACGCCGACCGCGCGTCGCCCAGCCGGTGAAGTGAAGGGCGCGAAGACGCTTTATCCGACGGCCGATTACGTGCCGAACGATGTGAAGAAGGAAGACGCCAAGAAGCCGGCGGCGAAGAAGGGGGCGAAGACGACGGCCGCCAAGTCCGCCGCGCTCGCGCAGGCGAAACCCGGCGACACGATTGCTTCGGCCTCCGCGCCGCAAGTCGGTCAGAAGGCCTTCACCGTCGCCGTCACCGTCGAGACCGCGCAGCGTGACGCCGTGATCCTCGCGCAGGGCGGGCTCATCGGCCACGCGCTCTACCTCAAGGGCGGCCGCGTCGCCTTTGCCGTCCGCCTTGGTGCCGACGAAGTCGTCGAGATCTTCTCGCCCACCGAGGTGAAAGGAACTTTCGCCGTCACCGCGAGCCTCGCCGCCGACGGCGCGATGAAGCTCGTCGTCGCGGGCCAGGACGCCGTGGCCGGCAAGGCCAAGGGCACGCTGCCGCGCCAGCCGGCCGAGGATTGCTGCGTCGGCCACGACAACGGCAAGCCCGTCGGGCTCTACGGTGAACTCAAGCCCTTGCAGGGCGCCGTCTCCGGCCTCGCGGTCACCACTCCATGATCCTTCGTCTCATGCTCCTGCTGGCCACGACGGCGCTCTTCGCCGCCGAGCCGGTTCCGGTCTTCCATGGCGCCCGTCCTGGCGCCTTGGAGAAAGCGAAAGCCTTGGCGGCCTCGGGTCATGAGTCTGCCGCGAAGGCGTTGAAGAAACTGATCGCCGACGCCGACAAGGCTTTGGCCGTGGTCCCGCCTTCGGTGACGCAGAAGACGAAGGTGCCGCCGAGCGGCGACAAGCATGACTACATGAGCATCGCCCCTTATTTCTGGCCTGACCCGGCCACGAAGGACGGGCTGCCGTATCTCCGCAAGGACGGTAAGGTGAACCCCGAATCCCGCGAAGAAGCCGCGAACGACACTTTGCGTGCGCGCTTGGTCGGCTCCTCCGTCGAGACCCTGGCCCTCGCCTATCATTTCACCGGTGAGCAGAAATACGCCGAGCACGCGGCCAAGATCCTGCGTACCTGGTTCCTCGATCCGGCGACCAAGATGACGCCGCACTTCCGTTTCGCCCAGGCGATCCCCGGCGTGAACGACGGTCGCGGCACGGGTATCCTCGAAGCCCGCGGACTCGCCGACGCCGCCGATGCCGCCGCCTTGCTCCATGGTTCCAAGCATTGGTCCGCCGCCGATCAGCAGGCGCTGCTCGCCTGGGCGGCGGCTTATTTCGAATGGCTGACCACCAGCAAGAACGGCTTGGACGAGCGGGCCGCCAAGAACAACCACGGCACGTGGTATGACGTCCAGGCGGTCAAGTGGGCGCTGCTGCTCGGCCGGAAGGACCAGGCCAAGGAAATCTGCGCAGAAGCGGCCACGCGCCGCATCGGCGTACAGATCCAGCCGGATGGTAAGCAGCCTCTGGAACTGGTCCGTACGGCCTCGTTAAGTTATTCCTGCTTCAATCTCCGCGCGCTCTCCGCGCTGGCCGTGCTCGGCGAGCATGTCGGCGTCGATCTCTGGAAGCACCGCACCGCGGACGGCCGTTCCCTGGTGGTCGCGTTGGATTTCCTCGTGCCTTACCTCGGCAAGAATCCCAAGCCTTGGACGATGCAGCAGATTCACGAGACCAACGATGATGACGTGCTTCCGGTCCTGCGCGCGGCGGCGCGCGCCACCGGCGATGCCCGTTATGAGTCGTTGCTGAAAGAGTACTCCGATCACCGGAGCAAACGCCTGCAGCTGCTGGCACCGTGATGAGCCGGCTCCTCTTTCTGTTCGGTTTGACCCTGGCCGCGGCACTCGCTGCCGAGACGCGTCGTCCCAACGTGCTCGTCATCCTGGCCGACGACCTCGGCTACTCGGATCTCGGCTCCTACGGCGGCGAGATTCCGACGCCGAACCTCGATCGTCTCGCCCGAGCCGGCGCGCGTTTCGAAAAAGTCTACACGTCGGCGCGTTGCTGTCCGACGCGCGCGTCGCTCATCACCGGCCTGCATCCGCACGAAGCGGGCATCGGTGATTTCGTCTCCGCCAAGCCCGCGCCGAAACGCGGCCCCGCTTACACCGGACACCTGCTCGACGACAACATCACCATCCCCGAGCTCCTGAAGCAGTCGGGCTACAGCACCTGGATGGTCGGCAAGTGGCACATGGGTTCGCCTGGACCGATCCAGCGCGGCTTCGACGCCTATTACGGCTACAAGAGCCTGCAGGCCCATTCCAACGACCAGTGGAATCCGGACGAGTACGTGCGCCTGCCCGCCGGCACGCCCGCCGAACTCGCCTATGAGGCCGGTAAGTTCTACGTCACCGATGTCTTCACTGACTACGCCCTCGAGTTCCTGCGGCAGGCGCGGACGCAGAAGGACAAGCCGTGGTTCCTCTACCTCGCGCACTCTTCCCCGCACTTCCCCGTGCAGGCGCCAAAGGCTTCGATCGACCGGCATATGGCGACTTATCGTCGGGGCTGGGACGTCCTACGCACCGAGCGCTTCGCCCGCATGAAGACGCTGGGCCTCGTCGCTGCGGACGCGGTGCTGCCGCCGCTTTCGCTCGTGCCCGTCGAGAAGGACGACGCCATCGCCAACGGATTCTCGGGTAAGCCGAACCCCGCCTGGGACAGCCTCCCCGCGGACCGACGCGAAGACCTCGCGCGTCGCATGGCCACCTTCGCCGCGATGGTCGAGCACGTCGACCAAGGCGTCGGCCGACTGCTCGCCGATCTCGAGCGCAACGGCGAACTCGCGAACACCCTCGTCGTGTTCACGTCCGACAATGGCGCCTGCTACGAGTGGGGCCCGTTCGGTTTCGACGGACGTTCCCGCGCCGGTCGCACCGACCTGCATGTCGGCGCCGCGCTCGACGGCATGGGCCAGGCCGGCACGCATTCTTCCTACGGATCCGCCTGGGCGAACCTCGGCAACACGCCGCTCAACCTCTACAAGCACTTCTGCCACGAAGGCGGTGTTAGCGCGCCGCTGCTCGTCTCGTGGCCGGCGAACCTGAAACCTGCGACGGAATGGATCCGCTCGCCCGCGCACGTCATGGATCTCCTGCCCACCATTGCTGCGGCCACCGGCTCCACGTATCCGCGGGAACGGGCCGGGAAGCCCATCCGCCCGGTCTCCGGTCGTTCGTTATTGCCTGACTTGCGGGGCGAACCGACGTCTGAGCGCGGCATCCCGACCGCCCATGAAGGCGCGCGCGGCTATCGTCTCGGCCAGTGGAAGATCGTCTGGGGCAAGCGCCAGAACGCGCCCGTCACCTGGCAGCTCTTCGACCTCTCGAAGGATCCGTCCGAGCAGCACGACCTCGCGGCCACGCACCCCGCCAAGCTCAAGGAGCTCGCGGAGGCTTGGATGGCGTGGGCCAAGCAGGCCGGCGTAGACCTCAGTTCCCGCTAAGGCCCTAGCCCTGACTTACTTCGCCCAACCGACCAGCACGCAGCCTCGGAAGAACAGATAGCCGAGCGTCAACGTAATCGGGATGGTCAGCACCCAAGCCCAGACGATACGTCCGACCAGGCCCCATCTCACCGCGTCGAAACGCTTCGACGCGCCGACGCCGAGGATGGAGGTCGAGATGACGTGCGTCGTGGAAAGGGGGATGCCTAGTTCGGAGGCGCCGGTGATCGTGATCGCGGCGGCGGTCTCGGCCGCGAAGCCGTGGACCGGCTGCAACTTCACCATCTTGTGGCCCATCGTGCGGATGATGCGCCAGCCACCGGCGGCGGTGCCCGCGGCCATCGTCACCGCGCAGAGGGCGATGATCCAGAGCGGCACCTGGTCTACGCCGTTCTTGGCGTTCAAGGTAGGTTTGAACCATTGGGCCCAGGACGGGGCGTGGGCCGGATCGAAGGCCCCGGCGCCGACGCCGACGATGAGGGCGAAGGTGATGATGCCGACCGTCTTCTGGGAGTCGTTGGAGCCGTGCGAAAAACCCATCAGGCCGGCGGAGACCAGCTGCAGCTTGCCGAAGACCTTGCTGACGATGCTGGGCCGGACCGAAAGACGTACGATGAGCATCGTCAGGAGCATCATGAAGATCACGCCGAGCGTGAAGCCGACGAAAGGCGAGATGATCATCGGCTTGATGAGCTTCGGCCAGAGGCCGACCGTCTTGCCGGCGGAATCCGTCGCGGACCAGATGAGGCTGTTCCAGTTCAGGTGGGTCAGTCCGAGGACGCCGCCGCAAAGACCGCCGATGAGCGCGTGGGAGGAACTGGAGGGGATGCCGAACCACCAGGTGATGAGATTCCAGACGATGCCGCCCATCAGGCCGCAGGCGATGGCGAGCTGCATGCCTTCGATGGCGATGTGCCCTCCCGCCATGTCGATGTAGCCGGAGTAGATCGTCTTCGCCACCGCGGTGCCCCAGAAGGCGCCGAAGAGGTTGGTCACCGCCGCGAGCATGATCGCCTGGCGGGGCGTCAGCACGCGCGTCGAGACGACGGTCGCGATGGCGTTGGCCGCGTCATGGAAGCCGTTGATGTATTCGAACACCACGGCCACCACGATGACCATCACCATCAGCAGGAAGGGATCCATAGCCGGAGACGGGGCGCGGGCTTAGGCGTACTTGAGGGCGATCTGGAACACGACCTTGCCGGCGTCGCGGCAATGGTCGATCGCGCGCTCGAGGAGTTCGTAGATGTCCTTCAGGACGACGACTTCCTTGGCATCGACGTTACCCTGGTAGAGGTCGCGGAGGAGGCCCACCATCAGGCGGTCGGCGTCGCCTTCGATCGTCTGCAGGGTCTCGTAATCGTCCTGGATCTCCTCGACGTTCGAGAGCTTGCGCAGCTTGCGGACGAGGGAGGCGGTGACTTCGGTGGCCTGCTCGAGCATGCGCACCTGCTTGTCGACGATGTCGGTCGAGAACTGGGAGGGGCAGATGGCGAGGCGTTCGCCGATCTTCTCGCAGGTCTTCGGGATCTTATAAAGGGCGTTGGCGAGGGCTTCGATGTCCTCGCGCTCGAGCGGGGTCACGAAGGTCTGGCAGAGTTCCTGGGTGATCGAGAGGCCGATGCGCTTGTCGACGCGGCGGGCGACGACGAGCTCGGTGAAGCACTGCTCGAAGTCCGGCTTGCCGACCTGGGCGTAGAGCTTCGAGAGCGACTTCGCGCTCTTCTGCGCTTCGTCGGCGCTGGCTTCGAGGAGTTCGTAGAACTTTTCATCCTTACCGAGGACCTTCTTGAGGAAGTCTTTCATGGGTGTTTGGGTGAGTCCGTTCAAGGTGGGGCAGGGGGAGGGGGGCAAGCCCAGTTCGACACCATTCCGTAACAATCGTAACATCAGGCCATTACGATTGTTACGATTAGGTGACAGAGGGTGGGGGGCTGAGTCGATGACTGCATCGATGACAGAGGACAGAGGGCTGAATCGATCACGGAGGACTGAATGGAGGGCTGCGTTGAGGACTGAGTGGAGGACTGAGTGGATGACAGAGGACAGAACGCATGAATTCAGGTGGCGGGTGGCAGCCCCGGGTGGCAGGTGGCGGGAAGAGAAGAAGGATAACTCAAAGGGAGACCGGAGACCGGATGATTGGCTGGGGCATCAAAGCCCCAAACTTGCGCGCTTGGTCACTTCCCAACCGCTAATCGCTGACCGCCAATACCTTGTCTTTCTGTTACCTTATTAAGACGCATCTGACGCGGGACTGACACCATCGTCACGTAATCTTTGGTCCCATGGAAGAAACCACCAAGGTCCCTGGGCAGCATAAGATCCACTTCCGGACGTTGGTCCTTTCGGATCTCCATCTGGGCACCAAGGACGCCCAGGCGCGCGAGCTCCTCGACGTGCTGCGCGGTATCCGTTGCGACAAGCTCATCCTCAACGGCGACATCATCGACCTCTGGTCGCTGCAGCGGAAGAACCATTGGAGCCCGGCGCATACGGCCGTCATCCGCCGCATCATGAAGATGGCGGAGAAGGACGGCACGAAGGTCGTCTACCTGCGCGGCAACCACGATGACTTCATCCGCCGGCTGATCCCGCTCGTGCTCGACCGTATCGAGCTCGCCGAAGAACACATCCACGTCGCTCAGGACGGCCGTAAATACCTCTGCATCCACGGCGACGCGTTCGACACCGTCACCGTCAAGATGCGCTGGCTGGCCGTGATCGGCGACATCAGCTACCAGATCCTCCTCGACCTGAACCGCGTCTACAACAAGTGGCGCGCCTGGCGCGGCAAGGAGTACTTCTCCCTCTCGCAGGCCATCAAGGCCAAGGTCAAGTCGGCGGTCAGCTTCATCTCGAGCTTCGAGGAACACCTGCAGACCCTGGCCGCGCGCCGCGGCTGCGAAGGCGTGATGTGCGGCCACATCCACAAGGCCGAGGACCGCATGATCGGCAACGTCCGCTACATCAACTCCGGCGACTGGGTCGAATCCCTGACCGCCGTGGTCGAAGAAGACGACGGCACCATCCGCGTCGTCGAACGCCCGGAACTCCTCCGCCGCATCGCCGAACGCCGTGCCGCCTTCGAGGCCGCCAAGACTGGTTCGCCCGCGCCCGCCGGCGAGGCCAGCGCCACGATCTCCTTCGTCGCCTGATGAGCGTCATCCCCGTCCTCACGGCCGGTTTCGGCGAAGGCCACAACGCCGCCGCGCGTTCGATCATCGAAGCGCTCGCCCGCAAGCCCGGCCTGACCGGCGAACTGCACGACCTCTTCCTCGAAGCCTACGGCGCGGAGAAGGCACGGAGCCAGCGCGACAACTATATCGGCGTCGCGAACAAGTATCCGCGTCTCTGGGGCTGCCTGTATACGGCCCTCGATCGCCTGCCGCTTGTGCGCGCTTCGCTGCCGTTCGTGCGTCCGGTCGAGAAGACCTTGAATGCGATGCTCGACGCGACGCAGCCGCCCGTCGTGGTCTCGGCTTACCCGCTCTATAACTACATGATGGGCCGGCGCTGGCATCGCGACGATCCCGCCCGCCCGCGCCTGATCACCGTCGTCACTGATTCCATTTCCGTGAACCGCGCCTGGCATCGCGCGCACTCCGACTGGTATGTCACCCCGAACCAGGCGACCGCCGACGTCATGATCCGCCAGGGCGTGCCCGCCGCGAAGGTCCTGCCTTACGGTTTCCCCGTCTCGTCGCGCCTCGCCCCGCGTTCTTCGGCCAAGGTCGGCGAACGCCCGCGCGTGCTCCTGATGCTTAATCCCGGCAAGCGCGACGCCGTCGAACTCGCCACGGCCCTATCCACGCTCGGGCTCGAGCTCACGATCACCGTGGGCAAGGATGCGTCCTTCAAGGAAGCCGTCGAGCGCGCCGTCGAAGGCCGTGCCGAAGTGCTCGGCTGGACGGACCGGATCCCGGCGCTGATGCTTTCGAGCCACCTCGTCGTCAGCAAGGCCGGCGGCGCGACCACGCATGAGTGCGTCGCGGCCGGCGTGCCGATGGTGATCACTCAGGTCATTCCCGGCCAGGAAGCCGGCAATGGCCGCCTCATCGCCGAGCATCACGCCGGCGCCTACGGCCTCACGCCTGACTCGGCGCGTAAGATCATCGCTGAAGCTTTCACCGGTGACTGGGCTCTTTGGAAGAGGTGGAAAGCCTCGGTCGACGGACTCGGTGATGCCGGCGGCGCCGACCGCGTGGCAGATCTGGTGGAGCGGGAGATGGCGGTGAAGAGGTAGGGGCGGCACCGCGTGCTGCCCTGGTTGGTCGGGGTAGGGCTGACCACCCTTGGTCAGCCACGGTCGAGCGAGGGCGCTCAACCCTACCCAAGACAGTGACGCATAACTCAAAGGGAAACCGGAGACCGGATGATTGGCTGGGGACATCATAGCCCAAGCATCCTTTCTGGTTTCCGGTCTCCCTTTGTCTTTCGGCGAACGGACGCGATGTCATCGCGTCCCTACCCATCACCCTCTGGCCTCTAAATACGCCTTCACTTCGCCGGCGAGTTTGTCGCTGAGGCCGGCGACTTCGGCGATCTCCTCGACGGTGGCCTTGCGCAGCTTCTGGATGCTGCCGAAATGTTCGAGCAGCGCGTCCTTCCGCTTGGGCCCGAGGCCGGGCATCTCGTCGAGCAGCGACTCGCGTAGCTTGCGGCTGCGGAGTTCGGCGTTGAAGTCGTTGGCGAAGCGGTGGGCCTCGTCGCGAATGCGCATGAGCAGGGCGAGACCGACGTCGTGCCGCGGCAGCTTCAGCTCGCGGCCGTCGGGGAAGACGATCGTCTCTTCGCGCTTGGCGAGGCCGATGAGCGGAGGCGGGGCGAGGTCGTGTTCCTTGAAGGCCGCGAGCGCGGCGCCGACCTGGCCGAGGCCGCCATCGATGATGACGAGCTCGGGGAAGGCGCGGTGCTCTTCGTGCAGGCGCGTGTAGCGGCGGCCGACCACTTCCTGCATCGAGCGGAAGTCGTCATTGCCCTCGAAGGACTTGATCTTGAAGCGACGGTAGCCGGACTTGTCGGCCTGGCCGTCGACGAAGCGCACCATCGACGCCACCGCGAGCGTACCGGAGATGTGCGAGATGTCGAAGCACTCCGCCGTGGCGGGCGGGCGCTCGAGGCCGAGGGCGGCGGCGAGCGAGGCGAGGGCGCCGGCTTCGTCGCGGCGGGGCAGGGGATTCTCGCGGAGGAAGCGGCGCGATTTCTCCGTCGTGCGCTTCAGCGCGTCGAGCAGGTCGCGCAGGCTCGCGGCCTTCTCGTAATCACGCTCCGCGGCGGCCTTGCGCATGTCGACCTCGACCTGTTCGGCCCAGCTCTCGACCTTGCCTTCGAGGAACGCGCACGCCTCGGTCACGCGCACGGCGTATTCCTCGGCGGTGATCACGTTGCCGTGCTTCTGGATTTCGGCGCGGGCGTCGTCGTAAAGTTTCCATGTCCCGTCGGGCTGAGCGACGGGGTTGCTGTCGGCGAGCAGGATGCCGAACTTCTTGCGCATCTCATTGAGCGTGCGGCGGACCGCCTGCTGATGAGGGAAGGGACCGAAATAGCGGCAGGCATCGGTCGTGCGGGCGCGGACGATGCGGAAGCGGGGGAGGGGGTCGGCGAGGTCGACCCGGACCTGGGGGAACTGCTTGTCGTCGCGGAAGAGGATGTTCCAGCGGGGGCGCCAGCGTTTGATCAGCTTGCCTTCTAGAAGGAGGGCCTCGGTCTCGGACCGGACCTCGTGCCATTCCATGTCCGCCACCGTGTCCATCATCGCGGCCACTTTGGGGGTCATTCGCTGGCGGGGCACGAAATAGGAGGCCAGGCGCTTCTTGAGGTCCTTGGCCTTGCCTACGTAGACGACCAGCCCGGCGGCGTCCTTCATCAGGTAGACGCCCGGGGTATGGGGGGCACGCCGGGCCTTGGCCTTGGGCGAAAGTTCTTCCCGGTCGGTTTGCATTTTGGGCCTGAGCCCCTAACCCTGCTGGCACGCCCCGTTTCCGCAAATGCTTTCCTGCAACAGCCGACCCAGACAGGTCCTCGTCATCAACGTGGGCGACGAGCTCCTCGACGGCCTCCGCGAGAACGGCCACCTTCTCTGGCTGGGAGAGCACCTCGCCCGCCGCGGCCTGCCCATCACCCGCTCCCTCGTCGTCCGTGACGACGCCGCCGAAATCGCCCGCGCCGTCGGCGAAGCCTGGGGCGCCTACGACCTCATCGTCACCACCGGCGGCATCGGACCGACTTCTGACGACCATACGCGCGAAGCCGTCGCCGGCGCCCTCGGACTTTCCCTCACGCATGTGCCCGCCGCCGAGCAGGCCCTACGTGATCGTTTCAAGATGATCGGACGCAAGGTCGCCGCCGCGGATCTCAGCCAGTGCTATGTCCCGGCCGGCGCCGACTCGCTGCCCAATCCGCGCGGCACCGCGCCCGGTGTCTTCCTGCATCGCGACGGCCGCGCTCTCGTCATGCTCCCCGGTCCTTCGCTCGAACTCCGTCCGATGTTCGAAGACGAAGTCGTGCCCCGTCTCCGTCAGGTCGGCTGCGCCTGCCAAGGCGAAGCCTACGTGCAGGTGCGCACCTTCGGTATCGGCGCCGTGCCCCTCGAGTCGATCGTCCGTCCGCTCCTCGCGCCGGGCATGGCCCTCAGTTTCGGCACGCACACCGGCGTCGTCGACGCCCGCATCTCGTCCGCCGGCGGCGGCGCCACGGCCGATCAGCTCTGCGAAGTCGCCCGCAAGATCCGCGACGCGGTCGGCGAAGATTTCGTCGCCACCGGCCACGCCTGTCTCGCCACGCTCGTCGTCGAGCAGCTGCGCAGCCTTGAGAAGACCGTCGCCCTCGCCGAGTCCTGCACCGGTGGCCTCCTCGCCAACGCCTTCACCGACGTCCCCGGCGCCTCCAAGGTCTTCGCCGGTTCGGCCGTCTGCTACGCCAACGACGCCAAGGTGAACATCCTCGGCGTCCCCGACTGCCTCATCGCCCAGCATGGCGCCGTCTCCGCCGAGTGCGCCGCCGCCATGGCGACGGGCGCCATCGAGAAGTTCGGCTCCGATTACGCCATCGCCGTCACCGGCTACGCCGGACCCGGCGGCGGCACCGACGCCGACCCGGTCGGCACCGTCTATTTCGGTTACGCCTCCCCGACGGGCGTCTGGTCCCAGCGCATGGCCCTGCCCGGCGACCGTCGCCAGATCAAGCAGCGCGCCGTGAACACCGCCCTCGATTTCATGCGCCGGAAGCTGAACAAGTACCGCGTCGAGGACCTGATCCACGGGGCCTGACGGCAGGCGGCGCCCGCCGAGGCTAGGGCTAGAGTCAGGGCCATGGATCGGTTTCCAGGTTTGGCCTGTCCCTAGCCCTAGTCCTAGCTCTGTCCCTGCGTGCGGCTCCACGCCGCACGCACAAAGGATTGCCACGAGAGGGGAGGGCGGGAGATTAGGCGCGTGCCCGGCTATCTCGCCATCATCGCTGGTAAGGACGAATACCTCGTCGATCAGGACGGTCGTGCCTGCTACGACAAGGCCCGGAAGGCCGCGGGCCCTGACGCCGAAGCCGAGATCATCTCCGCCCAGATCCTGCGGGTCGATGATGCGCGCGTGCTCGAGCTCCAGTTCGCGGAGTCGGTCAAGACGCTGTCCATGTTCGGTGGCAAGCGCGTCATCTGGCTGCGTAACCTCAACCTCGTCGCCGACACCGTCCAGGCCAAGTCGGAGGAGGTGAAGAAGAACCTCGCCAACATCCTCGAGGTCGCGACCTCGGCGGACCCCTCCGTCTCGATCATCATCTCCGCCACGCCTTACGACGGCCGGCGCAAGGACCTCAGCTCGCTCAAGTCCGCGGCGCAGGACTTCATCCTCCACGCCTCGCCGTCCAAGAGCCCGTTCGACAAGGGCGACGCCCAGGCTGACAATCAGGTCGCCCTCGCGCTCGACCGCCTCAAGGCGCTCGGCGTGAAGTATGACCGCGGCGTCCCGGAAGTCATCGTCGGCCGCGTCGGCCAGTCCACGCGCCTCGTGCTGGGCGAATGCGAGAAGCTCGCCACCTACGTCGGACCGGGCGGCACCATCAAGGAAGCCGACGTGCATCTGCTCGTCCCGACCTTCGGCGAAGGTGATTTCTTCGAGCCCATCGAAGCGCTCGCCGCGCGCGACCTCGCCTGGGGCCTCGCCTCGCTCGACCGCTATTTCTTCAACGAGGATTCCAGCCGCCCGCTCCTGAGCGCGCTCCAGAACCGCCTGCGCCTGCTCATCCAGATCCGCTGCCTCGTCGACTCCGGCGACTTCCGCGTCAGCGAGGCCGGCCTGCCCAAGGGCCAGTTCGAGGCCGCCAGCGGCCGCCACGGACCGACCTTCGGCTCCGCCGCCAAGTCCTCGGCCAACCTCTTCTCCCAGAACGCCTGGTACGTCAGCAACAAGGTCGCCCCGGCGGCGGCCCGCTACACCCTGGCCGAGCTCGTCGACCTCCAGCTCGCGTGCGCGGACTGTTTCGACGCCTCCAACCGCGGCGAGGACGAGTCCTCCGTCCGCGCGATGTTCCTCCGAGCGCTTGCCGTGAAGCGTCCCGCCTGATATAAACCTTACTTCATCCCGATGGAATCCGACAACGTCCCTAATGTCCTCGCCGACCGCTACGCCTCCCCGGCGATGAAGGCCGTCTGGTCCA
Source organism: Opitutia bacterium (assembly GCA_947488485.1). The sequence goes on along the minus strand of CANKZO010000003.1, from coordinate 30,278 downwards.
CCCGCGGCCGCGTGGTCCTCGAGCGCGAGTATTGGATCGCCGTCATGAAGGCCCAGCGCGACCTCGGCCTCGACATCCCCGCCGCCGCCCTCGCCGCCTATGAGCAGGTCAAGGACCAGGTCGACTTCGAGTCCATCCGCCGTCGCGAAGAAGAGACCCGCCACGACGTCAAGGCGCGCATCGATGAGTTCTGCGCCCTCGCCGGCCATCAGCACGTCCACAAGGGCCTCACCAGCCGCGACCTCACCGAATCCGTCGAGCAGCTGCAGGTCTTCCGTTCGCTCCAGCTCGTCCGCGCCAAGGGCGTGGCCGCGCTCGCCGCGCTCGCCCGCCGCGCGCAGGCCGACCGCGACGTCCTGATCGCGGCCCGCACGCACAATGTCGCCGCGCAGCCCACTACCGTCGGCAAGCGCTGGGCCATGTTCGGCGAGGAATGCCTCCGCGGCATCGCGCAGGTCGACGCCGCGCTCGCGGCCTTCGCGGCCCGCGGCCTCAAGGGAGCCGTCGGCACGCAGCTCGACCAGCTCACGCTCTTCTCCGGCGACATCGCCAAGGTCGCCCAGCTCGAGACCCGCGTGCTCGCGCACCTCGGTATCCCGCATGCCCTCGGCGCCGTCGGCCAGGTCTACCCGCGCTCGATGGACATGGAAGTCGTCGCCGCGTTGCTCTCCGCCGCTTCCGGCCCGTCGTCCTTCGCCAAGACCCTCCGCCTCATGGCCGGCCACGAGCTCGCCAGCGAAGGCTTCCTGCCCGGCCAGGTCGGTTCGTCCGCCATGCCGCACAAGATGAACGCCCGCACCTGCGAGCGTATCAACGGCTTCCACGTGATCCTGCGCGGTCACCTCGCGATGGCCGCCTCGCTTTCCGGCGAGCAGTGGAACGAAGGCGACGTCTCGTGCTCGGTCGTGCGCCGCGTGCTCCTGCCCGACGCCTTCCTCGCCATCGACGGACTCTTCGAAGCTTTCCTCACCGTGCTCGGCCAGATGGAGGTCAACCGCCCCGTCATCGACCGCGAGTCGCGCCACTACCTGCCGTTCCTGCTCACGACCACCTTCCTCATGGAAGCCGTCAAGGCCGGTGCCGGCCGCGAAGAGGCCCACGAGGCCATCAAGGAACACGCCGTCGCCGTCGCCAAGGAGCTCCGCACCGGCAAGATCGAGCGGAACGACCTCGTCGACCGCCTCGCCGCCGACGCGCGCCTGCGTTTGCCCAAGTCCGTCCTCCTCGACGCCGTCACCAAGGCCGGCGAACTGACCGGTTCCGCCGGGGCGCAGGTCGACGTGTTCGTCCGCCAGGCCGCGGACTGGACCCGGAAGGTTCCGGAGTCCGCCCAGGTCAAAGCCGGACGCATTTTGTAGGCCTAAGTCGGGGGGTGCGGGTAGGGGAGGGTTTTCCGTGTTGCCAAGGGGGGGAGGGCTTCCCACAACCCACTTTTCAACTCGTTCACTCCCATGTCTTCTCCCCTCATTGGCAACCTTCTCGTCGCGCAGAGCGGCGGTCCGACCCCTGTCATCAACGCCAGCCTCGCCGGGGTGATCTCCGAAGCCCTCAAGCATGAGGACGAGATCGTCGAAATCTATGGCGGCCTCAACGGCATCCAGGGCGTGCTCCATGAGCAGCTCGTCGACCTCGCGGCCGAATCCCAGCAGACCCTCCGCGCCCTCCGCCACACTCCCGGCGCCGCCCTCGGCACCTGCCGCTACAAGGTGAAGAAGGCCGAAGACTTCGACCGCATCCTCCAGGTGTTCGAAGCCCACAACATCCGTTACTTCCACTACATCGGCGGCAACGACTCCCAGGACACCGCCGCCAAGATCGACGCCCTCGCCAAGGAGCGCGGCTACGAACTCCGCGTCGTCGGCGTGCCCAAGACGATCGACAACGACCTGCCTCTCACCGACCACTGCCCCGGCTACGGCTCCGTCGCCAAGCACATCGGCGTGACCATCCGCGAGACCGCTCTCGACAACGCCGCCATGGGCCAGAACGACTTCGTCTCGATCCTCGAAGTCATGGGCCGCAACGCCGGCTGGCTCGCCGCTTCTTCCGTCCTGGCCCAGCGCCGCGACAAGAACGACGACAAGGCCGTCAAGAACACCCACTACTCCTGCTCCGCCCCGCACATCGTGCTGCTGCCGGAAGTCGCCTTCAACGCCGACGCCTTCATCCGCCGCGTCGAAGAAGTCCTCAAGAGCAACGGTCACTGCTTCGTCGTCGTCTCCGAAGGCGTCCAGGACGCCACCGGTAACTACCTCGGAGCCGACACCTCGAGCACCGACGCTTTCGGTCACGCCGTCCTCGGCGGTGCCGGCGAATACCTGCGCACGCTCGTCGAATCCCGCTTCGACGGCGTCAAGGCCCGCTCCTCCAAGCTCGGCATCACCCAGCGCGCCGCTTCGCACAACGCTTCGAAGACCGACGTCGATGAAGCCGAACTCTGCGGCGGCGCCGCCGTCAAGGCCGCCCTCGAAGGCGAGTCCGGCAAGATGGTGATCCTGACCCGCTCCGAGAAGGAGGCTTACGCCGTCCAGACCATGCTCGCCCCGCTCGACCAGATCGCCAACGGCGTGAAGGTTTTCCCGGAGAAGTGGATCGGCGAAGACAAGATGTCCATCCACCCGGACTTCGTGCGCTACGCCCTCCCGCTCATCCAGGGAGAAATGCAACTTCCTTACGATCAGGGCCTTCCGAAGTACGCCCAGCTCTCGGCCATCGCCGTCCAGCGCCGTCTCGAGAAGTACGTCACGGCCTGAATCTGACCGTTCTGACTGTGAACAAAGACCCCCGTTTCTGGGGGTCTTTTTGTTTTAAAGGGGTTGCCTCCGTGGGGGGCGGCCTTAGTTTAGTGGTTCCCCGCAGTCCCCCCATGATTTCCTTTTTCAAGTACCTGGGAATGGTCGCTTTTGCGCTCCTCCCGCTCGTCTCTTCCGCCGCGCTGCAGTCCGGCAAGGTGCAGGTCGGCAAGGTCACCGGCACCGCCACCCTCATCGACGCCAAGTCGCAGCGTAAGCCGCTCGAGTCCGGCGCGGTCTTCCAAGAAGGCTCCCGCGTCGAGACCGGCGTCGATTCCACCGCCGAACTGGTCTTCTCGAACGGCGCTTCGCTCGTGCTCACGCCCAGCACCCTGCTCGAACTGCGCACTTTCCGTCAGGTACCCTCGGCCGGCATCACCGATCCTTATCGCCAGATCGAAAAAGACCCGAGCCCGTCCGTGACCGAAGTCGAAGTCCCGCGCGGCAAGGTCATCGGTGAGGTCCGCAAGCTCAACGCTCTCTCCACCTTCTCCGTCAAGACGCCCGCCGGCCTCGTGCGCATCCGCGGCACCGTCTTCTCCGTCGAATACCGCGTCGGTCCGGACGGCATCGGCAAGATCGTCGTCTCTTGCGTCCGCGGTTCCGTCGAGACCACCGTCTACAGCGCCAACGTCGGCCCCGTCGCCGTCGACCCCGGCATGCAGACCGCCAGCTCCGTGCCGTCTGCCGCGCTGATCAACAGCGTCGCCCGCTCCGCCGCCGCGGCTCCGGCCGGTGCCGCCGCCGCCGCCCTGGCGCCGATCAAGGTGCTCGTCTACCCGATCCCAGCCGAAGAGCTCGCCGAGCTCTCCGCCATCCTCGCCGCCGTTTCCTCGCTCCCGGCCGAAGTCGCCGCGACCATCAACGCCATGGCGCAGACCGCCCCTTCCCGTCAGGCCATCTTCCCGAACGGCGCGACCGAGCCGGCGAAGTCCTTCGGTCAGGTCATCACCGACAGCCCCGACACCGAACAGAAGTTGGCCGAGAGCAAGGTCGGCGCCCCGGGCGCTCCGCTTTCCAACAGCAACGGCGGCGGCGGCACCACGATGGACGACAACTTGAAGAAGATCTCGGACAACGTGAACCGTTCCGTCGAACAGAAGCAGGTCAACCCCACGCCCACGAGCTGAGCGCCGCGCGCGTCTCCTCGGTGAAAGGCCCGGCGAACGCCGGGCCTTTTGCGTGCCCGCCATTCCTCGCTCGCTTTGAAGGCGACGGAGGGCATCTTGGGCGGATGCCGATCGCGGGCAGATTCATCACGTTCGAAGGAGGGGAGGGCGCGGGCAAATCCACGCAGCTCGCCCGCCTCGCGGAGCGTCTCCGCGCGGACGGCGCGACCGTGCTCGGATTGCGCGAGCCGGGTGGCACGCCTTACGGCGAACGCATGCGCGACGTGCTCAAGCAGCCGGGCACCTCGCTGGCGCCGGCCGCCGAGGCGCTGCTCTTCGCCTCTTGCCGGGCCCAGCTCGTCGCCGACGTCATCGCCCCGGCCCTCGCCGCCGGACAGGTCGTGATCTGCGACCGTTTCATCGATTCGACCGTCGCCTACCAGGCCGGCGGCCGCGGCCTGGACCGGGCCTTGATCGAAGGTGCCAACCGCCTCGCCTGCGGTCCCGTGCGCCCCGACCTGACCATCCTGCTCGACCTCGATCCGGGCCGCGGCCTCGGCCGCGCCGCCGTGCGGGACCAAGGCCAGGCGGACCGTTTCGAACTCCTCGGCGACGCTTTCCATCGGCGCGTCCGCGAACTTTATCACACGCTCGCCCGCGAGGAGGCCGGGCGTTTCTTCGTCGTGGACGCCGCGCGTCCGCCCGAAGCCATCGAGGAGGAGATCTGGCATGAAGTCGTCCGCCGCTTCCGCTGACGTCCTCGAGCTGCCGGTGCTCAAGGTGCTGGCCCGCGCCCGCGCCGAGGGCCGCATGCCGCACGCGGTGCTGCTGACGGGCAACGACGGCGCCGTGCTCGCCCGCGCGGCCGAACAGCTCGCGGCCATGCATCTGGGCGAGGCCGACCCGCTGGCGCACTCCGACTGCCGCGTCCTGCGGCCGGCCAAGAAATCGCGCCGTATCGTCATCGAGAACACCCTCGAAGTCGTCGCGGCGCTGCGCCTCTCGTCCCTCACGCCGCGTCGCGTCGTCATCGTCAACGAGCCCGACCGGTTCCTCTCCGAATCGGCCAACGCGTTCCTCAAGACGCTCGAGGAGCCGCCGCCCGGCACGCTCATCATCCTCCAGACGACGCACTATTATCGCGTGCTGCCGACGATCCTCAGCCGCTGCCTGCGCTTCCACGTGGGTGGCGAGGCGCCGGTGATCGCCGACCCTTCCTGGCAGGATTGGCTGCGCGAGATGGAGCGCCTGCTCACGCGCATGGTGAAAGGCCCGGCCTCGCCCCAGGCGCGCGTCTCCGAGGTCTTCATCCCGCTCTACGCGCTGTGCGCCCGCTTCGAGGTGTTGCTCGAGCTCTTCGTCGAGGAGGCCCTGGAGGCCGCGCCGCCCCCGCCCCCCACCGACGAAGACGAGGATGACGCCGAGCTCGCCTACGAGGAGTCCGTCCGCCGCGGCGTCCGCGCCCGCATGCTCGTCTCGGTCGAGGAAAAACTCCGCCTCGTCGGCCGCGCCAACCCCGGCTGCGCCGGCCAGGTCGCCGAGGCCGTCGGCCATCTCGAGGACGCCCGCCGGCGTATGGAGCTGAACTATCAGGTGCTCGCCGCCTTCGAGCAGTTCCTGCTGCGGACGCTACGGGCCTTCGCCCTGCGCCCCCGGTCGGCGTAACTCCTCCTTCCTTCCGGAGTTCCACTCAGATGTCCCAGGAAGAGCCGCTGCTCCCCGACGACGAAGACGACAAGCGCCTGATGGGCCTGGTCGCCGCCGGTGACGACGACGCCCTGCGCCTGCTCGTGCACCGGCACCATGCCCGGCTCGTCGGTTACCTGCGGGGTGAGGTCGGTTCGCAGGCGACGGCCGAAGAGCTGGCCATGGAGGTCTTCATCCGGCTGCATCGGGCGGCGTCCCGCTGGCGTCCCGAGGCCAAGCTGAGCACCTACCTGATCCACATCGCCCGCAATCTCGTCCTCAACGAGTGGCGGCGGCGCGGCCGCAAGCCCACCACCGCCCTGGAGTTCGCGGCTGAGCCCGGCGACCAGTCCCAGGGGTCGGTCCGGCGGGTCGCCGAACTCGACGAAGCTTTCCAGCGCGCCATCCTCCAGCTCCCCCCCGAGCAGCGTACGGCCATCCTGCTCGTCGTGCAGCAGGAGCTCCCCTACGAGGAGATCGCCGAGATCATGGACGCCCCGGTCTCCTCCGTGAAGACCTGGATCCACCGCGCCCGCGCCCGCCTGCGCGAACTTCTCAAGGATTTCTACGCCCAAGAATGAAACCCGCAACTTCCCGCCCCGCCCGGTGTTATATGGGTGTAACCAGCCATGGATAACCCGGAACAGACGCCTTTCGACCAAGAGCTCGCCGCGACGCTCCGTCGCGGACGCGCCGTGTCCGTCGCCGGGTTCGCGGAGCGCGTCGTCGGGGTCGTCCGCGCTGAGCGCCGCCGCCGGACCATCATCCGCTGGAGCTCGGCGCTCGCCGCCTCGGCCGCCGTCTTCGTCGCGCTGCTCACGCTGCCCGCCGCCTCCGAGGAGGCCCTGAACCGCCAGACCTTCGCCCTCGTCGCCCGCGACGAGTCCGCCCAGCTCGCCGATCTCTTCGGCGCCGCGGACGATCTTTCGTTGCTCGCGCCGGTGACGGAGCGCCCGGCCGTCGTGGAAACCTTCGTCGCCGCCGGCTCCTGACCATGGCCCGCGCCTTCCTCCGCCTGCTGCTCCTCCTCGGAGCCGTCGCCGTCTCCGCCCAGACGCCCGGTCCGCGTCCGTCCGAAGGCGACCCGACCGTCGAAGAGATCCAGACCATCCGCAAGATCCTCGAACTCTCCCCGGAGCGCCTGCAGCGCATGCGTTCGGCCATCGAGAAGATCGAGCGCATGTCGCCGGAATCGCGTCGCGAATTCGCGGCCAGCCTCGTCCGTTACGAATCCGCCACGCCCGAGGAGCGCCACAAGCTCATGAAGGACATGCGCGAACGCGGCGGCTTCGGCTCGCGCGTGCTCGAGCACCATTTCAAGCGGCTCAACAAGGACGAGGCCAAGGCCGAGCGGGCGCGCATCCAGGCGCTCACGACCGAACAGCGCCTCGAATTCATCCGCCAGCTCGCCGAGAAATACGGACCCGAGATCGCGAAGGAACGGGCGAAGGGCGGCGAGCCGAAGGACGGACCGCCCGGACCGCCCGGCGGTCCGAAGCGCCGCAAGCCGCCGGAGGGCGAAGCTCCCGGCGCCCCGGTGAAGCAGTAAGTCTCAGCCGCCCAGCGGACGGAAGTCGGCCTCGCCGTGCTTCCACCGGTCATGGGCCCAGAGCCAGTTCGCGCAGACGTCGTCGCCGGAGCGCAGCTGGCGTTCGAGCCAGGCGTTGGATTCGATGGTGAGCCCGATGGAATCGGTGGCCTGGAGCGCCTCCATGCGGAGGCGGCAGCGCCAGAAGCCGGTGCGTTCGGCCCAGAAGATGCGGGCGGCGCACTTGAAGCGCTGGGCGATGATGCCGGGGAGTTCCGTGACGGCGCAGGGCGAGCCCATGAAGCGCCAGAGCGAGCCCGTCTGCGTGGTCTGGTCGAAGAGCACGGCCGCGATGTGGCCGTTGCGCACGGTCTGCATCAGGCGTCCGAAGCCTTCGCGGCGCGAGACGAGTTTCATGCCGAAACGCTCGCGGCTCTCGCGCACCCAGCGTTCGGCGACCGGCTGGTCGAGCGGACGGTAGATCACGGCCCAATCGCGTTTCGCGAGCTCGGGGCGGATGAGCGGCGTCACGGTCATCATCTCCATCAGCGCGAAATGGGGGACGAACAGCACCGTGCCGGCGCCCTTGGGCGCCAGGCCGTGTTCGGCGCTCGTCACGCTGTCGTCGACCTGGATGCGGTCGCGCAGCTCCGCGTCGGAGAGCATCGGTGAGACGAGGGAGAAGAGGGCCATCTCGGTCGTGCGCCGGCAGGAGATGCGGCCGATGCGGCGGACCCAGGCGGCGTCCTTTTCCGGGAAGGCCCGCGTCAGGTTGCGGCGGATCACCTTGCCGCGGATCAGCCAGAGCAGCTCGCCGAGCAGCGCCGCGTTCGCCCGCGCGAAGGCCTCGGGGAGGCGGGCCAGCAGCCAGGCGTAGGTGGCGAGCAGCGGCCGCATGGTCCGGGTCAGGCGCGGCCCTCCTGGCGGAGGATCTCGCCGATCTCCGGCACGAGGATGTTGCGGCGGCCGAGTTCGTCGCGCGCGAAGTATCTGTCGACCTGGCGGATGAGGTCGAACGGTTCGTCCGGGAGGTTGTCCTCGTCGAACTCCATCTCGTCGACCGCGTCGATGTCGTCGAAGATGTGCGAGAGACGGAGCGGCTCGCCGTCGATGACGGCCGGCGGGTTGCTGATGGCGCCGACCTTGGTGAGGTTGAAGAAGAGGCAGGGATAGAACTCCTTCTCGTAGGGCTCGAGGAATTTGCTGACCCACTGGCCCGGGACTTCCCAGCGGCGGTTGATGACGACCGCGTCGGAGAAGTGCACGCAGGGGCGGTACCATTCCTCGACGGCCTTGTGCTTCATCGTGAGCGGGCAGTCGACGACCGTGAGGATGCGGGCCACGCGCCAGACGGCGTCGGGCTGCATCGGGCGGACCGTACGGTGCAGGGCCTCCATCTGGTCGATGACGTGGAGCGCGCCGTGCGTCACGAGGATGGCGGCGTCTTCGTCGCCGGGCGCGGGCACGATCGCGTGGCCGTCCTTGAATTCCCAGGCGTCCGGCGCGACGCCGCCTTCGCGGACTTCGCGGAGGACGCGCACCTTGCGGCCTTCGGGCCAGGCGTGGGCGACGAGTTCTTTCACCACGTCGGCGCGGCCGGCGCCCGAGGGCCCGAGGATGATGACGAGGGGCGTCATGCCTTGCGTCCGCAGCGGCCGAAGGGAGCGTTCTGTCCGCGGTCGCGGATCCAGTGATCGACGGCGACCAGGGCCGCCATGGCTTCGACGATGGGCACGGCGCGCGGGAGGACGCACGGATCGTGGCGACCCTTGGCGCTGAGCTCGGTGGCGCGGCCGTCGGGACGGACGGTCTTCTGCGGCTTGAGCACGGTCGCGGTGGGCTTGAAGGCGATGCGGAAGACGACGTCTTCGCCGTTGGTGATGCCGCCCTGCGTGCCGCCGGAGCGGTTGGTCGCGGTGCGGATGCGGCCGCCCTTGCGGACGAACACGTCATTATGCGCGCTGCCGCGCAGGACCGTGCCGGCGAAGCCGCTGCCGATCTCGAAACCCTTGGTGGCGGGCAGGGAGAGCATGGCCTTGGCGAGGTCGGCCTCGAAACGGTCGAAGACCGGCGAGCCGAGGCCGGCCGGCAGGTTCTCGATGACGCAGCAGATCACGCCGCCGACGGAATCGCCGTCGGCGCGCGCCTCACGGATGAGCGCGTCGATCTTCGCGGCGGTGGCGGGGTGGGGGCAGCGCGTGGGCGTGGCCTCGACCTGCTTCAGCGTGGGCGCCTTGGGCGCGGCCGGCATGCGGATGTCGCCGACGCTTTCGACCCACGCGATGATGCGGGCGCCGCAGGCGTGCTTGAGCACCGTCTTGGCGACGGCGCCGGCGGCGACGCGCGCCGCGGTCTCGCGGGCGGAGGAACGGCCGCCGCCTTCGACGGCGCGGATGCCGTATTTGGCGTCGTAGGTGTAGTCGGCGTGGGAAGGACGGTAGGCCGCCTTCATCTCGGCATAGGCCTGCGGGCGCTGGTCGCCGTTGCGGATCACGATGGCGATGGGCGAGCCGAGGGTGAGGCCGTCGGGCGAGACGCCGGAGAGCACCTCGGGCGCGTCGGCTTCCTTGCGCTGGGTCGTGAGGGCGCTCTGGCCCGGGCGGCGGCGGTCGAGCTCGCTGCGCAGGAAGGCCGCGTCGAAGGGCACGCGAGGCGGGCAGCCGTCGATGACGACGCCGAGGGCGGGGCCATGGCTCTCGCCGAAGGTGGTGATGCGGAAGCTGTGTCCGTGGATGTTGCCCATGTGGTGAAGGTGTTAAAAAATGAACGCCGCCGAGCCGGGTGGCTGGGCGGCGTCCGTTTGGCGGTTCCGCCCCGGCGCTTAGCGCAGGTTGGAGGTGATCTTGGAGACCAGCTGCTGGCTCTCCGGCAGGTTGCCGAAGGCGCCATACTTGACCTTCACCTGGGTGAAGACGGCCTTGGTCTGTTCGTCCTCGGCCTTCTCGATGGTGATCTTGATCTCCAGGTCACCGATGGTGCGGGCGTAGACGATGACGCTGTTGAGCTCCTTGTTGGCGCCGCGGTCGTCGGTCTCGCCGGTGCGGAGGGTGCCGGGCATGGCGTCGATGGTGCGCTTGACGGCGTTGAAGACGGCCTCGGTGTCGGAGGTGTAGCGGGTGGTCAGCACGCCGGTGACGTTGGAGTAGGAAGCTTCGCGGTTCTGGGAGTTGTCCACGCCGATCTGGGTGGAGCATCCGGCGAGGACGAGGGCGGCGAGGAGGGCGAGGGCGGTTTTCATGTGCAAAGGACGTGGTTGAGTGGTTGGACACAAAACACAGCCGGCGGCCGTTGGCAAACAGTTTCGCCCTCGCCTCGCGGCCCCGCGTCGGCCGAAATCGTAGTGTAAATGTCATTACAAGCCCGGTCCTGGACCGGCGCGGCCGGATCGCCCAGGGGCGGCCGGGCAGGGGGGCCGGAAGCGGCGAAAAGCTGATTTCGGCCAATAAAATACACAAAACATTGAAAGAGAGTCACTTGTGTATAATTAAGACTGAAATCAGTCGTTTAAACGCCCTGGCCGCGCTGTGAACAAGAAAATGGCGGGATCGGGGGCTAAATTCTTGACCAGTGGGGAGTCGTGGGGAAAAGTGGGTGAACTGGGGGAACTCCCCCATACGCAATGTCTATTGGCGCCAACAACGGTCTCTTCACCGGCATCCACAACGGAAAGTTGGATGAGAAGAACCGTGTCACCATCCCGGCGGCCTGGCGTTTTGACGCGGAATCCACCTTCCTCGCGATGTATCACCCCGCGGTCGCCGCGATCGTGGTGTTCCCGCCGTCGATGGCCGCGCGCATCCACGACGCCGCGCTGCAGGTGACCGTCAGCGATCCGGTGAAGATGGACGCGCTCAGCCTGCTCGGCGCGAACAGCATCCAGGTCACGTGCGACAAGGCCGGCCGCATCACGCTCAACGACCACATCGTCAAGGAAGCGCGCCTCGAGCGCGAAGTGATCTTCCGCGGCGCCTTCACCACGTTCCAGCTCGTCTCGCCGACGCCGCCCAAGGCCGACCGCGATTCCGAGTACGCCAAGGAGATCCTCCGCGCCCTGCGCGAGCTCGGCCTGTGATGCGTATCCGGAAGTTACTTACACTGCTCACACCTTATTCACAGACCGCCGCATGACCAGCCACGTCCCAGTCCTGCTCGAGGAGTGCCTGACGCTCCTCGCTCCGCTGGACGGGCGCGCCTACCTGGACTGCACCTTCGGCGGCGGCGGCCATACCGCGGCGATCCTCGCGCGGGCGCCGGGCTGCTCGGTCGACGCGATGGACCGCGATCCCGCGGCCGGCGAACGTTCCGCCGCGCTGCTCGCCGCCCATGCCGGCCGCCTGCGTTTCCATTCCGAAAATTTCCGCCACCTTGACCGCGTCCCGGGGCGATTCGACGGTGTTCTGATGGACATTGGGGTGTCCTCGTACCAGTTGGATGTCCCGGAACGCGGTTTCTCCTTCCGCTTCGACGCGCCGAACGACATGCGCATGGACACGCGCGTCGGCCGCAGCGCCGCCGAGTTCCTCGAGCGCGGCGACCGCGCCGAACTCGAACGCGCCGTCCGCGACTACGGCGAGGAGCCCCGCTGGTTCCGCGTCGTCAACGCGATCGTCGCCGCCCGCGGCACCGGCCGCCTCGCCCGCACCGCCAGCTTCGCCGAACTCGTCGCCGAAGCCGCGCCCCCCGCGCCCGGCCCCCGCGGCCCGCACCCGGCCACCCGCACCTTCCAAGGCGTCCGCATCGCGGTCAACGACGAGCTCGGTGCCCTGGCCGACGCCCTCCCGCTCGCCTTCGGCAAGCTCAACGCCGGCGGCGTGCTCGCCGTCATCTCCTTCCATTCCCTCGAGGACCGGATGGTGAAGCGCTACATGAACGAGGTCGCCGGCCGCCCCGTCGACCGCGACGACGCCCGCAACCAGGACGACCGCGTCAAGCAGGCCGACCTCCTCACCCGCAAGGCCGTCCAGCCTTCCGAGGACGAACAGCTCCGCAACCCCCGCAGCCGCTCGGCGCGCCTCCGCGCCGTGCGCCGCCTCGCCGCATGAGCCCGCGCCTCCTCACCTGGGCCTGCCTCCTCGCCACCGTGGCGGCCTTCGCCGTGGGCACGATCAACATCATGCGCCTGCGCGTCGAGGCCGACACGATCGGCAGCCGCATCCAGCGCCTCGAACGCGACACCACCCTATCTAAGAAGGAGTACGACAGCGCCCGCCGGCAAGCCCAGCAGACCGTCGACATCCTCTACCTGCAGCAGCGCATCGGCGACGCCCTCAAGCCGCCGGTGCCCGAGCAGGTCGTCTGGATCCGTATCAACCCTTCGGCCGCGTCCCCGGTCACCCTTTTCTCCGCGAGCCCCCGGATGACGGCCCGCGAAATCGCCTTCCTCGGTTCGGGAGGGCAGGGAGGACCCGGCGCGCGATGAGCCTGCCCCACGCCAGGCGAACGCGCTACCGTTTGCTGGCATGGGTCGTCCCCTTCTGCTTCCTGGCCGTGGTCACACGGCTGGTCTGGTTGCATTGGGTCGACGCCCCTCGTCTGCGCGCGGAGGCCTTGCAGGCCCGTCGCGTGCTCCAGGAGAAGCCGTGCCGCCGCGGTGACATCCGTGACGCGCAGGACAACCTGCTCGCGCTGTCCGAGGACGTCTGGGACATCGGCGTGGACCCCGACGTGCTCACCAAGGCCGACCGCGAACGCGCGGCCGAGGTCGCGGTCGCGCTCGGCCTGCCCGCCCTGAAGGTCCGCCAGGCCTTCGACACCACCGTCCGCACCGATTCCGCCGGCGAGGAGCATGTCATCCGCTGGACCGTGCTCGCGCGCGAGGCCGGCGAGGACGTGGTCAAGCGCGTCAAGGCGCTCGGCATCAAGGCGCTCCGCGCCGAACTGAAATACCGCCGCAGCTACCCCAAGGGCCAGCTCGCCGCGCACGTGCTCGGTTACGTCAACAAGGAGGGCGTCCCCGCCGCCGGCATCGAGAGCGTGATGAACTCGCTCCTCGAAGGCCAGAAGGGTTGGATCGAATCCGAACGCGACGGCCGCCACCGCGAGCTCACGAGCATCCGCCTGCGCGAGGTCTCCCCGGTCGACGGCAGCACCGTCGTGCTCACGATCAACGGCCTCATCCAGAAGACCTGCGAGGAGGCGCTCGCCGCCGCCGCGGCCCGCTACAATCCCAAAGGCGCGGTCATCATCGTCAGCGAGCCGCGTACCGGCCGCATCCTCGGCCTCGCGAACTGGCCGACCTTCGACCTGAACCGTTTCTTCGACCCGCAGGCCGCGCCGATGGACAGCCAGCGCAACCGCGCGGTCTCCGACGTCTATGAGCCGGGCTCGGTGTTCAAGATCGTCGCCGTCGCCGGCGCGCTCGAAGAACGCCTGATCACGCCGAACTCCGTCTACGACTGCGGCGCGACGAGCGTCCCCTACCGCGGCCGCATGGTCTCGCTCCCGGCCGACTCGCACGCCATCGGTTCCGCCGACATCCGCCAGATCGTCCGCGAGTCCTCGAACCGCGGCACGGTCCAGGTCGGCATGCAGTACGCCGAACGCTTGGGCGAGGACCGCTTCTTCGGCCTCATCAAGTCGTTCGGCTTCGGCGCCCCGACGGGCCTGATCACCGGCGCCGAGGTGCCCGGCCTGCTCATCCCGCCCAAGCGTTGGGACGGGCTCACGATCTCCCGCGTCCCGATGGGCCACTCCGTCAGCGTCACCGCGATGCAGATGCACATGGCGATGTCGGTCGTCGCCGCCGACGGCCTGCTGATGCAGCCGCAGCTGGTGCTCCGCGTCGAGGATCCGAAGACCAAGGCCACCGTGCTCGACTACGCCCCGCGCTCGCGCGGCCGCGCGGTCTCGCCCGCGACCGCCACGCAGCTCGCCACGCTCCTGCGCGCCGTCTGCGGCAAGGGCGGCACCGCCCCGATCGCCGACATCCCGGGCTACGAGGTCGCCGGCAAGACCGGTACGACGCAGAAGATCGTCAACGGCCGCTATTCCTCCGCCCACCACGTCGCCTCGTTCGCGGGCTTCTTCCCCGTCGGCGACCCGAAGCTGGCCATCACCGTGATCATCGACGAGCCGCAGGGCGAAGGCGTCGGCTACGGCGGCAAGGTCTCCGCGCCGATCTTCCGCGAGGTCGCCGAGAAGTGCATCCGCTGGCTCGACCTCCCGCCCGTCTCCACCCTCCCGCGCGGCCCCGTGGCCGACCTCGGCCGATGACGCCTCCGCCCGCGATGATGCCCGCCTCGATGGAACGTCCGACCTTCAACGCGCTGCTCCAAGGGCTGCCCGTGCTCGGCCGGACGGGCGACGGTTCGGTGCGCGTGACCACGATCGTGACGGACAGCCGCCGCGTGATCCCGGGCGCGCTCTTCTTCGCCCTCCCGGGCCTGCGCTCCAACGGTCACGCCTTCCTCGACGACGTGATCGCCCGCGGCGCCGCCGCGATCATCTCGGGTGAGCCGGTCGCCGGCCTGCCCGCCGTCGCCGCCGCCCAGGTCGCCGACCCGCGCCGGATGCTCGCCGAGATCGCCCGCCGTTTCTACGGCCGTCCTGAGGAGGCCTTGCGCCTCGTCGGCGTGACGGGCACCAACGGCAAGACCACGGTCTCGACGCTGCTGCGCCATCTGCTCCAGGACGACGGTTCGCAGTGGGGCCTCGTCGGCACGGTCCGCTACCACCTCGGCCGGCGCACCATCCCTTCTTATAAGACGACGCCCGATTCGGCCGACCTCGCCGCCTTCTTCCGCCAGATGGCCGACGCGGGCTGCGCCGGCGCCTGCCTCGAGGTGAGCTCCCACGCGCTCCACCAGGAACGCGTCCATGGTTTCCGCTTCGAGGTCGCGGCCTTCACGAACCTCACCCGCGACCACGTCGACTACCACGGCGACCTCGCCGCCTACCTCGACGTCAAGACGATGCTCTTCGACGGCCGCAACGGCGCCGTGCCGGACGTCTGCGTGATCAACGTCGACGACCCGTCCGGCCGCGTGCTCGCCGAGGCCTGCCGGCGCCGCGGCGCGGTGCTCACCTTCGGTCTCTCGGCCGACGCCGACGTCCGCGCGACGGACCTCGCCCTCGATACCGGTGGCGCGGTCTTCACCGTCCGCCACGCGGGCCGCGCCGCGGTCTTCAAGTCGACCCTCCCGGGCGACTACAACGTCTCCAACGTCCTCTGCGCCCTCGCGATGGCCGCCGCGCTCGGCCGCGACCCGCTCGCCCTCGCGCCGGCGCTGGCCGCCTTCCCCGGCGTCGCCGGCCGCATGGAGCGCGTCGAAGCCGGCCAGGCTTTCCCCGTCTTCGTCGACTACGCGCACACCGACGATGCGCTCCGCAACGCCCTGCGCATGCTCCGCGACATCACGCCCGGCCGCGTGCTCTGCGTCTTCGGTTGCGGCGGCGATCGCGACCGCGGCAAGCGCCCCGCGATGACCCAGGCCGTCGCCGACCTCGCGCACCTCTCCTGGGCGACCGCCGATAATCCGCGCAAGGAGCCGCTCGACCGCATCTTCGCCGATATGCGCGAAGGACTCGGCCCGCTGCCGACCGTCGAATTCGTCGCCGACCGCCGCGACGCCATCGGCCGCGCGCTCGCCGCCGCGAAGGCCGGCGATTGCGTCGTGATCGCGGGCAAGGGCCACGAGACGACCCAGGAATTCGCCGACACCGTGGTCCCGTTCGACGACCGTCAGGTCGTCCGCGAGATCCTCGAGCTCCGGAGGGGCGTCTCCGCATGAGCCCCGCTTACGCCGCGGCCGACCTCGCCGCCTGCGCGGACGGACGCTGGACCGCCGCGCCCGCCGGACCGGTCGCCGGTTTCGGCATCGACACCCGCGCCCTACGCGCAGGCGAGATGTTCGTCGCCGTGCGCACCGAGCGTCGCGATGGCCATGATTTCCTCGCCGCCGCCCGCGCCGCGGGCGCCGCCGGCGCCTTGGTCGGCCGTCCCGTCGCCGACCCTCTCCCGCAGCTCGTCGTCGCCGATCCGCTCGCCGCGTTGCGCCGCGTCGCGGCCCGCGCCCGCGCGGCTTTCCCCGGCGTCGTCATCGGCATCACCGGCAGCGTCGGCAAGACCTCGACCAAGGAGCTCCTCGCCGCGTTGCTCGGCGCCGAAGCCTTCGCGACCGAAGCCAACCTCAACAACACCATCGGCGTCCCGCTGATGCTGCTGCGCGCCGACCCGGCCCGCCACCGTTACGCGGTGATCGAGGCGGGCATGAGCCTGCCCGGCGAACTCGGCGTCTCGGCGGAAGTCGTCCGCCCCGATATCGCGATCATCACCGCCGTCGCGCCCGTCCACCTTGAAGGCGTCGGTTCGCTCGCCGGCATCGCCCGCGAGAAGGCTTCGCTCGTCGGCGCCCTCGCTCCCGGAGGCCAGGCCGTGCTGCCCGCGACCTTGCTCGCCTGGCCGGATTTCGCCGCCCACGCGGACCGCTCGGTCGCGGTGGCCTTCGGTGATGAGCCGCTGCCGGCGGTCGCGCCCGCGCGTCTCGTCCGCGCTGCCTTCGGCGTCGCCGCCGACGGCGGACGCACGCTCGTGCTCGATGGCGAGACCTTCCCGCTCGGCCCGCTCTCCGACGGCCTCGCGCGCAATGCCGCGCTCGCCGTCGTCGCCGCGCAGCTCGCCGGCCGCACCTCCGCCGAACTCACCGCCGCGCTCGCGGCCTGGGCGCCGCCGGCCGGTCGCGGCAGCGTGCACGTCGACGGCGCGCGCACCTTCACCGTCGATTGCTACAATTCCAGCCCGGCTTCGCTGCTCGACGCCGCGCAGGCCTTCGATCGCCGCAGCCGGGCTTCGGCGGAACCTCGTCTTTTCGTGCTCGGCGGCATGGCCGAGCTCGGCCCCACCTCCGCGCGACTCCACCGCGACTGCGGCGCGCAGCTGCCTCTCCGTCCCGACGACCGCGTGGTCGTCTTCGGCGGCGATGCGGCGGCGTTCCTGCAGGGAGTCGCGCACCCGGAGGCGGGCTTCGTCGCCGCCACGATCGAGGAGGCCGCCGACCGCGTGGCCGCCCATCGCGGCCATGTCTTCCTCAAGGGCAGCCGCTCGTTCGCGCTCGAACGTTGCCTGCCTCCGAACCTGCGCGCCGCGCTCACCTTCCACTAGGATGCTTTACCGTCTCAGCGAACTCGTCCACGCCTGGGGGCCTTTCCGCCTCTTCGACTACATCACCGTCCGCGCGATCCTCGCCGGCGTCACGGCCCTGCTGCTGGGCATGCTCTTCTCCGGACGGCTGATCGGCGTGCTCGCGCGCCTGCGTCAGCCCGAACGTTCCAAGGCCCTCATGGGTGATCTCGCCAAGGAAGGCGGCAAGGTGCCGACCATGGGCGGGCTGATCATCGCCGCCGCGACCATCCCTGCCGTGCTCCTGTGGGCGCGTCCGGGCGTCCTCGTCTTCGCCTCGCTCTGGTGCCTCGTCGGCATGGGCCTCGTCGGACTCTACGACGACTGGCTCAAGGTCCGTCACGGCAGCTCCGACGGCATCTCCGCCCGCTTCAAGCTCGCGGGCCAGGGCTTCGTGGCGCTCACCGCCTTCGGCATCGTGCTGCTCGACCCGTCTTACCGCACCGGCCTCGCCGAGGTCTGGCTGCCCGTCCTGAAGGAGCCGCTGTGGTCCGCCGGCTCGCTCGGCTGGCCGCTCGCCGCCTGCCTCACCGTCGCGGGCGCGTTCTTCGTCCTCGTCTGCGTCGGCTGCTCGAACGCCGTGAACCTCACCGACGGCCTCGACGGCCTCGCCATCGGCTGCGTGCTCATCACGACGGCGATCCTCGGCGCAGTGGCCTACCTCGCCGGCCACGCGGAGTTCGCCTCCTACCTGCGCATCCGCCACGTCACGGGCGCCGGCGAGCTCGCGGTCTTCTGCGCGGCGCTCTTCGGGGGCAGCCTCGTGTTCCTCTGGCACAACGCGGCGCCGGCGGAGATCTACATGGGCGACGTCGGCGCGCTCGGCCTCGGCGGCGCGCTCGGCGCGGTCGCGTGCCTGATGCGTCAGCCCTTCCTGCTCGCCATCGTCGGCGGCGTGTTCGTCGTCGAAGCCGTCTCGGTCATCCTGCAGGTCGCCTACTTCAAGCGCACGGGCGGCAAGCGGCTGTTCCTGATGACGCCCATCCATCACCACTTCCAGAAAAAGGGCTGGCCCGCGACGAAGGTCGTGGCGCGCTTCTGGATCCTCTCGCTCCTCTGCGGCCTGCTCGGCCTGCTCTCCCTCAAGCTGCGATGAGCGAGTTCCCCGAGTCCCTCCGCCGCCGGCTCGCCCGGCCCGCCGCCGTCTTCGGCGAAGGCGTCAGCGGCCGTTCCGTCGCCGACTCGCTCGCCGCGGGCGGTTTCGCCTCGGTCATCTACGACGAGCGCGGGGAGAACCGCGTGTTCGGACCCGAGGAGGCCGCGCGTCACGACCTGCTCGTCTACAGCCCCGGCTTCGCGCAGACGCACCCGTGGCTGCTCGCCGCCCGCCGCGCGGGCCTGCATTGCCTCACCGAGCTCGACTTCGGCGCGCTCCTCTGGACGGGTCCGGCCGTGGCCGTGACCGGCACCAACGGCAAGACGACCATCACCGAGTTCCTTTCCTTCGCGTTCAAGCGCGCCGGCCTCGACGCCATCGCCTGCGGCAACGTCGGACTCCCGCTCACCTCGCTGCATCGCACCGTCTCCAACGGTTCCTTCCTCGCGGTCGTCGAGGTCAGTTCCTTCCAGGCGGAGGACCTCCGTCACTTCACGCCTGAGGCGGTGCTGTGGACCAACTTCGACGAGGACCACCTCGACCGTCACGGCGAGCTCGAGAGTTATTTCCGGGCGAAGTATCGCCTCATCGAGCGCATGATGCCGGGCGGCATCCTCGTCGTCGGCGAATCCGTCGTCGCCGCCGCGCGCGCCTTCGGCATCGAGCTGCCCGCCGAGACCCTCGTGGCCACCCGCGCCGAAGTCACGGACACCGTGCCGGCCGGTTCGGTGTTCGACAGCTGGCCGCAGCGCGAGAACTGGGCCCTGCTCGTGAAATATTGGCAGGCCCGCGGCCTGCCGCTCCGCCAGCTCGAGGAAGCGGCCCGCCTCTTCCGCATCCCGCCGCACCGCCTCCGCAAGGTCGCGGAGAACAAGGGCGTCGAGTTCTGGAACGACTCCAAGGGCACCAATTTCCATGCGGTCGAAGCCGCGCTCTCGCAGTTCAGCGTCCCGGTCCGTTGGATCGGCGGCGGCAAGTGGAAGGGCGGGGACCTCGGCCGCTTCGTGCGCCGGATCGCCCCGCTCATCGATTCCGCCTACCTGATCGGCGAGACCGCCGAGGAGCTCAAGCGCCACTTCGACGAGCTCGGCAAGTCCGCCCGCTGCTATCCCGCCCTGCAGGACGCCGTCGTCGGCGCCGCCAAGGACGCGCACGGCCCCGCCGTGATCCTGCTCAGCCCGGGCTTCTCCAGCTTCGACCAGTTCCGCGGCTACGCGGAGCGCGGCCTCGTCTTCGAACGCGCGGCCACGGCCCTCGCCCAGCGTTCCTGATTTTCTCACACCAAACCCACCCAGCCAACACCCACACCACCCATGCGTCCCATCATCACCGTCACCGCCGTCGTGCTCGTGCACCTCTGCGTCATCGCCGTCCTCGTCGGCGTCAACGGCTGCCGCAGCACCAGCGGCTTCGAGCAGCCCGGCGACACCGCCGCCTTCTCCGGCGGCGCCCGCCCGGTCGCGTCCGCTCCGTCGGTCGTCGCGCCGGCTCCGGCCGCCGTGCCTTCCGATCGTCTGCCGACCCCGGCGCCGACCAAACTCTCCGCGAACGGTCCGGTCGGCCCCGGCGGCAAGCGCACCGTCGTCAAGGGCGACTCGCTCTTCAGCGTCGCCCGGAGCGAGAACGTCTCCATCACCGCGCTCGTCAAGGCCAACGGCCTCACGCTCAACGCCGTGCTCAAGCCTGGCCAGGTCCTGACGATCCCGTCGGCTTCCGCTTCGTCCGCTGCTCCGAAGGCCGCCGCCCCTAAGGCCGCCGCTCCGAAGGCCGCGCCGGCGCCCGCCCCGAGCTTCGCCCCGCTCAAGCTCGTGCCGCTCACCGGTAGCGCGCCCGCTCCGGTCGCCGCTCCGGACAAGAAGTAAGCCGTCGCGCCGCTTCACGCCATGGTCATCAAGGTCAAGCAGGAGGAGCCGGGCGCCCTGGGTGGGTATGCCCTCGGCATCTTCGTGCTCGCGGTGACCTTGGCGTTGTTCGGCCTGATGGTGCAATACAGCGCGGGCATCTCGCTCTCGGCGAGTAATCGCACCGCCGCCTTCTATCGCCAGCTGGCGTACGTCCCGATCGCCTTCCTCGCCGGGTTCGCCTTCTACCGGCTCGACCTCGACAAGGCCCGCGCCTGGCGCGTGCGCATCCTGTGGATCGCGTGCGGCCTGATGTTCCTCGCGCGCGTGCCCGGCATCGGCGTCTCCGTCAACGGCTCCTGGCGCTGGATCGACTTCGGCGTCTTCCGCCTGCAGGCGTCCGACCTCGGCAAGCTCGCCCTGGTCATCGTCCTCGCCGACTTCCTCGCGCGCATGCAGAGGCACACGCTGCCGAACAAGTTCGCGCTCTATCAGTTCAGCTCCCGCTCGCCGTATCTCTTCACCCCGCGCGGGTGGATCGACTTCCGCGAAGGCTTCGCGAAGCCCCTCGGCATCCTGCTGCTGATCGCCGGCTTCATCGCGCTCGGTCCCGACCTCGGCACGATCCTCCTCTGCTGCGCCGTCGGCGGCACCATGATGCTCGTCTCCGGCGTCCGCTGGGCCTACGTGATCCCCTCGTTCCTGCTCGGCCTCGGCGGCTTCACGATCCTCATCCTCAACTGGCCCAACCGCCTGCGTCGTTTCACCTCGTTCCTCGAGCCGTGGGAGAAACGCGGCGACGAGGCCTACCAGCTCTTCGAAGGCATGGTGGCCTTCGGCGTCGGCGGCCTGACCGGGAAGGGCGCCGCGAACGGACTGCAGGGGCGCGCCTACCTGCCGGAAGCCCACACCGACTTCGTCTTCTCGGTCATCGGCGAGGAATACGGCCTCGTCGCCACCACGCTCGTGGCGCTGGCGTACCTCGGCATCTTCTGGTGCGCCTACCGCGCGATGCGCCACACCGCCGACCTCTACCGTTTCAACGTCTGCCTCGGCGCCACGCTCTTCCTCGTCTTCCAGGCGCTCATCAACATGGGCGTCGTGACCGGGCTGCTGCCGACCAAGGGCATCTCGCTGCCGTTCATCAGCTACGGCGGCACCAATCTCGTGATCATGGCCTGCATGGTGGGCCTCATCCTCAACTGCGTCCGCGCCTCGGCCCAACCGGCCTTCGTGCCGAAGGAGGCGCGCGCATGAGCCGCGTGCTGCTCGCCTGCGGCGGTACCGGCGGCCATCTCGCGCCCGGCATCGCCCTCGCCCAGCGGCTCACCGAGGACGGACACGAATGCCGGCTGATCGTCAGCCGCAAGGCCGTCGACGCGCGCATGACCGCGCATTACCCTCGCCTGAGCTTCGTGCCGGGCAAGGGCCGCGGCTTCGGTCCGGGCCTGCTCGGCCGTCTGCTGTTCTTTCCCGCGCTCCTCGGCGCCGTCTGGTCTTCGTGGCGGCTGCTCCGGGAGTTCCGTCCGTCGGTCCTCGTCTGCTTCGGCGGCTTCATGAGCCTCGGTCCCGCGCTCGCGTGCCGGCTCGCCGGCGTGCCGGTGCTGGTGCATGAGGCGAACCGCCGTCCCGGAAAAGCCGTGCGGCTCATCGCGCGTTTCGCGACTTCGGTCCATCTGCCCACGGGCGTGCGCCTGCCGGGCGTCGCGGCGGAGCGGCAGCATGATTCCGGCTATCCCGTGCGCGCGGAGATCCGTCCGGAGGCCCGCGAGGCCGCGCGCCGCGCGCTCGGTCTCCCTCCTTCGGGCCGGCTCGTGCTCGTCGTCGGCGGCAGCCAGGGCGCGACCCGCCTCAACCGCTGGGTCGAAGATAATCTCGAGGAGTTCGCCGTGCGCGGCGTGCACGTGCTCTGCCTCACCGGTCCCGGCGGCCGCGAGGACGAGGTACGTTCGCCGCAGTCGGTGGTGAAGTTCCTGCCGTTCTGCCACCAGATGGCCGCGGCCTATTCCGCCGCCGACCTCGCCGTCGCGCGCGCCGGCGCCGGCACGCTCGCCGAGCTCGCGACCTGCCGGACGCCCGCGGTCCTCATCCCGCTGCCTTCCGCCGCCGACGACCATCAGACCGCCAACGCCCGCGAGAGCGAGCGGACCGGCGCCGCGATCCTCCTGCCGGAGGCGGAGCTGAACCGTCTCGCTGTCGTCGTTTTCGACCGCCTCCATGACAACGCCGCGCTCTCCGTCATGCGCGACGCGCTCGCGCTGGCCGACGCGGCCAACCGTTGGGACGCCCTCGCCACGGAGACCGTCGCCCTCGCCGGCGGCGCCACCGCATGAGCCGTTCCGCCTGGATGCTCGGGGCGTGCGGCATGGGCGTCGGTCCGCTCGCGCTCTATCTCAAAGGTGACGGCTGGGACGTCTCCGGTTGGGACGACGCGACCGGCAGTCCGATGGAGCTCCAGCTCGCCAATGGCGAAGTGCCGCTTCTGCGCGATCCTTGGGCCGCCGGCCGCCATCCTTCCGTCGTGGGCCGCTCCAGCGCGGTCAAGCCCGGCCATCCCGCCCTCACGCTCGCCGAAGGCCACGGCGTGCGCACCTTGCGCCGCGGCGAGCTGCTCGCCGAAGCGGTCGCCGAACGCCGGTTCGTCGCCGTCTGCGGCAGCCATGGCAAGACCACCACCTGCGGCCTGCTCGTCGCCGCGCTCGCCAGCGCCGGCGCCGATTTCGGGTACGTCCTCGGCGGCCTTTTCCGCGACCCGGCTTTCCCGCCCGCGCGCGCTTCGGCGACTTCGCCCTGGGTCGTCGCGGAAGTCGACGAGAGCGACGGCACGATCGGCGCGTTCTCGCCCGACGTCACCGTGGCGGTGAACCTCGACTGGGACCATCCCGACTATTACCGCGACGAAGCCGCGCTCGAGGCCGTCTTCCGCGCGCTCTTCGAACGCACCCGTTCCGCCGTGGTGATCCCGGTCGGCAATGCTCGCCTCGAACGCCTCGTCGAAGGCCTCAAGGTGCCGGTCATCCGCGTGGGCGAAGACGGTGATTATTCCTGCCGGCTCGTGCAGGGCGGGCATTCCTCGTCGGTCGTCGCGCTCGGCGGACGTTTCCCCTCGGGCCAGTTCAATCTCCCCGTCGCCGGAACCTTCAACCGCTCCAACGCCGCGCTGGCGCTCGCGGTCACGCACTTCATCACCGGCGGCCTCGTCGCCGAACCGCTGGCACGCTGGCGCGGTATCCGTCGCCGGCAGGATGTCCTCTTCGAACGCACCGGCCTGCGCGTGCTCGCCGACTACGCCCACCATCCGACGGAGATCGCGGCTTTGCTGCAGTGGGTGCGCGAGACGCACGCCGGCCGCCTGCTCGTCGTCTTCCAGCCGCATCGCCATACCCGCACGCGCCAGTATGCGCGCGAGTTCCGCGACGCGCTCGCCGTGGCCGACCAGGCGCTCGTGCTCCCGGTCTATTCCGCCGGCGAAGCCGCCGTCGAAGGCGGCGGTTCCGATGCGATCGTCGCCGGCTCCGCGCACCGCCTCGTCGAGGACCGTCGCGCGTTGCCGGCCTTGCTCGACACGCTCGCCGAGGGGGCCGACACGGTGGTGGCCTTCGTGGGCGCGGGCGACATCGAGCGCGACGCCGAGGCCTACGCGAAGGTGCTGCGCCGCCGTGGCGAGGGCGTCCTTTCCGCGGATCTCCCGGATCTCGTCGCCGGCCGTCTTTCCAAGGACTGCGTCCTTCGCGCCAACGAACCGCTCGCCCGTCGCACCACGCTGGGACTCGGCGGTGCGGCCCGCTGGTATGCCGAACCCGCGTCGGTCGACGACCTTGTCACGCTCCTGCGCGCGGCGGCGGAGCTCGACCTCCGTTGGTTCGTCCTCGGCCGCGGTTCCAATCTCCTCGTGCCCGACGAAGGTTACGACGGACTCATCCTGCATCTCGACACCGCCCGCTGGGGCGCCGTGACCGACCTTGGTGAAGGCCGCTTCCGCGTCGGCGGCGGCACCCGCCTGAAGGAACTGTGCGGCGTGGCTGCGCGCGAAGGCCGCGCCGGTTTCGAATTCCTCGAAGGCATCCCCGGGACCGTCGGCGGCTCCTTGCGCATGAACGCCGGCGCGATGGGCGGCTGGATCTTCGACGTCGTCGAATCCATCGAGTGGCTCACCCCGCAGGGACGCGTGCGCGCCGCGCGCCGCGATTGTTTCGACGCCCTTTACCGCGATTGCCCGCAGCTGCACGGGGCGGTCGTCCTTTCCGCCGTCCTCCGCTCGGCTTCGGCCGAAGACTCCGCCGCCATCCGCGGACGTATGGACGAAATGGCCGCTCGTCGCCGCGCCTCGCAGCCCCGCGAAGCGAGCGCCGGCTGTGTGTTCCGGAATCCCGAAGGCGACAAGGCCGGCCGGCTCATCGACCTCAGCGGGCTCAAGGGCCGCGCCGTCGGCCCCGTCTCGGTCTCACCGACCCACGCCAACTTCCTCGTCAACGCCGGCGAGGCCAAGGCCGCCGACTTCCTTGCGCTCATGCGCACGGTCCGCGCCGAAGTGAAGGCCCGTCAGGGCGTCGAGCTCCAGCCGGAGATCGTCGCGCTCGGCCGCGAATGGAAGGAACTCCTATGAGCGACGCCCGCGAGATCATCGTCCTCTGCGGCGGTCTTTCCTCCGAACGTGAGGTCTCGCTGCGTTCCGGCAAGGCCGTATCCGAAGTCCTGCCCGGCGCCCGGCTTGTCGAACTCACCGCCGACGCCTTGCCCGAGTGGCTCGACGCCGCCCGGCACGTCGTCTTCCCGGTCCTGCACGGCGGTTGGGGTGAAGACGGCCGCGCCCAGGCTGAAATGGAAGCCCGCGGCGTCGCGTTCGCCGGCTGCGGTTCGGCCGCCAACCGGCTCTGCATGGACAAAGTCGCGACCAAGCGCGCCATGCGCACCGCCGACGTCCCCGCGATTCCCGAAGTCGCCTTCGCCGGCGCCGCTAAGCCGACGGCCGCCGCGCTCATCGCCGCCTTGGGCGAACACCTCGTCATCAAGCCGTCCGACCAGGGCAGCAGCGTCGGTCTCTATATGTTGGAAGGGGAGGCCGCCGTGGCCAAGGCCCTGGCGGAGATTCCCGCTTCCGGGCAGTGGATGGCCGAGCGCCGCCTCCGCGGCCGCGAGATGTCGATCGGTCTGCTTGACGGCCGCCCCATGGGCCTCGTCGAGATCGTCCCGCTCACCGGCGTCTACGATTATCAGACCAAGTATACCAAGGGCGCCTCGGAATACCTTTTCCCCGCGCCGATCCCCGCCGAGCTCACCGTCGCCATCGGCGAGGCCGCCGCGCGCCTCTTCGCCGCCTGCGGCTGCCGGGACTTCGCCCGCGCGGATGTCTTCCTTGAGCCGGACGGCCGCTTCTATTTCCTCGAGATCAACACGATGCCCGGCATGACCGCCACCAGCCTGATGCCCAAGAGCGCTTCCTGCGTCGGGCTCGATTTTCCCGCGCTCGTGCGCCGCATGGCCGCTCCGGCCCTCGCGCGCGCCACCCGCACCGACCAACGCTGACCATGGGCCTCTTCGATTCTTTGTTCGGCCGCCGCCGCGACGCTTTCCGCGGCCAGGCCGACCGTGACTGGCGCGCCCTCGTGCCGCAGGACGTCCAGCGCGTGCCCGCCGGCGAGCTCGGCCGCAAGCGCGTCGTGCGCTCCAAGCTGCCGACCGTCGCCGCGGCGTTCTTCCTCTTCGTGCTCGGCGCGCTGATCTGGTGGGCCGTCGACGAATCCGCGGCCGCCGCCCCCGCCGCCAAGGTGCGCTTCCAGACGGACGGCTTCCTGTCCGAAGCCTTCGTGAAGAAGGTCATCGCCGCGGGCCCCGAAGGTTTCGCGCGCGATGTCCGTGCCATCAAGGCCGACCTCGAGGCCGATAACCAGGTCGTCGCGGCCGACGTGCGCCGACGCGGCGACGGCACTTTGGAAATCAACCTGCGCGAGCGGCTCGCGGTCGCGAAGATCGTGAGCCTGCCCGAGAAGGGCACGTCGATGCAGGTGCGCCTCGTGGCCGCCGACGGGCGGACTTTCGCCGGCGTCGGCTATCCCGAGCAGGCGGTCCGCAACCTGCCGGAGATCCAGCATTTCCGCTCGACCGGCGCCGACGACGGCCTGCTCATCGAAGGCATCGAGATCGCCGCGCCCTTCCTGCTGACCGTGCGCACGACCTACCCGCACCTCTTCAAGCAGTGGTCGGCCGTCTCGCTCCGCGACTGTTTCGGCGCGCAGGAAGATTCGCCCGGCTCGAACCTCCGCGTGACCGTCCGCCCCGGGACGCAGCCGATGGACCGACCGGCCCTGGTCGAGATCGTCTTCTCCACCGCCAACTGGCGTAATGAGCTCATCCTGCTCGGGCGCATCAACGTCGACGAACTCCTGCGCCGGCCCGGCACGACCGCATCCGCCTACGTGCTCAAGATGTCCATCCAAAACCGGACCAACGCCGCTTCGCCGATTCCCGAACCTCGTCTCGTCCCCGTCACCACTCCCGTCACCACCCCTCTCCGATGACCCCTAAGCCCCTTCCATCCCTCATCGCCGTCATCGACATCGGCACGCACAAGACCGCCAGCCTCCTCGGACAGGTCATCGACGGCAAGGCCCGCATGCTCAGCTTCAGTGAACGCCGCACCGACGGCGTCGTGAAAGGCACCGTCACCGACCTCGAGAAGCTCACCCAATGCGTGCATGAGGTCGTCAATGACATCGAACGCGGTTCCGGCCGCGCGGTCGAACAGGTCTATCTCTCGTTGTCCGGTCCCGCCGCCGAAGGCGAGCGTGTGAAGGGCTTCATCGCCGTGCCCGCGCACGACGGCAAGGTCACCGCCAAGGACGTCGCGGACGCCATCGCCTCGGCCAAGCGCCTCGAGCCGCCGGCGGGCCGCAGCACGCTGCTCTACATGCGCCAGCCGACGATGCTGGACAACCGTCCGATCGGCAACGCCGTCGGGATGACCGGCAAGCGCCTCGAGGTGAACTTCTGGCGCGTGACGATGGAGGAGGGCAACATGCGCATGCGCGTGGGCATGGTCAACGGCCTGAGCATCCGCGTCCGCGACTTCATCCTCGCCAGCCACGCCGCCGCCTGCGCGACGGCGAGCGACGCCGACAAGCAGGGCGGGGTGCTCGTCATCGACATGGGCGCCGGCACGACCGACTGGATCCTTTACTACAAGGAGCACATCCTCTGCGCGGGCTCGATCCCCGTGGGCGGCGAGCACCTGACCAACGACCTCAGCGTCGCGCTGCGCATCAGTCGCGAGACGGCCGAAGACCTCAAGCAGCGCTTCGGCTCGGCGCTCCACCGCGAGACCGACGTCAACCAGACCATCTGGAAGGACGGCGACAAGGGCGTGGGCGACCAGCAGTTCAACCGCGGTACGATCACCCAGGTGCTTTCGCTGCGTTACCAAGAGACGATCGAGTTCGTCCGCAAGGACGTGCTGCGTCGCCTCGAACAGATCTTCCCGGGCCACGCCGTGCGCCTCGACCAGAATATGATCCCCTCGGGCGTGATCCTCACCGGTGGTTCGGCCAATCTCGCCGACGCCGCCGAAGCGGTCCAGCTCGTGACCGGCGTCTCGGCCCGCGTCGGCGTGCCTGACTTCGAGAACGAATCCCTGCGCAAGCCCGAGTATGCGGGCGTCGTCGGCCTCATGACCGCGGCCTTGGCCGACGCCCCGCCGGCGGTCGCCCGTCCGCGCGGCTTCCTCGCCCAGCTCAAGGCGCTCTTCCGCTTCTAAGATGGCCACGCCCGCCTCCATCCTCCTCGTCGGCCTCGGCGGTGCGGGCTGCGCCATGGTCACCCGGCTTTCGGCCCAGCTCCCGGCCGAGGTCTCCGTCGCGTTGCTGGACACCGATGCGCGCGCCCTGGCCGCCGGCGGCCCTGGCGCGAGCCTGCAGCTCGGTCGCGCGCAGACGCGCGGGATGGGCACGGGCGGCGAGGCCGCCCTCGGCCTGGCTTCCACTGAGGCGGAGGAACCGGCGCTGCGTCGGCTCTTCACTGGAATTCCCGTGGTCGTGCTCGTGACCGGCCTCGGTGGCGGTACCGGCAGCGGCGCCGCCGCGACGGTCGCCGGTTTGGCCGCCGAGACGGGCGCCACGGTGCTCGCCTTCGCGACGATGCCTTTCTCGCATGAAGGCGAACGGCGCATGCGTCAGGCCAACGAAGCCGCGGTGAAACTGGGACAGAAGTGCCATGGCCTCGTGATGGTCCATAACGACCTTCTCCTTCAGCAGGTGGCGCCCGACGCCCCGTTGTCGGAATCCTTCGCCGCCGCCGATGCGTGGGTGGGCGGAGCCCTGCGCGGACTTGCCAGTGCGTTCGCGCCTGGCGCGCTCATCGCCGTCGATCCCGCCGCTTTGCGCTCGCTGCTCTCGACGCCTGGTTCGCCGACGCTCTTCGCCTTCGGCTTGGGCGAAGGCGATGGCGCCGCGATGAAGGCCGCGCGCGCCGCCATCGAATGTCCGTTGGCGCACGCGCCCGGCGCCGTGGCCAAGGTCGCTTCGCTTTTCGTGCACGTCGCCGGCGGTACCGCCATGACCTCGACCGAGGCCTTCGAAGCGGTCGCCGCGGTCCGCACGCGTTTCGGCGGCGAGACCTCCACGATCCTCTGCGCGCGCGTCGAACCTGCGCTCGGTGATCGCATCGAAGTCTCGGTGCTCGGTGCTTCGTTGCCCGCGCCCAAGCCCCCCGCCAAGACGAAGAAGGGCGGCAAGGGCGAGGACCCCGCGCAGCCGATCTTCGAGTTCGCGACGGAGGAATCGATGCGCCGCGGCCTGTTCGGCGGCACGCCCATGACGTTCATCGACGGCCAGGACGTCGACGTGCCCGCGTATATCCGCAAGGCCGTGCGCCTGCCGCCGGCGCCCTGAAGTTCGCTTCCCGGTTGCGCCCCGCCCCGGTCCTCCTACGTTCGGCCCTATGCCCGCGTTCGATGTCGCCGCCTGCCGCAAGGACTTCCCGATCCTGGGACGTTCCGTGCGCGGCCGTCCGCTGACCTACCTCGATAACGCGGCGACTTCCCAGAAGCCGTCGGTCGTCATCCAGGCCCTCGAACGCTATTACTCCGAGCAGAACGCCAACGTCCACCGTGGCGTCC
This sequence comes from Opitutia bacterium, assembly GCA_947488485.1. The sequence goes on along the minus strand of CANKZO010000003.1, from coordinate 1,000 downwards.
ACCTCCTGAGCGAGGAGGCCACCACCGCCTACGAAGCCGCCCGCGGTTCCGTCGCGAAGTTCCTCGGGCTCAAGGACACCCGGGGCTGCGTCTTCGTGCGCGGCGCCACCGAGGGCATCAACCTCGTCGCCGAGTGCTGGGGTCGGGCCAACCTCAAGGCCGGCGATGAGATCCTGCTCACCCATCTCGAGCACCACGCCAACATCGTGCCTTGGCAGGTCATCGCCGAGCGCACCGGCGCCAAGGTCGTCGTCACGCCCGTCACGCCGCGCGGCGAAGTCGACCTCGTGGCTTTCAAGGGACTGCTTTCCGCCCGCACCAAGCTCGTCGCTTTCGCGCACGTCTCCAACGCCCTCGGCACCATCAATCCCGCCGCCGAGATGACCCGTCTCGCTAAGGCTGCGGGCGCCGTGGTACTCATCGATGGCTGTCAGGCCGCCGCCCACTTCAAGGTCGACGTCCCCGCGCTCGGTTGCGACTTCTACGCCTTCTCCGGCCACAAGACCTTCGGTCCGACCGGCATCGGCGTGCTCTGGGGTCGTCCTGAGCTGCTCGACGCCATGCCGCCTTACCAGTTCGGCGGCGACATGATCCGCAAGGTCGATTTCGCCGGCACCACTTTTCGCGAGGCCCCGGAGCGTTTCGAAGCCGGCACGCCGGATATTTCCGGCGCCATCGCGCTCGGGGTCGCCTTGGAATACGTGATACCCATCCAGGAGGCCGCGCATGCGCATGAGCAGGTCCTGCTCGCCGCGGCCACCGAGCGCCTCAAGGCCATCAAAGGACTCACCATCGTGGGCGAAGCGCCTGAGAAGGTCGCCGTCATCTCTTTCAATCTCGAGGGCGGGCACCCGCACGACGTCGGCACGCTGCTCGACGCGGACGGCATCGCCATCCGCACCGGCCACCATTGTTGCATGCCGCTCATGAAGCATTACGGCCTCAGCGGCACCGCCCGCGCTTCCTTCGCGTTCTACAACACCCTCGAGGAAGTCGACCG
>CANKZO010000002.1 GCA_947488485.1 Opitutia bacterium | reverse complement strand
GCACGGCCTGCATCAATTCCCTCGCGCACGTCTTCGGTTCGAAACGCTTCAAGACGACCGGCGACGAATCCCGCAATTCGTTCATCCTGACGCTCATCACCCTGGGCGAAGGCTGGCATAACAATCATCACCGCTACCAGGCCACGACGAAGCAGGGCTTCTACTGGTGGGAATTCGACCCGACCTACTACGCCCTCAAGGCGATGTCCTGGACGGGCCTGATCTGGGGACTCAAAGGCGTGCCGGACTCGGTCTACGAAGAGGCCGAGCGCACCAAGGCCGAGGCCGCTTCGTCGCGTGCGTGAACGCATCGCGATCGTCGGCTCCGGCGTGAGCGGCCTCGGCTGCGTGCGCTTCCTCGCCGCCCACCATGACGTGACGGTCTTCGACCGGGACCGACGTCCCGGCGGCCACGCCCACACGATCGATGTCTCCGAACCCGGTACGGGCCGCGCCCTGCCGATGGACACGGGCTTCATGGTCTTCAACGAGGTGACCTACCCGCACCTCTGCCGTCTCTTCAAGGAGCTGGGCGTGCGACCGAAGAAGACGTCGATGTCCTTCGCGGTCCGCCACGACCCGACCGGCCTGGAATGGTGCGGCAGCTCGCTCAACCACCTCTTCGCCCAGCGTCGCAACCTCTTCAGCCTGCGCTTCTGGAAACTGCTCCTGCAGATCAATAAGTTCAATAAGCTGGCGAAGACCGAGTGGCGTTCGACCGAGGCCGAGACGACCTCGCTCCGCGACTGGTGCGCCCAAAAAGGGCTCGGCCAGGACTTCCTCGACCTCTACCTGATCCCGATGTCGGCCGCGGTCTGGTCCACGCCGGCGGAGAAAATGCTGGGCTTCCCGGCCGCGGCGCTGATGCGCTTCTTCCATAACCACGGCTTCCTCGGACTCGATACGCAGCACCAGTGGCTGACCCTCGAAGGCGGCTCCCGGACCTACGTCGAGGCGCTGCTCAAGGCGCACCCCGCCGACTTCCGTTTCGGCCAGGGCGTGACCGGAGTCCGTCGCGACGGCGCGCAGGTCATCGTGACGACCGCCGGCGGCGAAGAACGCTTCGACCGCGTGATCATGGCCTCGCACGCCGACACCTCGCTCCGCCTGCTGACCGACGCCGACGCCGAGGAACGCCGCCTGCTCGGCGCCTTCGCCTACAATCAGAACGACGCCATCGTGCACACCGACATGGCGCCCCTGCCCCGCTCGCCGAAGGCGCGCTCGTCCTGGAACTACCGCACGTGGGCCAAGGACGGCGGCCTGGCGACGTCGACCCACTACTGGATGAACTCCCTGCAAGGGCTCACGGACAAGGGCGACTTCGTGGTGACGATCAATCATGCCGAGCAGGTCGATCCGGCGAAGGTGATCGTGACGATCCCGACGGAGCATCCGCTCTTCTCGCTCGAAGCCGTCGCCGCCCAGGCGGAGATCCCGGCGCTCAACGCCCGCCCCGGCGCGCGCGTGCATTTCGCCGGCGCTTGGCAGCGCTACGGTTTCCATGAAGACGGCTTCTGGTCCGCGCACCGCCTGTGCTCGCAGCTCCTCGGCCGCGACGCCTGGGCCGCCTGATCAGAAGGCCAGTTTCTGAGCTTGCCGCTCGAAGCCTTCGGCCTGGAACAGCGGCTCCGGCTGCATCTTCACGATATCCGCGACATACCGGTCGGGCACGCGCTCGAGGCGCGTGTTGTAGAAGGTCGCGATGTTCGCGTGATAGGCGCGCGCGAGCGCGATCCGGTCCTCGGTCTCGACGAGGTTGCGGCTGAGCTCGGCGAAGACCGTCTGAGATTTGAGGTCGGGATACTGCTCCGCGACCGCGAGGAGCGTCGGCGCGACGGCGACGACCCGGCCGCCGGCCGCCTGCGCGCGGAGGGCGGCGACGAGCGTCTGCACGGAGGCTTCGTGCGCACGGAAGCCCTGCACGCAGGCGACCAGCGGAGGAATCAGGTCGGCGCGGCGCTTGAGCTGTACGTCGATGAGCGAAGAGGCCTGCCGGACGCGGTTGCGCAGGCCGGTGATGCTATTGAAGACCATCCAGACCCAGCCGGCGCCGGCGGCGAAAGCGTAAAGGAGGATCCCGATGAGCAGACCGAACGCCGCGATGTCCGGCCGGGAGGCGGCCATCAGGACCGCGCCGAAGCCGCCGGCGAGAGCGGCGCCGAAGAGGTTCCACACGATGTAGGACGTGGCCTTGCCGTCACTGATCTCCTGCGCCTTGCGCGGGGTGATGATGAACATGTCCGCCTTGTCCTCGTGCTTGATCTGGGCGGCGACGATGTCCGGCCGTTCGCTGGCGCGGCCGCGGACGAAGAGCGGCGTGCCGACGACGAGTCCGTATTCGGTGAAGCTGCGCTCGCCGGTCGAACCCTCGACGGCGTCGGACGGGCCTTTGTCGTAATACAGCGGGTCGCTTTCGTCGACATCGTGGTCGAAGATCGTGAGCGTCTCGAGGTCGGCACCCTCGGGATTGACCCACACGTAGCCGGTCTCGTCCTGGATGTAGAAACCACCCGTCTCGCCGCCCGAGGCGACCGTGTCGCTGCCGGTATCGATCACCGTCCGGGTGCGCGTGCGGCCCTTGTCGTCGGTATAGGTCTCTTGCCGGGCGCGACGCCAATGTTCGCTGACCGACCAACTGTAGAGCACGCAGGGCTTCTCGGCGAGGTAACTGATGAAGGGATCGCGACGGACGCACACCCCTTCGAGTTCGACCTCGCCGACGAAGACGCCGAGGGCCTTCGAGACCGGCGTGTCGTCGAGCAGGCGACGTTTCCGGCCGGCGTTCAACGCCAGCAACAGGCAACCCGCGGAACCCGCTAAGGTCAGTAATCCAGCGCCTGCGAGGTCTTGGGCCACGGAGGTCGTTATGCCCCTGACCTTCGGTTTAGCAAGGTTTCGAGACGGGGACGCTTGCGCCCATCCGGGTTGCATCCACCCTGCAGGCCGATGCCCCGACTGTACGACGCAGAAGTGATGCACGCCCGGCTCTGGCCGAAGCGGCATGACTTCACGCACGCGGCCTTCGCCTGCTCGATCGACGCCGCCGCGGTCGATGCCGTGAAAGGCGGGCGCCTGATGCTCGGCCGCGCTTGGTCCCCCTACCGCTTCCGCGACGGAGACTTCCTGCCGGCCGGCGAGGTCTTCCAGCCGGAAGGGATCCCGCAGGTCTTCACCGGCGCCACCCTCGCCGACCGCTTCCGCGCCTTCGCCGCCGCCCATGGCGAACCGCTCCCCGCGCACGCCGTGATCCGATTGGTCGCGATGCCTCGCGCCTTCGGAAAGTCTTACAATCCCGCGGTGTTCATGATGGCCACCGTCGACGGCGTCCTGACCTGCGGGATCGCCGAGGTCCATAACACCTTCGGCGAACGCAAAGCGTGGTTCCTCGGCCGGGCCTGCCTGCGCAATGATTTCGACGGCGACGCCTATCTGCAGCTACGCACACCGAAGCGTTTCTACGTCTCGCCGTTCTCGGCGTTGGACACCGAATTCGAGTTCACGCTCCGCCTGCCCGACGGCCGGCTGGCGATCACGGTGGACCACTACGAAGACGGACGGAAGACGCTCATCAGCGCCTGGACCGGCCGGCAGATTCCGCTGACCGACGCGCGCCTACTCTGGCTGACCGTCAAGTCGCCCCTGCTCATCCTGAAGGTCGTGGCGCTCATCCATCTGCACGCCGCCTGGCTGTGGTTGGTGAAAAAACTTCCTTTCCGCCGCAAGGGCGACGACATTCCCCTGCAGCGCAACCTGCGGCACCCCACCTCCGAACTGACCGGCCGACATGACTAACTCCTCTCCCGCCGCCGGCTCCCTCGCCCGCCGCCTCGTCCTCCCCGAGCTCGCGAAGCTCACCAAAGGACGCCTCGTCCTCCGCCTGCCCGAAGGCGCGGAGCTCGTGCTCGGCGACCCTCGCGCGACCGGCGGAGCCCGCATGGAGATCCGCGACGAGAACGCCTTCCGCCGCATCATGCTGGCGGCCGACATCGGACTGACCGAAGGCTACATGGAGGGCGAGTGGGATTCCCCCGACCTCAACGCGCTCATCGGCTTCTTCATCGAGAACATCGACCAGACCCCGGGCATGTCCGGCTCGGCCCGCAAGGCGCTCGGCGTCGGCCTCTTCCGTATCGCCGACCGCATCGGCCACCTCCTGCGTCCGAACGACAAACAGATGGTGCGTCGCAATATCTCGGAGCACTACGACGTCTCCAACGACTTCTTCCGCCTCTTCCTCGACCCGTCGATGATGTATTCGTCGGCCCGCTGGGAAGGCACGGATTCCCTCGAACAGGCGCAGACCAACAAGAACGACTCTCTCTGCCGCTTCCTCCAGCTCAAGCCGACAGACCACGTCATCGAGATCGGCACCGGCTGGGGCGGATGGGCCCTGCACGCCGTCAAGAAATACGGCTGCCGCGTCACCTCGCTCACCATCTCACAGGCCCAGCACGACCTCGCCGTCGAGCGCATCAAGGCCGCCGGCCTCTCGGACCGCATCACCGTCAAACTCGAGGACTTCCGCGACCACCAGGGCACGTATGATAAGTGCGTCTCCATCGAGATGATGGAAGCCCTCGGCCATAAGTATCTCCCCGCCTTCTGCGCGTCGATCGGCCGCCTGCTCAAGCCAGACGGTATCGCCGCCTTCCAGTATATCACCTGCCCCGACAGTCGTTACGCGCAGTTCCGCGACGGCGTGGACTTCATCCAGAAGCACATCTTCCCTGGCTCGCTCCTGCTTTCGATCAACCGCGTCGGCGACCTCATGACCCAGGAGAGCGGCTTCCAGCTCGACCGCCTCGAAGAGTTCGGACGCGACTACGCTCGCACGCTCGATGCCTGGTGCCAGGCCTTCGAAGCCAAGCTCGATCAGGTGCGCGCCATGGGTTTCGACGAACGCTTCATCCGTAAGTGGCGCCTCTACTTCCGCTACTGCCAGGCCGCCTTCGAGCACCGTAATATCGGCGTCGTCCAAGCCGTCTACGTCCGCCCGAACCGTAAAGGCTGAGCGCGACGCAGAGCGTCGCGAGGGGACACGTGGGCAAGGTGAGAGGCATCGATCAAAGGGAAACCGGAGACCGGATGATTGGCTGGGGATATGATGCCCGCAGCTTCCTTGCCGGTTTCCGGTCTCCCCTTGATTTCGAGCCTCTGGCCTGGGTAGGGACGCGATGACATCGCGTCCGCTTGTCTCGAGGTAGGGGCAGCACCGCGTGCTGCCCTAGCCCGTTCGCCGCAGGGCGAACCCTGCCTACCCCCCTTTGGCTCCAATCTAAGCCCCTGACGCCGTTTTATATTAATAATACGACCCCAACCGAACCCCAACTGACCTATCGAGTTGTATCTATGCTAACCATAGACACTTCTAAATACCTAATGAAACTACTCAAAACTTCCTTCCTCCTCGCCGCCGCCGCGATTGCCACCACTCATCTCGATGCGGCGGTCTACAGCCTGCAGTGGTCGGGAACCTCTTTCGGGAACTCGGCAGTCGCGACAGGCACGATCGACTTGAACGTGAGCACGATGCCTAACCCGGTTAGCCAATTGGGTGCCAGCCTGCCTTCCTGGGTGAACAGCCTTAACGTGACCGTTTCAGGAGCCTCATCGGGCAACGGTTCATTCACTACCGCGGACTTCGGTAGGATCATTTTTAATTCGCAAGGCTTCACATTAAACCTCAACGCGGAGCTCGTAGGGCAAAACGGTGGCTTATTCACTAGCATGAGTGGTGACTTCAATATCTTCCGAGCCGCCGGAACACCGACCGCACCCAACGGCACCTCTCGAAACGTATTAAGAGCCGGCGGGGGTTTCTCGGGCGACCAAATGCAGCTCATCAGCTTTAGCCTCGGCGGCCCCTCTGGCGTCACCGACTTCGCCGACTGGATGTCCTCGGTGAACAATCAGAACCGCGTCTACGCCGCGGGCACTACGCTCGCGAGCCTGCCCCTCGAAGGCGCCCACCACCGCCCGATGATGTCTTTCGATCGCATGGGCAAGGACGCCCAGTTCTGGGCGACCGGCGACTTCGGCTCCAGCTCCCGCGTCCGCGACGTCAAGGTGACCTCGGGCGAGATGGGCGTGAACAAGGATATCGCCCCGAACACCCTCGCGGGCATCGCCATCGGCCGCGGCCAGCAGAACCAGGACCTCGCCCTCGACGGCTCGAACAATGTCATCGGTAACTACGTGCTCGGCGAGATCGACTACCGCCCCTTCGGCAGCCAGTGGATCGTCTCCCTCCTCGGCATGGTCGGCTCGTGGGACGCCAAGATCAACCGCGGCTACAGCAATGGCGGTTCGACCGATTACTCCCTCGGCGAGACCGACATCACCAGCCGCTCGGCGCGCCTGCGCGTCGACGCTCCGGTGCTCTTCTCCGTCGGCGGCTTCGGCTTCTCGCCCTACGCCTCCTACGCCGTGACCCAGACCGTCGTCGAAGCCTACACCGAAGCCGGCGGCGGCCTCCCTGCCAGCTACGACCAGCAGGAGCATAACGCCACCGAGGCCCGCCTCGGCGTCATGGCCACCAAGGTCTTCAACGAGAAGCTCAAGCTCATCGTCAGCCTCGAAGGCATCCACCGCTTCGACGGCGCTGGCCCGGCCCTCACCGGCCAGGACATCACCGGAGCGGTCGGCTTCAGCCTCCCCGGCCAGGCCCCGCGTCCGGACTGCGTCCGCCTCGGCTTCGACGTCGATTACAAGCTCGCCGCCGACACCCTGCTCAACGTCTCCGCGCACGCCTCGACCGTCGGTGAAGTCGCCGACGTCTCCGGCGCCGTCAGCATCCGCCGCGCATTCTGAACGCGACGCAGAGCGTCGCGAGGGGACACGTGGGCAAGTTGACACGTGGACAAGGAGCAAGACAGGCCGCCCACCCGGGCGGCTTTTTTGTGCCCCAGGTAGGGACGTGATTACCATCACGTCCGCCTGAACGGGAGGGCGCGGCGTAGCCTCGCCCCTACCCTCGTCCGCCCTGCGGCGGACGGTAGGGCTGACCACCCTTGGTCAGCCGCGGTTGAGCGAGGGCGCTCAACCCTACCTCGAAACCAAATGGCTCCAGTCAGCCCTCCATTCAGCCCTCCACGCTGTCCTCAATTCAGTCCTCCACTCTTCCACAGTTTGCCTTCCTCCGCCTTACCCCCACTCTGAAACCAAGTCCGACCCTCGCCGATACTCCATACTCTATACTCCATACTCGCATCATGACCTCCCGTCGCGCCATCGCCCTCTACTTCATCCTCGTGCTCGTCGCCATGACCTGGGTGTCGTGGTATGCCTGCGTCACTCCATCGATGACCTCGCTGCCGGAATACGCAGGCAAAGGACTCCACGTGCTCGACGGCTACGTCACCGTCTGCTCCGAACCGTGGGGCCTCGCCACGATGTTCGACGCCTACTTCGGCTTCCTCGCTTTCTGGCTCTACACCGCCTGGCGCGAACGCACCGTTGCCGCCCGCCTCGGCTGGCTGGTCGCTTTGCTGCTCCTCGGCAACTTCGCCATCGCCGCCTACGCCCTCCTCTGCCTGAAGCAGTCCGGCGACGAGACCGACCTCGGCAAGGTCTTCTTCACCCGTAAGGCGGCCTAAATGGGAAGGGTCGGCGACTGGCTACGACGCAAGGTGCGCGACCCGCTCCTGGCGGAGTTGCGCCAAGGCGCCACGCCGGAAGCCGTGTCGGCCGCCGTCACGGTCAGCCTCGCCATCGCGATCAATCCCTTCATCGGGACGACCACCCTCGGCTGCCTGATCGCCGGGCGCGTCTTCCGGCTCAACCATGTGGTGATGCAGGTCGTCAACCATGCCGCCTTCCCCCTGCAGCTCCTGCTCATCGTGCCCTACGTCCGGATCGGCGAGACGATCCTGGGCGCCCGCCACTTCTCGCTCAAGCCGAGCGCGATCATCGAAGAGTTCAACCGGTCCATCCCTGATTTCATGGAGAAGTTCTGGCTGACCGGCCTGCATGGGCTCATCGGCTGGGTGCTGACCGTCCCGCTCGCCTGCTGGCTGCTCCACCTGATCCTGCGTCGGCTATTCCGTCGCTTCGTCCCTTCTCCCGCTTCCGCATGAACCCTCCCTACGAACTTGGTTTCGAATTCCTGATCCTCCTCGGCGAAGCCTGCGTCTTCTTCGCGCTCTGCTGGCTCGTCGCCAAGAAAATCGACAACTGGTCGATCGTGGATGTCGCCTGGTCCTACGGCTTCGCGCTCGTCGGCCTGCAGATCCTCATCACGCACTTCTTCGTCCACCTTCACCTCGGCGGACAAGGCCTGCTCATGGCCGGAGCGACGGTCCTCTGGAGCCTGCGCCTCGGGACCCACCTCGCCGTACGCGTGCTCGGGCACCTCGGACAGGAAGACGGGCGCTACCTCAAGATGCGCGCCGAACACGGCGAGCGCATGCCGGCGCAGATGGTCTATTTCTATTTCATCCAGGCCGTCGTGCTGACGGTCCTCTGCCTGCCGTTGCTCTCCTCCAATCCCACGGGGTCCAGCGGTCCGGCCCAGACCATCCACTGGGTCGGCCTCGGCGTGGTCGGCCTCGCCCTGCTCATCGAGGGCGTCGCCGACGCCCAGCTGGCGGCCTTCAAGAAGGACCCCGCCAACAAGGGCCAGGTCTGCGAGCGCGGCCTGTGGGCCTGGAGCCGCCACCCCAACTACTTCGGCGAATGGCTGGTCTGGGTCGGTTTCTTCCTGATGAGCTATAACAGCGCCTACCGGGGCATTCCCGGCCTGCTCTGCGTCGGCGTCATCTACTACTTCCTCACCCGCGTGACCGGGGTACCCCTGACCGAGCAGCACCTCCTCGCCTCTAAGGGCCCGGCCTACGCCGACTACCAGCGGCGCGTGCCGGCCTTCTGGCCGCGGCCGCCGCGCGGCTGATTTTTCCGAGGCGACGGATTGCCAGCGGCGGGGGCGGCGTACAATTTCCCCCCATGCCGCTGCTCGATAAGCTCATCGAAAAAGACGTCCTGCCCGACGGCGCGATCCGCTGGGGTATCCGTCGTCTGCTCAAGCAGCGCCTCGTCGACGAGCGTCCCGACTCCGCCGCCGAACGTTTCGCCAAGGTCGACGCCTTCGCTGCCGAGCTCCGCACCCTCCCCGTCGCGATCGAGACCAAGGCCGCGAACGACCAGCACTACGAAGTGCCCGCCGAGTTCTATAAGCTCTGCCTCGGGCCGCGCCTGAAATATTCCTCCTGCTACTACGAGACCGGCACCGAGACCATCGGCCAGGCCGAAGAGACCATGCTCACGCGCACCTGCGCGCGCGCGGAATTGCAGGACGGGCTCGAGATCCTCGAGCTCGGCTGCGGCTGGGGCTCGCTCACGCTCTGGATGGCGGAGAAATATCCCAACGCCCACATCACCGGCGTCTCGAACTCCGCCTCCCAGCGCGCCCATATCGAAGGCGAGTGCGCCAAGCGCGGCTTCAAGAACGTCCGCATCATCACCTGCGACATGAACGTCTTCGCCGCCGAGGCCTCGCGCTATGACCGCGTGGTCTCCGTCGAGATGTTCGAGCACATGAAGAACTGGGCCGAACTCATGCGCCGCATCGCCGGCTGGCTCAAGCCGGGCGGCAAGCTCTTCTTCCACGTCTTCACCCACAAGGACGTCGCCTACCACTTCGCCGCCAAGGACGCCACCGACTGGATGTCGCGGCATTTCTTCACCGGCGGCATCATGCCGTCGAACTGCCTCGCGAGCCGCTTCCAGGCCGACCTGAAGCTCGAGGCTCAGTGGGAGGTCGAAGGCCGCCACTACGGCCAGACCTCCGAGCACTGGCTCGAGAACACCGACCGCCACCGCGAGGAGATCCTCCGGATCTTCGCGCAGACCTACGGCCCGGACCGGGCGAAGGCCTGGCTCGCCAACTGGCGCGTCTTCTTCATGGCCTGCGCCGAACTCTGGAACTACCAGGGCGGCACGGAGTGGATGGTCTGCCATTACCGCTTCGCCAAGCGCGCGGGCTAAGTCCGCGTTTGCCACCGGCCGCGGTCCGCGTTTGCTCGGCGTCATGCAGAGCTACGAAGAGAACGGCGTGCCGATGGAACGATGGAAGGTCGGCGCGTCGACCTACGAGACCTGCCTGACCCGCGGCGCCCGCCTGCTGCGCTGGAAGCTCGACGTCCCCTCGGGCCACCGCGAGATCCTCTTCTGGCCCGAAGGCGCGCCGATGGACCTCGATAAGATCGGCCCGGTCCGCGGCGGTAACCCGATCCTCTTCCCGTTCATGGGGCGCAACTACGCCGACGGCGAGAAGTTCGCCTGGAAGGCCGCCGACGGGGTCAAACGCCCGATGCCGCAGCATGGTTTCGCCCGCGATTCCGCCTTCGAGATCGTCGAGAGCGGCCCCAAGCACGCGGTGGTCCGGATGATCCAGGACGAACGTGGCCGGAACTGCTATCCCTTCGCCTACGACTTCCGGATCCGCTTCGACTTCCTCGAGCTGTTCCTGCGCATCACCTTCGAATTCGAGAACCGCGACGCCCAGCCGCTGCCGTGGTGCGCCGGTCACCACTTCTACTTCACGCTCCCGTGGCACGCCGGCCTGAGCCGTCGCGACTACGTCGTGAAGATCCCGTCGAAGAAGCAGTGGCGCCACGCCGCCGACGGGAAGCTGGTGCCGTTCGCCGAACTGAAAGGCCAGGACGCCATCGGCTTCGACAGCCCGCACCTGTCCGACTGCATCTTCACGAACCTCAAGTCGGCCACGCTGAGCTTCGGTCCGAAGTCCGGCGAAGAGGACATCTCGATCAAGGTCGGCGAAGAAGCGATCCCGGGCGCGTGGGCGAGCGTGGTCACCTGGACGCCCGATCCGGAAGCGCCGTATTACTGCGTCGAGCCGTGGATGGGACCGCCCAACAGCCCCGAACATAAGAACGGGCTCCGTTTTGCGGAGCCCGGTCAGGTCGACACCTTCGTCACCGAGGTGTCGTTGATGTAAGCCTCGCGGCTTACTTGCTGCTGTTGCTGTTGAGGGGCAGCTTGCCCTTCGACTTCGTCGGGGCTTTCTTCGCGGCCGGGGCCGGAGCGGGCTCGACGACCGGAGAGATCACCGGGGTCAGACCAGTGGTCGGGACGAGGTTGGCATCGCCGGCACCATCGGTGACCGGGGACGGACCCTTTTCAGGACCCATGCAACCAACGAGGACGGCGGAAAGGAGGGAGAGAACGAACAGATTGCGTACCATGGCAGTGAGGTTAGGTTGCGGGGACTCTACCTAGCATGGCCCAACGCACAAGCGCAGATTCTGGCCCCCTCACCCTGTTCGTCTGCACGGGTAATTTCTACCGCAGCCGCCATGCCGAGGCCCTGTTCAACTGGCATGCGACCCGGGCAGGCCACCCGGCCCGGGCCTTTTCGCGCGGGCTGTTGACCTCCTTGGTGGCCGACGAGCCGACCCTGCTGTCCCGGGATACCGAACGCCGCCTTCGGGAACTGGGCATCCCCCTGGAACTGACGGGCGCGGCGCCGACCCAGCTCCGCCGGGAAGACCTGGAGCGAGCCCACCGGACCATCGCCCTGAAGAAGGACGAGCACCACGCGATGATGCTCCAGGCTCACCCCGAATGGGCGGACCGGATCGAATACTGGTCGGTGCACGACATCGACTTCGCGCATCCGGACCAAGCGCTGCCTCAGATCGAGGAGCAGGTCCTCGAACTGATGCGCACGCTGCGGATCTGATCCGCGGAGGCCTTAGGCGGCCGAACCAGCGCCAGCCCGGCGCAGCGCTTCGAGATGCGAAGCCGCCTGATTGAGCAGGCCACGCAGTTCCACCATCGTTTCCTGGGCGACCTCCGCCTTGGTGGCGGCGGCTTCCTTGAGCACTTCGGCGCGGAGGGCGAGTTCCTTGGCGAGCTCGTGGGCCGCGGTGATGGTCTTGGCCTTGAGTTCGCGGGTGCGGAGATCGAGGCGGGCGGCGAGGGAATCGATGTCGCGACCGAGGGTGCGGCTCTGCTCCTTGAGCTCAGCGGCCATGATGCGGGAATCCGGCACGCGGCGCAGGTCCTGGGTCAGGCCGACCTTGGAAAGCGTCCAGATGATCCACTTGGTCGGGTCGAACTGCCAGGGCTTCACGCCGTTACGGTAGTCGTGCTGGAACTCGTGGTGATAGTTATGGTAGCCCTCGCCGAAGGTCAGGAGAGCGACGACGCCGCTGTCGCGGGCGCTATGGTCGGTCGAATACGGGCGACGGCCTATCATGTGGCAGAGCGAGTTGATGCAGAAGGTGCCCTGCTGGACGACGACCGTGCGGAGCAGGCCGGCGATGAGGAAGCCGGCCAAGGCGGTCATGCCCGGGTTGGCGTAGCCCATGAAGGAGGCGTAGCCATAACCGAGGGCGGCCGGCATCACGAAGCCCACGAAGGCGCCGATCCACTGGACGTAGCGGTGCTGCCACATGACGAGGGGGTCGGCTTCGAGGTCCTTGACGTTGGTGACGGGCGGCTTCGGCTTGAGGCGGAAGAGGAGCCAGCCGATGTGGGCGTAGAAGAAGCCCTTGGAGATATCGTACGGATCCTCGTCTTCATCCACGTGCTTGTGGTGGATACGGTGGTCGGCGGACCAATCCAGGGCCGAATTCTCGAAAGAAGCGGCGCCGAACAGGAGGACGAAGAGCTTCACCGGCCACTTGGCCTTGAAGGAGATATGCGAAAACAGGCGGTGGTAGCCCAGGGTGATGCCGAACCCGGTCGCGTAGTAGTAGAACACGAACATGGCCCAGATGAAGCCCCAGCCGTGGACCTTGTTGGCGGCCTCAGCCGGGAGGTTGAACTGGGTCCAGAGGAACCAGGGGACCACGGTCAGCGAGAGGAGGGCTGTCCCGATCAGAAAGGTGGAGGTCACCCATTCGATGCGGTAGATAGGGAAGTTTTTGAACTTCATGGATGGTCTGAAAAGTAGGGGCGCAGGCCGTCTAGGCGAGAGCAATCAACCTCCCTAAATCGGGTAAAAATGCCCTCTAAATTCGCTTTTTGCCGAACCTTCTTCCGGGCGCGCCTCGTGACCGAACCGAAGTTCAGTCGCGACGACGACGACCGATGGAATTCTTCACCGGGATGATGCGGACCGGCTCACGCGTCTTGATCCAGAGATCGCTCTCCTTGAAAAGTTTGCCGGAGATGCTCTGCACGGCGTCGCCGAACGACTCGACGGGCACGCGCTGCCCCTTGGGCGATTCGTTGAAGGCCTTGGCGACCTCGACGATCTTGGCGGAGACCTCCTTGGGGTCGTCGTCCTCGAGCAGCTGGACGACCCAGCCGGTCAGGTCCTTGGGCAGGCCTTCCTCGGGTTCGCTGACCAGGACGAGCATCTGCTTCTTGGCCGGCTTCTCGCGCTCCACGGCCTCTTCGGCCACGGCATCGCGGATCTGGTTCAGGATCTCGGCGGCCACGCGCACGTCGACTCCGCTTTCCTTCAGGATTTTCTGGACGATATCGATGTCTACCTTGGCCATAGGCCACCAAGAGACTCCAAGCGTCCGACCGAGGGAAGCCGGAGTTATTCCCAGCACGGGTAGGGGCCGCCAATCAAAGGGAAACCGGAGACCGGATGATTGGCCGGGGGGCATATTATCAGGTGCCGGGTGACGGCCACGGAGACCAGCAGTTCAGGATCCGGCCGTTCGGGAGCCAGCAACGGGAACCCGAAGCCGATGGCCGACAGCTGAAAGGCCGACTCCTGAGGGGCCGATGCCCTGGTGGCTGTCACCCGTCACCTGAACCGGCATCTATCCCCAATACTCCATACTCTATACTCGATACTCTCTTCATTGGCTCTCTTGCCTCCGTCGCTCCTTTCCCTCTTAACCCCGTCGTGCCGGAGCATACCAAAGTCATGGGCAAGGAGTGGGCGGAGGCCCGCCGCGAGGCCAACGTCGCCCGGCTGAGGGCGACCCTGGCCACGGCCTTGGCCGGCCGGACCGGCATCACGTTCGAGCTCGGCTGCGGTCACGGTCACTGGCTGGCGGCCTATGCGGCCGCGCATCCGGAAGAATTCTGCGTGGGCATCGACCTGATCACGCACCGCGTGGAACGCTCGGTGCGCAAACAGACCCTCGGCAAACTGGATAACGTCATCTTCCTCAAGGCCGAGGCTACGGAGTTCCTCGAAGCCCTGCCGCCTCCGGTGAGTCTCGCCAAGATTTTCATCCTGTATCCGGATCCGTGGCCGAAGAAGAAGCATCACAAGAACCGTTTCATCAGCCCGGAGAATCTCGATCTCCTCGCCTCGCGGGCGGTGCCAGGCACCCGCCTCCACTTCCGGACGGACAACGCGGATTACTTCGGATGGACGCAGGAGCATCTCGCCGCGCACAAGGGCTGGCTCATCGAGCCGGATATCGTCTGGCCTTTCGAACAGAAGACGTTCTTCGAAGAGCGGATGAAAGACCGCCGGGATGTCTTCGCCCGACGCGCGGAGTAAAAGTTGCTCAATTGTGACGAGGTAAGTGCCTCATAAATAGCAAGTAAAAGGACGTAATCCTTTCCCTTGCATCGCTCGGCGTCAGACCTACTCATAAAAGGCGTGAAGCCTTTCCGCCACACCCGCATCACTTTCACCATCGGGCCTGCGACCGAGTCCGAAGCCCAGCTGGAGGCCATCATCAAGGCCGGCGCGAACGTCGTCCGCCTCAATATGGCGCACGCCGACCACGCCTGGGTGCGCACCATCGTCGCCCGCGTCCGCGACGTCAGCCTCCGCTTGAAGAAGGAACTGGCGGTGATGATGGACATCAAAGGGCCGGAGATCCGGACCGGCGCCCGCAAGGAATCCACCCAGCTCCTCGTCGATCAGATCGTCGACGTCACCGGCTCCGAAACGGCCCAGGCCGAGGGGGACATCCTCGTCATCCCGACCAACTACCCGAAGATGATCAGCGCCGTGCCCGTGGGCGGCGTGGTCCTCGTCGATAACGGTCTCATCCAACTGCGCGTGCTCGAACAGAAGAAGGACCGCCTTCGCTGCAAGGTCGAGCAGCCCGGTCCGCTCGGCAGCCGCCGCCACATCAATCTCCCCGGCGTCAAGGTGGACCTCCCCGCCCTGACCGACAAGGACCGCGCCGACGTCGCCGTCGGCTGCGAAGTCGGCGTCGACTTCTACGCGCTCTCGTTCGTCCGCGAGGCGGCCGACGTCCACGCGCTCCGCACCCTGCTGGCGCAGCATGAGTCCAACGCTCACATCATCTCCAAGATCGAAGACCAGTCCGCCATCGCGCACCTCGGCTCGATCCTCGAGGCCACCGACGCCCTGATGGTCGCCCGCGGCGACCTCGGCATCGAGATCCCCTACGAGACCCTCCCGCTCGTCCAGCGCCAGGCCGTCGCCATGGCCATCGCCCGCCGCAAACCCGTCATCGTGGCGACGCACATGCTCGAGTCGATGATCCACGCCCCGGTACCGACCCGTGCCGAGGTGACCGACGTCTCCAACGCGGTGCTCGAGATGGCCGACTCGGTCATGCTCTCCGGCGAGACCACGACCGGCAAGCACCCCATCCGCTGCGTCGACGTGATGACTCGCATCGCGACCACCACCGAACGCGAATTGCCGCGGGTGCTTTCCGCCGAACAGCTCAACGAGACCGCCAAGGTCAAACTGCTCCGCGCCGCCGCGGGCCTCGCCCAGGACCTCGGCAACACCGGCATCATCGCCTTCACGCGCAATGGCGACGTACCGCGCACGCTCTCCTCGCTCCGCGCCATCGGCTGCCCGATCTACGCGTTCATGGAAGAGACGCACGTCCACCGGAAGATGAGCCTGCTCTGGGGCGTCGAATCCTTCCAGATGAAGTTCGAGCCCAAAGCCGAGGACAACATCACGCTGGCGCTGGAACGCCTGCGCGACGAAGGCCACTGCGAGCCCGGCCAGGTACTGGTCATCGTGACCAACGTGATCCTCGGCCCGACCGTCATCGACTCCGTCCAGCTCCGCGCCGTCCCGGCACGCTGAAGGGTGGGCGGCGATTGCGTCGCATCCTCATCTATCGAGGTAGGGTCAGCACTGCGTGCTGACCTCTGAATGGGGTAGGGTTGAGCGCCCTCGCTCAACCGCGGCTGACCAAGGGTGGTCAGCCCTACCCAAGATACAACTAGGTCAGCACGCAGTGCTGACCCTACCTCGAGAAATACAGTCGGGCCAGGGCCTGCGTGCCGGCGTCGCCTTCGCCGGCGGCGACGACTTCCGCGTAGAGTTTGGCCGCGAGTTCGAGGCCGGGCAGGCTGACCTTCTGTTCGCGGCAGACGTCGAGCGCCAGGCCGATGTCCTTCACGAAGTGCTTCACGTAGAAGCCCGGAGCGAAGTCGCCCTTGAGCACACGTGGAGCGAGGTTGAGCAGCGCCCAGCTCGACGCGCCTCCGCCCGAGATCGAACGCAGCGTGGTCTCGAGGTTGAGTCCCGTCGCGCGGGCGAAGGCCAGGGCCTCGGCCATGGCGATCATGCCGGAGGCGATGCCGATCTGGTTCGCGAGCTTGCAGAGCTGACCCGTGCCGGGGGCGCCCTGGAGCACGATGGTCTTGCCCATCGCGGCGAAGACCGGCTGGGCGAAATCAAAATCCTTCTGCGCACCGCCGGCCATGATGGTCAGCGTGCCTTCACGGGCGCCGCGATCACCACCGGAGACGGGAGCGTCCAGCGGACCGAAGCCCTTCGCCGCGGCCTCGACGGCGAGGGAACGGGCGAGCGCCGGGCTCGAGGTGGTCATGTCGATGAGCACGCAGCCAGGCTTGGCGGAGGACATGAAGCCCTGCGGACCGCGCCAGACCTCTTCGACGTCGTTCGGGTAGCCGACCATCGAGATCGCGATATCCGCGCCGCGGACCGACTCGGCGGGCGAGGACGCCCACTTCGCGCCAAGCGCCAGTAGGCCGTCGGCCTTGGCCTTGGTGCGGGTGTAGACCGTGACCTCATGGCCGGCCTTGAGCAGGTTGGCGACCATGCCCTGCCCCATCACCCCGGTGCCAACGAACGCGATTTTCATGGGGCAAATGAAAACAGAAGAGAGGACTGAGTCGAGGACAGCATCGAGGGCTGAATCGAGGACTGAATTGAATCCGGTAGGGTCGGGACCGCGTCACGACATAGCCGCCTTCATCCTAGGTGTCGGGCTTCGGCTATCGGCTGACCGGGTGCAACTAGGTCAGCACGCAGTGCTGACCCTGCCCCGAGGCAAGTTACCACCCAGCCTCAACTTAAGACGTCCCTACCTACCGCTTGCCCTCCGCGGCCGAATCGCCGAACGTACGTCCACATGGATTCGGCCCCGCTCACGATCTCGGACCTCGCGGATGTCCTTAAAGGACATCTCAACGGGATGGGCACCCTTGAAGTGACGGGCGAGATCTCAGGCTACAAGACCTACCCCTCCGGCCACCACTACTTCGCGCTGAAGGACAGCGAAGCCAAGGTGGACTGCGTCCTCTACTCCTACCAGGCGCGCTGGCTGAAGTCGCCGCTGCGCGAAGGCATGAAGGTCGTGGCCAAGGCGAAGGCGGACTTCTACGGCAAGACCGGCAAGTGCTCGCTCATCATCGAGACGATCAAGCCCGCCGGCGAAGGTGACCTCTTCCAGAAGTTCAAGGAACTGCAGGCGAAGCTGAAAGCCGAAGGGCTCTTCGAAGACGAACTCAAGCGGCCCTTGCCCGAGTTCCCGAAGACGGTGGCCTTCGTGACCTCCGAGATTGGCGCCGTCTGGCATGACTTCACCGAGGTGCTCAAGACCCGCGGCTGGAGCGGTACGGCCTGGCTCGTCCCGGCGCGCGTGCAGGGCGAGACCTGCCCGGGCTCGGTCATCAACGGCCTGAAGCTCGCGAACGAGATTCCCGGCATCGACCTCATCGTCGTCGGCCGCGGCGGAGGCTCGATGGAAGACCTCTGGGGCTTCAACGACGAAGCCCTCGTGCGCGCCGTCCGCGCCAGCCGTACGCCGGTCATTTCCGCCGTGGGCCACCAGACCGACTTCACGCTGTGCGACTTCGCCGCCGACAAGCGCGCCGAGACGCCGACAGCCGCGGCTGAGCTCATCGTCTCGGGTCAGATCAAGTTGCGCGAGCGGATCAAACTGCTCGCGGCCGAGCTGGCCCGTCATTCGCCCAAGGCGAAGCTGCAGTCCCTCTACCAAGACCTCGACCTCCTCAACGAACGCCTTGACGGCGCCGCGCAGGAAATCCTCGCCGATACCCGCCACCGGCTTTCGGAGCTCGGCGGCGAACTCCATCGCCTCTCCCCCAAGGCGCGTCTCGGCGTGACGCGCGAGAAGCTCGGCCAGCTCGGCAAACGCCTGCGTTCGGCCGGATTCGAATCCATTCTCTCCCGCGGCTACGCGATCGTGCGCGATGCGGACGGCATCGTCATCACCGGCCACGAGGCGGTGACGAAGGGTCGGAAACTGCGCCTGAAGTTCGGCGACGGCGAAGCCGACGCCACCGGCGGGTAAGGAGAACCCATGAAAACAAAAGGACAGCACGTGGTGCTGTCCCTACCCCTAGCCCTCTGATCGGCCGGAAGGCCGATCAGTAAGCCTTCGCCATCACCACGCGGCGAGGGCTGGGCTCGCCGGTGACGACGCACTTGCCGGGCTCGTCCTTGGCGTCGAGCGGGATGCAACGGATGGTGACCTTGAGCTCTTCCTTGAGGCGCTTCTCGACGGCCTTGGAGCCGTTCCAATGGCAGAGCGCGAAGCCGCCGTGGATTTCCGGGCGCTCCGGGGTCTTGGCGGTGAAGTAGGCCTTCAGTTCTTCGAAGGTGTCGATCTCGCGCGTGTTGGCCGCGCGGTGGGCCTTGGCGCGGGCGAGGAGGTTGTCCTGGATGGACTGCAGGCGCTCGACCACGGTGGCGACGAATTCGACGCGCGGGATGCCAGCCTTCTCGCCGGTGTCGCGACGGGCGACGAAGACGGCGTTGGCCGCGAAGTCGCGCGGGCCGACTTCGACGCGCAGGGGGACGCCCTTCTTGATCCAGCCCCAGGCCTTGTCGCCGCCGCGGATGTCGCGGTTATCGACCGTCACGACGACCTTGCGGTCGTGGAAGCGCTGGGCGGAGAGCTCCTTCTGGAGCGACTGGCAATAGGCGAGGATGTCAGCCTTGGTGGCGTCGTCCTTGTAGATCGGGCAGATCACCACGTGCTGCGGGGCGAGGCGGGGCGGAGCCACGAAGCCGTCGTCGTCGGAGTGCGTCATGATCATGCCGCCGATGAGGCGGGTGGACACGCCCCACGAGGTGGTGTGCGCGTACTGCTGGGTGCCCTTCTCGTCCTGGAACTGGATGTTGCAGGACTTGGCGAAGTTCTGGCCGAGGTAGTGCGAGGTGCCGGCCTGGAGGGCCTTGCGATCCTGCATCATCGATTCGATGCAGAGCGTGTCGACGGCGCCGGGGAAACGTTCGCCCTCGGTCTTACGGCCCTTGATGACCGGCATCGCCATGTAGTTCTCGGCGAAGTCGGCATACACCTCGAGCATCTTGTTGGTCTCCTCGATGGCCTCGGCTTCGGTCGCGTGGACGGTATGGCCTTCCTGCCAGAGGAACTCGGCGGTGCGGAGGAAGAGGCGCGTGCGCATCTCCCAGCGGACGACGTTAGCCCACTGATTGATGAGGATCGGGAGGTCGCGGTAGGACTGCACCCACTTCGAGTAGGTCTCGCCGATGATGGTCTCGGAAGTCGGGCGGACGATGAGCGGCTCTTCGAGCTCACCGGCGGGGACGAGCTTGCCGTCAGGTCCGGCCTCGAGGCGCGAGTGGGTGACGACCGCGCATTCCTTGGCGAAGCCGTCGACGTGCGCGGCTTCCTTCTGGATGTAGCTGACCGGGATGAAGAGCGGGAAGTAGGCGTTCACGTGGCCGGTCTCCTTGAACATCGCGTCGAGGTCGCGGTGGATGTTCTCCCAGAGGGCGTAACCCCACGGCTTGATCACCATGCAACCACGGACCGGGCTGTTCTCGGCCAGGTCGGCGTGCTTGATCACCTGCAGATACCACTCGGGATAGTCATCCTGGCGGGTCGGGGTGATGGCGGTCTTCGGTTTGGCGGCGGGCTGCTGGGACATAAGGTCAGTAAAGAGCGAAGGCGGGTCGAAGGGCAAGAGGACAAGAGGGCTCGAGGTAGGGTCAGCACTGCGTGCTGACCTAGCTAGGTCGGCACGCAGTGCCGACCCTACCCAAGACAATGGATAGTCCTCGATGGTTACGCTTTTCTGGCCTTCCAGAAACGTGGGCGACCGCTCATGTCGGGCAGGCCGGCGGACTCAGCATAACCGAGCTGGGCCGACAGCTCCGCCAAGGCGTCATGCTGGTCGATACCGGTTTCGCAGAGCACCCAACCGCCGGCACGCAGGAACTTCGGGGCGTCGGTCAGGATACGGCGCAGGTCGGCGAGGCCTTCCTCGGGCGCGATGAGCGCGGACTTCGGATCGAACTCGCGGACTTCCGGATCCGCCTCGGCGACTTCGGCTTCGGTGAGATAAGGGGGATTCGAGACGATGAGGTCGTAAGCGTCGGTGATCGCGGCGAACCAATCGGACTCCGCGAAGTTGACACGCTCGGACAGGTTGCACTGCGCGGCGTTCTCGCGGGCGAGGGCGAGGGCGTCAGCCGAACGATCGACCGCTTCGATTTTCCAGAGCGGACGCTCAGCGGCGAGGGCCAGCGCGATGGCGCCGGAGCCCGTGCCGAGGTCGAGCACGCGCACGACCTGATCTTCCGGGAACAGCACGAGCGCGAGGTCGATGAGTTCCTCGGTCTCCGGACGCGGGATCAGCGCGCGCTTATCGGATTTGAGGACCAGGTCGCGGAACTCCACCTTGCCGACGATGTGCTGGAGCGGCTCGCGATTACCGCGGCGGACCGTGAGGTCGCGCAAGCGCTTCACTTCGTCGTCGTTGAGCAGCCGTTCGAACTGCAGATAAAGGTCGAGGCGCTTCAAGCCCAGGCCGGCGGCGAAAAGATGTTCAGCCTCCACGCGCGGCTTCTCCAGGCCCTTGCGCGCGAGGAATTCCGCGGCCTTCTTCAGCGTGTCGAGCAGGTTCTGCATCAGCGGGCGGCGGCGCGGGTCAGGCGGTCGTTGTAGGCGGCGCCGATACCGGCGGGGGGCGCGAGCTCGGCGTGAATCGTCTCGTAGCCGCGGGCGTCGAGCTGACGGAGCAGGTCGAAGAGATTACGCGCGGCCTCCTCGGTGGAGCCGGCTTCGGAAAGCAGGAAGACGTCGGCGTTGGCCGGGGCGTGCGCGCGGCGGCCGAGGAAGAGCACCGCGGAGCGCAGGTTGGCGATCACCGGCAACGTGCCGTTCGGGAAGAGCACGACGCGGGTGGCCGGGCTGTAATGGCGTTCGAGCATCCCCGGGGCGTCCTGCGCGGCTTGCTGGTTGGCGGCACGCGTGACCACCTCGATCTCGCCGAGGAGTTCGCGCAGCTTCTCGAGCGGAATCGGCCCCGGACGAAGCAGGCGGGCGCGGCCGGGGACGGAAAGGTCGAGGATCGTGGATTCGACGCCGTGGGCGCAGGCGCCACCGTCGACGATCCACGGGCAACGTTCACCGAGGGAATCACGGACGTGCTGGGCCTTCGTGGGACTGACGTAACCGAAGGGATTAGCGCTCGGCGCGGCGAGCGGGCGCTCGGCGAGACGGAGCACCTCGCGGAAGAGCGGATGCGCCGGGATGCGGACCGCCACGGTATCCTTACCCGCCGTGACGAGATCGGGTACGACGGACTTGCGGCGCAGCACGACCGTCAGCGGACCTGGCCAGAGCGGAGCGAGGAGCGCGAGGCGCGGATCGGGTTCGGCGACTTCGGCGAGCGCGGCCTGATCGAGCACGTGGACGATGAGCGGGTCGAGGAGCGGACGGCCCTTGATCGAGAAAACCTGGGCGAGCGCGGCGGGATTGGTCGCGTCGGCGGCGAGGCCGTAGACCGTCTCGGTCGGCAGGGCCACGCAGGTGCCCTGGCGAAGGAGCTCGGCCGCCCGCGCAAGGTCGGCGGGAGCGGAGGTCAGGAAATGGGAAGCGGACGGAGACAAGGGAAACGTGATCTTACGTGACGGACGGCGGGAGTCCCGTCCGATTTACCTCGAGACGCCGGCGGGGGCAACCTCCCAGACCGGCAACAAAAAGGCCGCCTGAAGAGGCGGCCCGGGAAAGTCATCGCGGAGGCGATTACTTCATCGTGATCATATTGCGGGCGCGCTTAACGGCCTTGGCAATATGACGCTGCTGGCGGGCGGTGAGGCCGGTCAGCTTACGGGGCAGGATCTTGCCCGTCTCGGTGACGTAGCGCGACAGGGCCTCGGGTTCGGTGAAATCGAAGTCGAGGGGGTTGCGGGAACGCTTGAGCTTACCTTCGGTGGTCATGGGAGGTTTGGAAGTAAGCGGAGGAGGGCTGAGGGCAAGGAGAAATGGGGAGGAGCGGGGCTCCAGAGTCAGGGACAGGGCTAGGGCTAGGGCTAGAATAGCCATAAAAAGGCATATTATGCCTCTTTTCTTAGATTACTAAGCCCTAGCCCCGGCCCTGTCCCTATCCCTATTCAGGCCCTTTTGACCGCGATGAGGAACTCTTTGTTACCATCCCCGCCTTCGATGGGCGAAAGGATGACCCCAAGGACCTGGGCACCTGGGAGGCCATGGGCGGCGGCGGTCAGGCCATCGACCACGCGGGCATGGATGATCGGGTCCTTGATGATGCCCCGACCCTTGTCGGCCTCGGCCTTGGTCGCCTCGAACTGCGGCTTGATGAGCGCCACGAGATGACCGCCCTTCCCTACCCGCTGCCAGGCGATCGGCAAAATGAGCCCGAGTGAGATGAACGAGAGATCCATGACCACGATGCCGTAGGTCGGGTGCGGCAGCTCGACGTTATTGATCTCCCGTGCGTTGAACTTCTCGAGATTCTTGATGCGCGGATCATTGCGAAGCTTCGAGTGCAACTGAGCCGTGCCGACGTCGACGCACGTCATGCTGACGACTCCGCGCTGCAGGAGACAGTCGGTGAAACCTCCGGTCGAGGCGCCCACGTCCAATCCATGGAGGCCTTCGACGGAAATCTTAAAATGGTCGAGCGCGCCTTCGATCTTTTCACCGCCGCGCGAGACGAAGCGCGGAGGCTGATCGACGGTGAGCACGGCGTCCTCCGGAAAAGACTGCGAGGGCTTGTTGACCACGGCGTCCGGCCCCGAGCGGACTTTGCCGGCGAGGATGAGCGCCTGGGCGACCGAGCGGGACGGTGCGAGCGAAAGCTTCAGCAGCAATTCGTCCGCACGCATCCTGCCGGGCTTCGCGGCCATCGGTCAGTCGAGGAAGCCCGTGAGGGGCGAGGTCGGTTCGGCCTTGTCGGAACCGACGCCGAGGCCGGCTTCGCGGGCGGTGCGACCGGCTTCGACCGCGAGACGGAAAGCGCGGGCCATCGCGACGGGGTCGCCCGAAGAGGCGATGGCGGTATTCACCAGGACGGCATCCGCGCCGAGCTCAAGGGCTTCGGCGGCGTGCGAAGGGGCGCCGAGGCCGGCGTCGACGATGACCGGCACGCGGGCCTGTTCGATGATGATGCGGAGGAAATCGCGCGAAAGGAGACCACGATTGGAACCGATCGGCGCACCGAGCGGCATGACCGCGGCGGCGCCGACCTCTTCGAGGCGCTTGGCGAGGACCGGGTCGGCGTGGATGTAAGGCAGCACCGTGAAGCCCTTCTTCACCAGCTCGCGGCAGGCTTCGAGCGTCTCCACCGGATCAGGCATCAGGTACTTCGGGTCCGGATGGATCTCGAGCTTCAGCCAGGAAGTCCCGAGCGCCTCGCGGGCGAGCTCGGCGGCGAAGATCGCCTCCTTGGCCGTGCGCACGCCGGAAGTGTTCGGCAGGATGAGATGCTTCTGCGGGTCGAGCGCGGAGAGGATGCCGTCGTCGGCCACGCCGAAGCGCACGCGCTTGATCGCCATCGTCACCACCTCGGCGCCGGAAGCGTCGAGCACGGCGCGGAGCTGCGCGGCGGAGGCGTACTTGCCCGTGCCCGTGAGGAGGCGCGAAGCGAAGGTGCGGTCGGCGATACGGAGCGAAGACATCGGAGCCTGCACAATCCGAGACTCCTCGGGGTTGTCCAGCCCTCGCCTCGGGAAACCTAGCCGGCGACCGCTTCGACCAACGTTTTCGCGGCCGAAACCGGGTCGTCCGCCAAGGCGATGGCGCCGCTGACGGCGATCCCGTGGGCGCCCAAGGCGCGGACGGCAGGCCAGTCGGCGGCCGTGACGCCGCCGATCGCGAAGCACGGCAAAGGCGTGGCGGCGGTGATGAGGGCGGCCAAGGAATCCGGGGAGTGGACCGCGGCGAGCTTCCGCTTGCTGAGCGTATGGCGGAAGGGACCGACGCCGGCGTAGTCGACCCGGGCGCCGGCGAAGCGGGCGACATGGGCGGGCTCGTTGAGCGTCACGCCGACGATCGCGAACTCGCCGAGCAAGGCGCGGGCGGCGGAAGGCGAGGCGTCATCGCCGCCGAGATGGACGCCGTCGGCCTCGGCGCGCAGGGCGACCTCCGGCGAATCGTTCACCACGAACATCGCGCCGAAATCACGGCAGAGTTCGGCGATGGCCACCGCTTCGGCGACCCAGGCCTCGGCCGGCAGATGCTTCGCGCGCAGTTGGATCCAACGGACGCCGCCTTCGAGGGCGGCGCGGGCCTGTTCGCGATGCGCGCGCGGGGCGGCGTCGAGCGTCAGGAACTGCAGACGGGGGAACACGGCCTAGTATGTGCGCTTCAGCTTACGGGCTTCCTTGCCACACCAGGCGCGCTCGAGATCGAGGAAAGCACGGACCGGGTCCGGCTGCTTCCAGACCGAACCGATGAACGCGATGCCGTCGAAGCCCATCTCGCGGGCCTTCGCGGCGTTCTTCGGCGTGATGCCGCCGAGCGCGTGGACGGGGGCGCCGCCTTCGGATTTCCAGCGCTGCAGGATGACTTCGTATTCGCGGAGCGTCCGGCGCGGGCGATGGTCTTTCTTGGAGACGGACTCGAAGATCGGGGTCAGGAAGACGTAGCCGCAGGCCTTGTCGGTCGAACGCAACTCGTCGTAATCATGGCACTTCACGCTCACCGCCGCGTGCTTGGGCCAGCCCCGGGGGACGCGTTCACCTGGGTGCATCTGGAAGCCGCCGAGACGGTGGGCCTCGACGAGTTCCGGCTCCTCGCCCAGCACGATGCGCGGCCAGAAAGCCTCGGGGATCGAGCGGAGGAACTGCTCGTAATGACGACGCTCCCAGTCCTTGCGGACCTGGACGTGCAGGCGGCCGAGGCCGGCATCGAAGAGGCGGCGGACCATCTTCGGATCCCAGCTGCCGTCATTAGGAGTGAACAGGACGAGGTTCTCCGGGGCCGGGGCTTCCGGCTCGTTGACGAAGAGACCTTTGATGAACTTGAACATGAGGGGAATCAGCCGCCTTGGGCGGCGCGGATGACGAGGATACGGGCGCCTTCGGCCAAGGCCTGGGCGGACCAGCGGGAGCGAGGCACGACCTGTTCGTCGACGGCGGCGGCCACGGCCGGCTCCTGGGCCACGCCGAGTTCGGCGAGGAGTTCGGCCAGCGTCCGGGCGGCGGTCTCCTTGGGCTCGTCGTTGACGGTCACACGCATACGGGACGACCCTGCCCCCCCGTGGGCGGGCTGGCAAGCGGAGGTTTGGGGTTGCGGGCAGAGGCCCGTGAGATTGGCTGAAACCCATGAAAACCCTGCGCCTCTGCCTGCTCTCCGCCCTGGCCGTCGTGGCCGGCCTCGCCCTTTCCTCCTGCTCCAATAATAAAGAATCCATGAAAGAATCCGCCGCCGCCGGTGCCACCCCCCGCGCCATCATCCACACCAACTTCGGCGACATGACCGTCGAGTTCTGGCCCGACGTCGCCCCGCGCACCGTGGAGAACTTCCTCAAGCTGTCCCGCGAGAAATTCTATGACGGCACGGCCTTCCACCGCGTCATCAAGGGCTTCATGATCCAGGGCGGCTGCCCCAATTCCAAGATCGGCGCCCGCGGCATGCCCGGCACGGGCTCGCCCGGCTACCAGATCAAGGCCGAGTTCAATAACCGCGCCCACGTGAAGGGCGTGCTCTCCATGGCGCGCTCGGCCGACCCGGACAGCGCCGGCAGCCAGTTCTTCGTCTGCCATGGCGACGCCTCCTTCCTGAACAACAAGTACACCGCCTTCGGCAAGCTCGTCGCCGGCGAAGAGACCCTCAACAAGATCGCCAACATTCGCTGCGTCGGCATGGAAGGATCCACCCCCACCGAGCGCGTCGAGATCACCAGCGTCGAGATCGTCGAAGCCAAGTAAGGCTTCGGCCTTTACAGCCCCTCCCCCCAACCATAAAAAAGACTCCCCCATGAAATCCCTACGTTACCTCGCGGTCCTTCCCCTGATGGCCGCCGCCTCCCAGGCCCTCACCCTCGACCTCCAGCTCGGCTACGGTAAGCCGAACGCCCCCCTCTCCGGCGGCGCGGACGCCGACAACACCTCGGTCGTCGGCATCGGCATCGGCACCTACCTCACCGAGAACTCCCACCTCGGCCTCAACATCAGCACCCGTGACATCGTCACCCCTGATCCCGTCGACGCCGCCGCTCGCACCGCCATCGTCGAGTACACCTACGAACTCAACAGCACCGGTGGCATCAAGCCCTTCATCGGCGCCGGCATCGGCTACGGCTGGATGAAGAACACCGTCAACAAGTCCGCCCTCGCCTCCGACGTGTTCGCCGGTCTGCGCTTCGAGATCAACGAAAACGTCGACTTCACCCTGACCGCCCGCCTGCACCAGCTCTACAACGTCGACTTCGCGAACGTCGTCGGCGAAGAGAACCGCCAGGTGAACAGCTTCGAAGGCGTCGCCGGTCTGCGCTTCAAGTTCTAAGCAGCCTGCGTCGGTCCAAACAAAAGCCGCCCGATCGGGCGGCTTTTTTGTGCCTAGATGGGAACGGCCTCAGGGCTGCAGCAAGCCCTGGTCCTTCATCCACTCACCGAGCAGGTCGGTCCAGCGGCGGGCGGCGAGGCAGCGCTCGGAAGCGCCCCAGCCGTGGCCGCCCTTGGCCCAGACGTGGACTTCGGCGGAGCCGCCCATCGACTTAAGGAGCTTCGCGAACGCCATCGAGCCTTCGGCCGGATAGGAATCGTCGGCGCTGTGGGCGAAGAACGCCGGCACGGGCTTCACGCCCTTGGGCGGGACGACGCCGTCCGGGCCCTCGCGGAGCACGCTGTCCGGCTTGTCCTTCTCGAAGAGATACGCCGGGTAGACCATCACCGCGAAATCGGGGCGCGGCGCGTCCGGAGCGGCCGGCGCGTAGGCGACGCGGGCGGCGAGATTACCGCCGGCGGAGAAACCAAGGATGCCGATCTTCTTCGGGTCGGCGTTCCACTCGGCGGCGCGGGCGCGCACGATCCGCAAGGTCTCGCGGGCGTCGAGTACGGGGACGATCCAAGGCTTGTTCGGGTCGCGGCGCGGGACGCGATACTTCAGGACCACCGCGGCGCTGCCGAAAGCGTTGAGACGCTTGGCGACCTCGCTGCCTTCATGCGTCTCGGCCAGGATACCATAGCCGCCGCCGGGGCAGACGATGACGAGGGGCGCGCCGGGCTTCGCCGCCGGGTAAACGACGAACTCCGGGATGAAGACGTCGGCGCGGTGCGTCTGCTTGTTGATCGTGCCGCGCGGGTCTTGGCCCGGCTTGAGCGTGAGGGTCTCGGCCGGCGGGGCGCCTTCCCAGACCGCGATGGGCGGCAGGGGGGCGGCCGTGCAACCGGCGAGCGTCAGGAGCAGGGGCGTCAGGAGCAGGGTTTTCATGGGGAAATCATTCATGGCGGAGGGCCTCGATCGGGTCGAGCTTGGCGGCGCGCAAGGCGGGATAGACGCCGGCGACGAGGCCGATGACCACCGAGAAGGCCAGGCCTTCCGCCATGATCACCCAGTCGAGGGTCGCGACCGCGCCGGTCGGCAGAGCCTGCATGAGGATGAAGTTCATCAGCGACACGATGCCGACCGAGACGAGCAGGCCGATGAGGCCGCCGACGACCGAGACCACCGCGGCCTCGGCGAGGAACTGCAGGAAAAGATCCGAACCGCGGGCGCCGACCGCCTTGCGGACGCCGATCTCGCGGATGCGTTCGTTGATGGAAGCCAGCATCACGTTCATGATCCCGATGCCTCCGACGAAGAGCGAGATGCCGGCCACGCCTCCGAGCGAGAGCTTGAAGGCGGCCTCGGTCTTGCGGAAATCCTCGAGCGTCTGCTCGTTGGTCGAGATGGAGAAGTCGCGCAGGCCCTTGTGGGCGGCGAGCATCGTGCGCTCGGCCTGCTCGACCGCGTCGCGCAGCTGCTCGGGGTCCGCGATGCGGAGGCCGAGGCCGCTGAGCCGGTCGTTGCCGTTGTACTTGGTGAGCGCGGTGGTCACCGGGATGAACGCCCCGCTGTTCCGATAGCGCCAGGCGCCGCCGGAGCTGCGGGAGTTCGCGGACCGGATCTGCATGCCCGTGCCCTCGATGTTGTTGAGCACGCCGATGACGGTGAAGCGCCGGCCGCGGACCTTGACCACCTGGCCGACGGGATCGACGTTCGGCGCGAAGAGTTCGGGGACGACGGCCGAGCCGAGCACGATGACGTCGGTCATGTTGTGCACGTCGAGGTCGCTCACGAAGCGTCCCTGGTCCGGCTCGACCCAGCGCTTGGCCACCGGCAGATAGTCGGCGGTCACGCCGGTCACGTAAGTGTTGGTCTCGCGGTCCTCGTAGACGATCTTCTCGTAGCCCACGCGGGCCTCGGGCGAGATGTTGCGCACGAGCGGCACGGTGCGACGGATGCGCTCGACGTCGCGCATGGTGAGGCCTTCGGAGAGTTCGGCGAGATGCTCCTGCTCCTTCGGCAGAAGCTCCCGCAGGACCGTGATCTTCTCGATGCCGCCCATGGCGTCGACGAACTGGCGGAAATTACCGACCATCCCCTGGACGACGGTGACCATCGCGACCAGCGAGGCGACGCCGAGGATGATGCCCGACATGGAGAGCAAGGAACGGACCTTGTTGGCCTGGAGCTCGCGGAGGCCGTTGATGACGGCCGGACGGACGCGGTCGAAGAGACTCATCGGACGCGGTCCTCCTGGACGAGGCCGGCGCGCATCGAGATGACGCGGTGGGCCCTCTCGGCGACGGATAGGTCGTGCGTGACGAGCACGACGGTGATGCCCTCCTTGATCAGGGAGCCGAGCAGTTCGAGCACGCGGTCGACGTTCTTGACGTCGAGATTGCCGGTCGGTTCGTCGGCGAAGATGATCGAGGGCGTGCCGACGATCGCGCGGGCCACCGCGACGCGC
Organism: Opitutia bacterium; assembly: GCA_947488485.1. The sequence goes on along the minus strand of CANKZO010000002.1, from coordinate 29,841 downwards.
TGGCGTTCGCCGCCAGAGAGCTGGGTGGGACGGTGGTCGAGGCGGTGGGACATGCCGACGCGTTCAAGGGCGACGCGCGCGGCGGCGAGGTTCGCCTCCGGATCGGAGTTGTCGCGGTAGAGCAGCGGCAAAGCGACGTTCTCCACGACGGTGAGGCGAGGCAACAGGTTGAAGGCCTGGAAGACGAACCCGACGCGATGGGAACGATACCACGCGCGGCGATCAGGGTCGAGGCGGGCGACTTCTTCGCCGTCGAAGACGATGCTGCCCTCGCTCGGCGTATCCATGAAACCAAGGATATGCATGAGCGTCGACTTGCCGGAGCCGGAAGGACCGAGGATGGCGACGAACTCGCCCTTCTGGAAATCCAGGTCCACGCCGTCGAGGGCGTGGACGTTCTCATCGCCCATGCGGTAGGTCTTGCGGAGGCCGCGGATGGCGATGAGCGGAGGCATCTCAGCGGGTCAGGGCGGGCCGGATCAGGCTGACCACCTCGCCGAGCGCGACGCCTTCCTTGATCTGCGTCCAGCTCGCGTCACTCAGGCCGAGCGTCACCTTGCGGGACTCCCACTCGCCGTCGGCGGCGCGGACGTAGACGAGGCGGTCGGCGCCGTCGATGAACACGGCCGAGACGGGGACGGCGATGCAGCCCTTCACGCTATCCACCGTGACGGTGACGTTGCCGCTGATGCCCGGGCGGACGCCGTCGCCCGAGGTGAACGAGACCTGCGTCGGGAAGACGCGCAGGTCAGGGACCTTGAGGTCGGCGGTGCCGAACGGCGTCATGAAGGTGATCTTGCCCGGCTTGCGCAGGCCCGGGATGGAGTCGAAGGTCACCACGGCGTCCTTGCCGAGGTCGACGCGGGTGGCCGCGAACTCGTTCAGGTTGACGTCGACGCGCAGGACCGAGGTGTCGGACACGGTCATCAGCGGGGTGCCGTTGTTGATGGACTGGGCGCCGATGACGATCTGGCCGACGAGCACGGTGCAATCGGAGACCTGTCCGTCGTGCGGGGCGCGGATGATCGTGCGGCGCACCATCTCGACGGCGGTGTCGAGCTTGGCCTGGGCGATGTCACGCTGGAGCTTGGCGACCTCGTAGGCGGTGCGGTGATCGAGCACCTCGCGCTCGGAGACGAAATTCTTCTTCACGAGCACCTCGACGCGACGAAGGTCGCGCTCAAGCCGCTCCAACGTGAAGGTCTGCAGTTGGACGGTCCGGCGAGCCTGCTCCTCGTCGGCGTTGGCGAGGACCGGGTCGAGTTCGACCAGGATCTGGTCCTTCTTCACCATGTCGCCGGTCTGGACATGGAGCTTGAGGATGGGGCCGCTGACCTGGGCGCGGATGGAGCTGAAGATGACCGCGCGGACGAAGCCTGCGGCTTCCACCGTCTCGCGGATGTCGCGCTTCTCGGCGCGGGACTCGGAGGAAGACGCGCCGGCGCGGGCCGGCTTCTTGGCGGGCCAGAAGGCGAACGCGAGGCCGCCGACGACCACGGCGAGGAGGAGAGGCTTGAGGAACTTCATGGGGTGGTGGTCAGAGGGGGCAGCGGATCCGCCGGGCCGAGGCCGGCGCCGACCTTCTGCTCGACGGCGTCCATGGTGAAACCATGGCGCGTCAGGATGGAGCCGTCGAGACGGGCGACCTTCGCGGAGGCCGCGCGCGCGTCGAGGTGAGACTGGACCCAGGCGAGCTGGGCCGCGTCGAGCGAGGCCTGCGCCTGGAGCACGCGGGGGAGATCCGACTGGCCGGCGGCGAAGCGGGCGCGTTCACCTTCGTAAGACTGCCGCTGGAGTTCGAGCGCCGAGGTGGCGGCCTCGACGCGCGCGCGGGCGGCCTCGAGTTCGCGCCACGTGGCGCGGGCGGAGAAGACCAGGGACTGGCGGACGTCGGCGAGACGCAGTTCGGCCTGACGACGGGAACGAGATGCCGCGCGGAGATTCGCCTCGGCCTCGCGGAAGCCGAGCGGGAAGGAGAACCGGAGCTCCGCGAAGTTCGTCCAGCCGGCCTGGCGACGATAGTTGTCGAGGCCGCCCGAGACACCGGCGCCCATGCCGCCTTCGCCGTAACGACCGGAGCCGACGGAAAGATTCAGGCTCGGCTGGTCGTTCTGCTCGGCCTGCGCCACGAGGGCGTCAGCCTGGACGATGTTCGCGCGCTGGATCTCCGTGGCGAAATCGAAGTCGGCGACCACGCGGATCCACGGAGAGAACGCCGCGGCCGCGGGGACGGCGGTCGTCGGCAGCGGATCCACCGCGAGCGGCTGATCGACGTCTTCCGCCGTGCCTTGTCCGAGCAGACGGCGGAGGCTCATCTCGGCGTTGTCGAGCGCCTGACGGGCATTGAGCACGCCGACGCGCTGGGCGGCGACGTCCGCCTCGGCCTGGAGCTCGTCGAGGATGGTCGCATCGCCGAGGGAGCGACGGGACTGGATCTGTTCGAGCAAGGAAGAGGCCGACTTCAGGCTGGTCTCGCGGAAGGCGACGAGCGCGCGGGCGGAGGCAAGCGTCCAGTAGCCGACTTCCGCGTCGCGGATCAGGTCGAGCGCGGTCGCGCGCAAGGAGAGGCGGCTGCGGAGCGCGGACTGGCGCGCGGAGATGAGCGCGGTGAGGTTCACCGCCTGCCAACCGCCGGCGAGCAACGGCTGCGTGTAGGCGATGTTGGTGGCGGGATTGAACGTCGAGGCCAGGCCGGCGGTGCCCGAGTCGGCCCAAGTACGAGTCAGGCTGGTCCCGAGCGAGAGCGTGCCGCCCCAAGTGTAACGTTGGCTGAGGCTGAGGTCGGAGCTATGGGCCCGGAACGCGGGATCGTCGTTCAGGATATCGGTCGGCGTCCGGCTGCCGTTGAGACGGTTGGTCCAGGCCAAGGTCGGATCGAAGACGGAGAGCGAGACGTCGACGGCGTCGAGGGCACGCCAGGCATCGAGGCGGGTGACGGCCAGGCCGAGGTTATGCTCGAGGGTGCGGTCGACCGCCTGCTGCAAAGTCAGGCTAGGCGCGGAAGCGGACACGGCCGGTCCAGCGGCGAGCAAAGTCGCCGAAGACAGGAAGGCCATGGAGAGCGCGAGCCGCATCAAGTTAGGGGTAAGTACCCATCTAGGCAGAGTTTGTTCCCTCCGTAAAGCAAAGCGGCGCGCCTTTCGGCGCGCCGCGGTGGCAGGTCCGGAGACCAGGGCTTACTTACCCTTGGAAATCTCGACGAGCTCGACCTCGAACTCGAGGACGGACTTGCCGGGGATCGGGCCCTGACCCTGCTCGCCGTAGGCGATAGCGGAGGGGCAATAAAGGACGATCTTGCCGCCGACGCCGATGAGCTGGACACCTTCGGTCCAGGCCGGGATGACGCCGCTGAGCGGGAATTCGGTCGGCTCGTTGTTACGGCTCTTGGTCGAGTCGAAGACCTTGCCGTCGACCAGCTTGCCTTCGTAGCGGCACTTCACGGTGGATTCCTTGGTCGGCTTCACATCGGAACCCGCGGCGAGGATCTTGTAGCGGAGGCCCGAGGCGGTCTTCGTCACCGACTTGTCGGCGTCGATCTTGGCGAGGAATTCGTCGTTCTGCTTGCCCCACTTGCCGGCCTTGGCGTTGACGCGTTCCTGGAACATGGCGTCGGCGCCTTCGCCGAGTTCGGCCGGGTTGAACTTCGGCTTGTCGCCGCGCATCGCCTGACGCACGCCGACGAGGAAGAGTTCGATCTCCTCGTCGGTGAGCTCGAGCTGCGAGTTCACTTGCGGCATGGGGGACTGGCTGGCGATGGAGAAGCCGAGCATGGTCCAGGCCTGTTTGACCTGTTCAGGGGTGAGGGTTTTCACTTTGGGTGCGGGGGGAGGAGTGGGGGCTTCGGCGGCGGGCTTCGGCGCGTCGGCGGCATGGAGGGAGGCGACGGCGACAGCCAACGCGGCGAGGACGGGGTATTTCATGGGAAAGGATTACCTAGCCGATTCAGGCCTGCGGGGGAAGCACCTTTGCGTGCTCCTGCAGGGAGCAGACGGTGAGGGGGTGGGCGCGCAGGGAGCGGATACCGAGGACGGCCGCGCGGGCGGCGTTCATCGTGGAAGCCATGTAGACGCCGCGGAGGACGGCCTCGGCGCGCATGGCGTTCTCGTCCTTGCGGGGGAGCATGCCGGCGGCGGTGTTCACGATCATCTGCAGCTGGCCGTTCTTGAGGAGGTCGAGCGCGTTCGGGCGCGCGCCTTCCGAGATCTTGCCGAGCTTGGTGACCTTGACGCCGGCGGCCTCGATGGCCGCGGCGGTGCCGCTGGTGGAGAAGATGTTGAAGCCGAGGGAAGCCAGGTCGCGGGCGACGGCGACGGCTCCGTCCTTGTCGCGGTCCTTGACGGAGAGGAAGGCGCTGCCGGCGACCGGAAGCGCGGGCTGCGCGGCCATCTGCGCCTTGGCGTAGGCCATGCCGAGATCGTCATCGCAACCCATGACCTCGCCGGTCGAACGCATCTCGGGCGAAAGCGCGACGGGGGCGCCGGGGAAGCGGCTGAACGGGAAGACGGATTCCTTGACGGACCAATAGGGCGGACGGATCTCGCGGGTGAAGCCGAGGTCCTTGAGCTTGGCGCCGAGCATGCAGAGCGAAGCGAGCTTCGCGAGCGGCACGCCGATGGCCTTCGACACGAACGGGATCGTGCGCGAAGCGCGCGGGTTGACCTCAAGCATGAACACGATGCCGTCCTTGATCGCGAACTGGATGTTCATCAGGCCGACGACCTTCAGGCGCTTGGCGAGGGAATGGGTGATGCGACGGACTTCGTCGACAAGGGCGGGCGAGAGGGAGTGCGGGGGCAGCACCATGCCGGCGTCGCCGGAGTGCACGCCCGCGTGCTCGATGTGCTCGAGCATGCCGCCGATGACGGTGGTCTCGCCGTCGGAGATCGCGTCGACGTCGAGTTCGATCGCGTCTTCGAGGAACTTGTCGAGCAGCACGGGCTTGCCCGGGGCGACGTCGAAGGCCTCGCGCACGACGGACTTCAGTTCGTCCATGCCATAGACGATGAACATGCCGCGACCGCCGAGCACGAAGGACGGACGGAGGAGGACCGGGAAACCGATCTCTTCGGCGGCCTGGTAGGCTTCTTCGGCCGAGAGGGCGGTCTTGTTGACCGGCTGGCGGATGCCGAGCTCGATGAGGATGTCCTTGAACTGCTGGCGGTCCTCGGCGAGCGCGATGCTCGCGGGCGAAGTGCCGACCACCGTGACGCCGGCGGCTTCGAGGTCCGCGGCGAGGTTGAGCGGGGTCTGGCCGCCGAACTGGACGATGGCACCGACGCACTGCTCGGTCCGGTAGATCTCCAGGATGTCCTCGAGCGTGAGCGGCTCGAAGTAGAGGCGGTCGGAGGTATCGTAGTCGGTCGAGACCGTCTCGGGATTGGAGTTCACCATCACCGTCTCGTAGCCGGCGGCGCGGAGCGCGTAGGAAGCGTGGACGCAGCAGTAGTCGAACTCGATGCCCTGGCCGATGCGGTTCGGGCCGCCGCCGAGGATCATCACCTTCTTCTTGGCCGAAGGACGGACCTCGGACTCGTCGCCGTAGGTGGAGTAGAAGTAAGGCGTGAAGGATTCGAATTCCGCGGCGCACGTATCGACGAGGCGGAAGACCGTCTTGATGCCGACGGCGTTGCGCTGGGAGTAGACCGAAGCAGGAGCGAGGCCGGTCGCATGGGCGATCTGGCGGTCGGCGAAGCCGGCTTCCTTGGCCTGACGGAGCAGGTCGGCGCCGACGGACTTGCCGGCGGCCTTGAGGGCGAGCTCGATGTCGACGATGCCGCGCAGCTGGCGCAGGAACCACGGATCGATCTTGGAGAGGTCGAAGATCTCCTTCTCGGTCAGGCCGGCGAGCATCGCGTAGCGGACGAAGAACGGACGTTCCGGATTCGGGCGGGCGAGGCGCGCGCGGATCTCGGTGAGGTCGGTGAAGGCCGCGTCGCCGAACTTGCCGCCGCAACCGAAGCCCCAGGCGCCGATCTCGAGGGAGCGGAGGGCCTTCTGGAAGGATTCCTTGAACGTGCGGCCGATGGCCATCGCCTCGCCGACGGACTTCATCGCGGAGGTCAGGGTCGTGTCGGCGCCGACGAACTTCTCGAACGTGAAGCGCGGGATCTTGGTGACGACGTAGTCGATCGTCGGCTCGAAGCAGGCCGGCGTGGACTTGGTGATGTCATTCTGGAGCTCGTCGAGCGAGTAGCCGACGGCGAGTTTGGCGGCGATCTTGGCGATCGGGAAGCCGGTGGCCTTGGAGGCGAGGGCGGACGAACGCGACACGCGCGGGTTCATCTCGATGACGATCATGCGGCCGTTGGCCGGGTTGACCGAGAACTGGATGTTCGAACCGCCGGTCTCGACGCCGACGGCGCGGATGACGGCGAACGAGGCGTCGCGCATCAGCTGGTATTCCTTGTCGGTCAGCGTGAGCGCGGGGGCGACGGTGATGGAGTCGCCGGTGTGGACGCCCATCGGGTCGAAGTTCTCGATCGAGCAGATGATGACGCACTGGTCCTTATGGTCGCGCATCACTTCCATCTCGTATTCCTTCCAGCCGAGGAGGCACTCCTCGATGAGGACCTCGTGGACGGGCGAAGCGTCGAGACCGGCCTGCGCCATGCGCTCGAATTCTTCGCGGTTGTAGGCGATGCCGCCGCCGGTGCCGCCGAGGGTGTAGGACGGGCGGATGATGACCGGGAATTCGCCACCGATCAGGGCGATGGTCTCACGCGCGGCGTCGAGGGACTTCACGACGCGGGAACGGGGCACGTCGAGGCCGATGTCGAGCATCAGCTTCTTGAAGATCTCGCGGTCTTCGCCGCGTTCGATCGCCGCTTCCTTCGCGCCGATCAGTTCGACGCCGTATTTGGCGAGGACGCCGGTGCGGGCGAGCTTGAGCGAGAGGTTGAGCGCGGTCTGACCGCCGAGCGTCGGGAGCAGCGCGTCGGGCTTCTCCTTGGCGATGATGCGTTCCACGGATTCGACCGTGAGGGGTTCCACGTAGGTGACGTCCGCCGTCTCGGGGTCCGTCATGATCGTGGCGGGGTTCGAGTTCACCAAGATGACGCGGTAGCCTTCTTCGCGCAGGGCCTTACAGGCCTGGGTGCCGGAATAATCGAACTCGCAGGCCTGGCCGATGATGATCGGTCCCGAGCCGATGATGAGGATTGAACGGATATCGGTCCTCTTAGGCATAGTGTTCCGCGGACTGTCAGCGACCGTCGGAAGGTTGGTCAAGTGGGGACTTCTAACAATTGCGGGCGCCCCGCGGGAAGGCGCTTGCAGGGTCGTCCCGGGCGGTCATTCATCGGGGCGTGGACATCATCAGGATCGCCGGCATCAAGTCCTTCGGACACCATGGCGCCCTGCCCGAGGAGAAACGCCTCGGCCAGCGGTTCACCGTCTCCGTAGACCTCGAGATCGACACCCGTCCGGCCGCTGCGGCCGACGACCTGAAGCTGACCGTCAATTACGCCGACGTCATCCGGACGGTCGAAGCGCAACTGACCGGCCAGCCGGTCTACCTCATCGAGACCTTGGCCCAGCAGATCGCCGCGCGAATTCTGGGGACTTTCACCGTGGTCAAGGCGGTCACCGTCGAGGTGAACAAGCCCTTCGCCCCCGTGGCGGCGGAGTTTGACGCGATTTCGGTCAAGATCCGGCGCGAGCGGGCGTGAGCAGAGCCCGCCTCCACTATATCCTGGGCCTCGGCAGCAACCTCGGGGAGCGGGCCGACCTTCTCGCCCGAGCCATCGCCCGCCTGGGGGAACTCCCGGGAGTACAGATTTTAGCCATTTCCGAGGCGGTCGACTCCGATCCGGTCGGGTATGCCGATCAGCCTAATTTCTTAAACCTTTGTCTGGCAATTGCTTGCGATAAAAATCCCGACGAATTACTGGCCGCGACCCTCGAAATTGAGCGGCAATTGGGTCGGGAACGGACGACGAACCGCAATGGCCCCCGGACCTTGGACATCGATCTGCTCTTCTATGAAGAGGGGAAGTGGGACAGTCCGACGGTGACCCTCCCCCACCCTAGGTGGTCTTCCCGTGGGTTCGTCATCTTACCCCTAAGGAATCTGCTTCAGGACCCGGCCCTCGCCAAGCACCCCGCCTGGGGTTCGCTCGCCGCGGAGGTCCGATCCCTGCCCGTCGGCGACCATGGCCTCCGTCCATGGCAAGGCCCGACTCCCTGGAGCAAGACTCCCTGACCCCCGACCGCTTCGGACACTGTCCGGCGCTCTGGCTCGCCCTGCCCCTCCTCCTCGGCTGCTCGCTCGACGCTTGGATCGGCGTCGACCCCGGCCACTGGCTGCTCGCGGGAACTGTCGCTGGCGCCATCGCCTGGGCGTCCCGCTCCCGCGCGCTGCTCGCTTCCGTCATGCTCGTGATCGCGGGGGCCTGCCTCGGCGCAGCCTGGCATCACCTCCGCACACCGCCGCAAGACACGCCCGTCGTGCGCCGGCCTTTCGTCGAAGTGGCGGTCATGATCGAGCGCGCCTCCCCACGGGCCGATGGTGAAGGCTGGACCGGCCTCGGCTGGATCACCGAACGCGACGGGCCGTTCTTCCGGCGACGCGTCGCCCTCTCCGCGCGCGGCGACTGTCCGGCCGAAGGCGCCGAGCTCATGCTCGCCGGCGGACTCGTCGCGATCAAGCAGGACGTCGACGGCTATGACGCCTGGCTACGCTCGCAGGGAGCGACGTTGAAGTTGCGCGGCGGACGGGTGCTCGGCGAACTCGCGCCGGCTTCGCGCTTCGCGCGCTGGCGACAAGCGCAGCAGCGTCGGCTCGACGCCTGGTTGCGCCAGATGCCTTGGCATGATCCCGATGGCGGCGCTTTGCTCGCCGCGACGATGCTGGGGCGTACGGCGCTCCTGCCCGCGGAAGCCAAGGAAGCCTTCGCGACGACCGGCACGCTGCACCTCTTCGCGATCAGCGGCCTGCACATCGCCGGCATGGCGGCCGCTTTGCTCTGGCTGACGCGCCGCGCGCGCCTGCCGGAAATCCCGGCCGGTGTCGCCATCCTCGCGCTGCTCTGGCTCTACGTGCAGGTGACGGGCGCGTCGCCTTCCTCGGTGCGCGCCTGGATCATGGCCGCCTTCCTCTGGGGCGGGCGGGTCGGCGAACGCGACACGCCGGCCCTCCAGTCGCTGGCCCTCGCCTGTGCGGTCACGCTGATCCTCTCGCCGGAAGCGTGCGCCGACGCTGGCTTCCAGCTCAGCTATGCGGCGGTGCTCGGCATCATCGCGGCGGGCGGCCCGGCCGCGGAACTGTGCGCCCGGCCGACCGAGGAGGAACGGCTTACGCCGGCCGCCGCGCAGACCGCGACGCAGCGACTCCGCTGGCGCGTGAGAAAATTCCTGCTCGGCGGTCTCTGCGTCTCGCTCGCCGCCACGCTCGCGGGCGCGCCGTTGACGCTCGGGCTCTTCGGCAAGGCCAGCTGGGGCGGCATTCTCGTGAACCTCGTGCTCGTGCCGCTCTCGGAGATTCCGCTGATGCTCGGCATGGCGTCCGTGGCCTGCGGCGTGAGCGATGGGCTCGCCTGGCCGGCGATGTGGATCAACGGAATCGCCGGAGCGTGGCTGCACGGGATGACCTGGATCGCGCAGGCTTGCGCGGAGTTGCCAGGTCTGAATCTGGAGCTAACCCTGCCGCATCGTTGGCTGGGGCCGGCCGGTGGCGCGCTCCTGGCGGCGACCTTCCTCGCGCAGGCGCAGTCCAGGATCCTGGTTAGGCTGCTGGGCGTCCCGTCGTTCCTCTTAGCATGCTGGCTGCTTCTAGCCTTTCTTCTGCGCGTGATATCCTGACCTTGCCACCCTCAGGCAGGCGGGAAAAGTTACGCCATGACCCCGTCTTCGCTCCGCTCGTTCGCCGCGTTCGCCCTGGCCACACTGGCGTCTTCCTCCTCGGCCGCGCCGCAGGAATGGTCCGGCATCTATCCCGAGCTCGCCTATTTCAATAACGAGGGCGAATGCGGCACCGGCGCCGTCGTACCGTGGGCCGACCGTCTCTGGGTCATCACCTACGGACCGCACCTACCGTTCGGCTCGAGCGACAAGCTCTACGAGATCACGCCGGACCTGCGACAGATCGTGCGGCTGGAAAGCGTCGGCGGCACGCCCGCCAACCGCATGATCCATAAGGAGTCGAACCAGCTCGTCATCGGGCCTTACTTCATCGGCGCCGAGCGTGAAGTGCGCGTCATCCCGCCGAAACTCATGCCCGGCCGCCTCACCGGCAACGCTCGTCACCTGACGGACCCCGCGAACAAGGTCTACTTCGCCACGATGGAGGACGGCCTGTATGAGGTCGACGTCCGCACGCTCGCGGTGAAAGGCCTCATCAAGGAGATCAAGAATAAGCCCAAGCCCGGCCAGACCGCGGAGGTCAGCCCGGCCACGATCACTTCGACCCTCGCAGGCTATCACGGCAAGGGCCTCTACTCCGGCCAAGGCCAGGTGATTCTCGCGAACAACGGTGAGCTAAGCCCGAAGGCGCTCGTCGATCCGACCATCGTCAGCGGAGGCCTCGGCTCGTTCAACGGCGAAGGCAACTGGACGCTCGTCCGCCGCAACCAGTTCACCGAAGTCACCGGGCCCGGCGGCCTGACCGGCAACGCCGATCCGGCGAAAGATCCGCTGTGGACCGTCGGCTGGGATTTTCGCTCCGTCATCCTGATGGTGATGGAAGACGGCAAGTGGACGAGCTACCGCCTGCCCAAAGGCAGCCACTCTTACGACGGCGCCCACGGCTGGAACACCGAGTGGCCGCGTATCCGCGACATCGGCGAAGACGGCTCGCGTCTGATGACCATGCACGGCCTCTTCTGGAAATTCCCCGCGGGCTTTTCGTCGAAGCAATCCGCCGGCCTCGCGCCGCGCTCCGCCTATCTGAAAGTCATCGGCGACTTCACGCGCTGGCAGGACCGCCTCGTCTTCGGTTGCGACGACACCGCGAAATCCGAATTCCTCAACAAGCGTCCTGCGAAAGGCGCGCTCGCCGGCCCGGGCCAGTCGCAGTCCAATCTCTGGTTCACGGCGCTCGACGCGCCCGATAAGCTCGGCCCAGCCATCGGTCGCGGCAGCGTCTGGGTCGACGAACCGGTCAAGGCCGGCGTCGCCTCCGATCCGTTCCTGCTCACGGGCTTCGCCAAGCGCGCGGTCTTCCTTGCTCATGACGGCGAAGCCGCGACGAACTACACGCTGGAGATCGACGCCCAGGGCGACGGTCAGTGGAAAGCCTGGCGCGACGTCGCGCTGAAAGCCGGCGAAGCCTCGGCTTGGGTCGAAATCCCGGCGGACCTGCCCGGTGCCTGGATTCGCGCGAAGGCCGACCGCGACGTCGCCAAGGCGAGCGTCACGTTCCAATACGCCACCGAAGACAAACGTGCGACCGAACGCAACGTGCTCTTCAACGGACTCAGCAAGGCCGGCGACGCGACATCGCTGGGCGCCTTCCTGCTCACGCGCGGCGCGAACCTCCGCACCCTCTCCGTGCTGGCCGCGACCGTGACGCCCGACCAGACCACCGTCGGCGCGGCCTACGAACTCTCCGCCGACCTCAAGCTCACCAAGATGGCGGACCCGCAGGTCGCCGCCTTCGTGCAGAAGAACACGCCCATCCCGCAGGGCATCGTCACCGCCGACGCGGCGTCCGTCATCTTCGAGGAAAGCGGCGTGCGCTGGCGTCTGCCGCGTTCGCCCTCCGCGGCGCACGACGGCCTGCTCGGCCGCTCGGCATTGCGCAAGGCCCGCGAAGTCTGCACTGAGCGCGACATGCTCCAGGCCCACGGCACCTTCTACGAACTGCCCGCGCTCAACGCCAAGGGCGCCATCCGCATGCGTCCGATCGCCACGAGCGACGCCGCCGTACATGACTACTGCTCCTATCGCGGCCTGCTCGTGCTCAGCGGCGTCTCGCCCGAAGCCGCGAAGGGCGACCGCCATGTCATCCGTTCCGACGACGGCCAGGCCGCCGTGTGGGTCGGCGCCGCCGACGACCTCTGGAAGCTCGGCAAGCCGCGCGGCTTCGGTGGCCCGTGGAAGAATAGCGCGGTCCAGAAAGGCGCTCCCTCGGATCCGTACCTCATGACCGGCTACGACCAGAAGACCCTCAAGCTGACCAACCACGGCGCGAAGGCCGTCCGTGTATCCGTGCTCCTCGACGTCGCCGGCGACGGCCGTACCTCCGCCTATCGCACCTTCGAGGTCGCGGCCGGCGCAGAAATCACCCACGCCTTCGAATCCTGGCTGAACGCCTACTGGGTCCGCTTCGTGGCCGACGAGGACAGCGTCCTATCCGCGCAGCTGACCTACGAATAATCGCAACCCTCGTCCGTTTCCGCGGTTACATCCATACACTCCCTCCTCTTATGTCGCTCCGCCTCCTCGCTCTCCTCGCCCTCGTCTCACCGCTCGCCGCCGCCGAAGCCCCGTCCACCCTGCTCGCGCAGCCGGACAAGGAACTCGTCGCCGACGCCCTGACCAAGGAAGCGGCCGCCGCCCAGTGGAAGATTGCCAAGGGCAAGTGGGAGCGGAACGCCGACGGCATCCGCGTCGAAGAACTGCCCGAAGACAAGCATGGCGCCGCCGGCCGCGTGAACACGAAGCTCCAGGACTTCGTCGCTGCCTTCGAATTCCGCCTCGATGGCGCCAAGTCCGTCTCGTTGAGCATCAATGACGCCAAGGAACACGTCGCCCGCGTGCTCATCACGCCGACCTCGCTGCGCATCCAGAAGGACGACCATGACCACGACGGTCCCGACAAGTCCGTCATCTTCCTGAATCAGGCGCACGCCTTCGAAGCCGGCAGCTGGCACCGCGTCGTACTGGAGATGGTCGGCGACACGATGGTCGCGACGATTGACGGCAAGATCAGCGGCTTCGGACGCGACGAACTCTTCAAGGCCGAGAAAGCCAACCCGGGCTTCACCTGCGGGGGACAGTCGGCCACTTTCCGTAATCTCGTGATCTGGAGCGCCAAGGCCGAGCCCAAGGCCTCCTGGAAGGAAGCCAGCGTGCAGATCGCCGAAGCCATGGCCGCCGCCCCGAAGCCGGCCGCGCCGGCCGCCAAGGGCAAAGGCAAGGGCAAGGGCAAGGCCGCCAAATAAGCCATCCGGCTCGTTTTCGCCCGCGGGGACCCATCTCCCCGCTTGCACCGTGGGAGGTTACGACCAAGTTCGAACCTCCCACTTTCATGAACGAGCCCTTCGACACCATCGAGGAAGCCCTGGCGGATATCGCCGCCGGGAAGCTCGTCATCGTGACCGACGACGAGAACCGCGAGAACGAGGGCGACCTCGTCATGGCGGCGTCCAAAGCCACCCCTGAGACGGTCAACATGATGATCCGCCATGCGCGCGGGCTCATCTGCGTCCCGACGGTCGAGCATCAGCTGCGTCGCCTGGGCATCTCCCAGATGGTGCCCGAGAACCGCGAGTCGCAGCGCACCGCCTTCGCGGTCTCCGTCGACGCCGCCGAAGGCATCTCCACCGGCATCTCCGCTTACGACCGCGCGAAGACCATCGCGATCCTCGCCGACCCTCAGGCCAAACCCGAGGCGCTCGTGCAGCCCGGCCATATCTTCCCGCTCCTCGCCCGTCCGGGCGGCGTGCTCCAGCGTGCCGGCCACACCGAAGCCGCGGTCGACCTCGCCTCCCTCGCCGGCCTGCACCCGAGCGGCGTCATCTGCGAGATCCTCAACGAGGACGGCTCGATGGCCCGCCTGCCCGAACTCGTCGAACTCAAGCGCAAGTTCGGCCTGCACATGATCTCGATCGCGCAGCTCATCGAGTTCCGTCACCGCCGCGAACGCCTGGTCGAGCTCGTCGCCGAAAGCCCCTTCAAGTCGGCCTGGGGCGAATTCACCTTGCGCGTCTACCGCTCGCTGCCCGACGCCCGCCAGCATCTCGTCTTCACCCTCGGCCAGCCGGACGAGACGCCCACGCTCGTCCGCGTCCAGCGCGAGAACATGCTCGGCGACCTTTTCCGCGGCAGCGCCTTCGGGGCGGGCGCCTCGCTCGCCTCCAGTTTCGAAGCCGTCGCCAAGGCCGGCCATGGCGTCATCGTCCACGTCGCCCAGCCCTTCGGGGGCATGCAGGCCGACCAAGATGGCGTGCGTCTCGGCCAGATGGACGCGCGCGACTACGGCATCGGCGCCCAGATCCTTTCGCACCTCGGCCTGCGCCGCATCCGCCTCATCACGAACAACCCGCGCAAGGTGGTGGGACTCGGCGGTTACGGGCTGGAGATCGTCGAGCAGGTTCCGTTCTAAGGGTTTTCGGCCGTTTCCGCTTGCAGACGGGTTCTTAAGCGACTCCATCGGCAATCCGTTCTTCTGCCATGAGCCTAGACAAGCCCACCCCTGACGCCATCGATGGCGCCGAACTCCGCTTCGCCCTCGTGACGGCGGGTTACAATGGCGAGCTGGTCCAGGCCCTGAAGAAGAACGCCGTCAAAGGCCTGCGCGCCGCCGGCGTGCCCGCCGCCTCGATCGTCGAGGTCGCCGTCCCCGGCTCCGGCGAGATTCCCTTCGCGGCCTACATGTCGGCCATGACCGGTGATTACGACTGCGTCATCGCCTTGGGCGTCGTCGTCGCCGGCGACACCCCGCACCACGAGATCATCGCGCACTCCACGGCCCAGGCCCTCCAGGACGCGGCCATCCGTTCCGAAGTCCCGATGATCAACGGCATCGTCGTGACGAACACCCGCGAGCAGGCCGTCGCCCGCTGCCAGGGTTCACTGGACCGCGGCACGGAGTTCGCCCACGCCGCCCTGACGATGGCCCGCCACCGCATCACGCTCGGCGCCCGTCTCGACCAGGTCGAGGAAGAGGAACGCAAGCGCGGCGGCCAGGAACCTTTCGCCCAGAACTGACCGATGGACAACGACTCGCCTATCTCCGCCTCCGCGCGCGCCAAGATCCGCATCCGGATCAAAGGCGTCGACTACCGCATGGCGGACCAGACCGCGGCCGACATCATCGCCAGCGTCGTCGGCTCCGGCGCCCGCATCTCCGGCCCCTTCCCGCTGCCCTCCCAGGTCGAGGAGCCGCGCACGGCGCTCCGCGAGGAGATCCGCAGCCATCGTCGCCTGATCGAGATCATCGGCTCCAACCAGAAGACCGTCGACGCGTTCCGCCGCCATAACGTCCCCGCCGGCGTCGAGATCGCCATCGTCGCCCCGGAAGAGCCGGTCGTCCCGGATCCCGCCGCCCCGCCGGCCAAGCGCAACCGCCGCCACGACAGCCGCGTCGTCGCGATGCAGTTCCTGTGCTCGTGGGAAGTCCAGCGCCACGCCGACATGGTCACGGCCCTCTTCGACTTCTTCTCCGAACGCCCGCAGCCCCGCGAATACTACGCCTTCGCCGAGGAGCTCATCCAGGGCGTCATCCGCGACCTCGCCCTCATCGACGAGATCATCGGCAAGTACGCCAAGAACTGGGCCTTCGGCCGCATCGCCCGCGTCGACCTCGCCATCCTGCGCGTCGCCATCTTCGAGCTCATGCGCCGCACGGACATCCCGCCGGTCGTGAGCATCAACGAGGCCGTCGACATCGCCAAGGAGTTCTCGACCGAGGAGTCCAAGCGCTTCGTGAACGGCATCCTCGACAGTTATAAGGAAGAGCTCGGGCGCGACCCGCGCAAGGCCGAGGGCGGCTGAGCCATGGCGGGCTTCTTCGAGCGACTGAAGTCCGGCCTGAGCCGCACGGCCGAGGCCGTCGCCAATCTCTTGGCGCGACCGATGGACGCCGCGTCCGCCGAGCAGCTGCGCGAGCGGCTGATCGCCGCCGACTTCGGCCCCGCCACCGCCGACGAGGTCGTCGAAGCAGCCCGGGCCGCTTGGAAGACCGAAGCCGCGCTCCGCAAGACCTCGCCCGCCGAAGCCGCGGCCGAAAGCATCGTGCGCGCGCTGGGCGGCGAGACCGCCGCCGCGCCCGCCCTCGCGAAGCCGCACGTGATCATGCTCCTCGGCGTCAATGGCGCCGGCAAGACGACCACCGCCGCGAAGCTCGCTTGGCGCTGGCGCGAAGAAGGTAAGACCTGCCTGCTCGGCGCTTGCGACACCTTCCGCGCCGCCGCCGGCGAACAGCTTTCCGCCTGGGCCGGTCGGCTCGGCGTCGAAGTCGTCGGCGGCGCCGCCGGCGCGGACCCTGCCGCGGTGGCCTTCGACGCCGTCAAGGCGGGCGTCGCGCGCGGCGCGGACCTCGTCATCCTCGACACCGCCGGCCGCCTGCACACCAAGGCGCACCTCCTTGAAGAACTGCGCAAGGTCGTCCGCGTGACGGCCAAGGCCCATGACGGCGCGCCGCACGAGAAGTGGCTCGTCCTCGACGGCTCGCTCGGCGCCAACTCCATCGAACAGGCCCGCATCTTCCACGAAGCCGTCGGCCTCACCGGCCTGATCGTGACCAAACTCGACGGCACCGCCCGCGGCGGCGCGCTCGTCGCGGTCGTCCGCGAGCTCGGCGTGCCGGTCCGCTTCATCGGCGTCGGCGAGCAGCCGGCCGACCTGCAGCCCTTCGACGCACGGGCCTACGCCCGCTCGATCGTCGGCCTGGCCGAGTGAGGTTGTCTTGCCAGCGGGGGTCGCTCGCCCCAGCGTGACGTCATGTCGGCCGAGACCGTCACCGTCGAACTAGGCTCACGCTCCTACCCCGTCCGCATCGGGGCCGGGATGCGCCGCGAGGCCTTGGCCGCCGCCGAACGTCGTCTGGCCGCCGGCCAGAAGTGCGTCGCGATCACCTCGCCCGGCGTCGCCGCCGCGCAGTCGGGTTTCGCCGCCGAACTCGCTCGCCTGATGCCGGTGCTCGCCACCGCCGCGGACGGCGAGACGGCCAAGTCGGCCGCCGAACTCGCACGCGTCTGGGATTTCCTCGCCGCCAACGGCGTGGCCCGCGACGGCGCGGTCTTCGCGCTCGGCGGCGGCGTCGTGGGCGACCTCGCCGGCTTCGCGGCCGCTTCCTATCAGCGCGGCGTCGATTTCTACCAGCTCCCGACCACCCTGCTCGCGATGGTCGACAGCTCCGTCGGCGGCAAGACGGGCATCAACCTCGCCGCCGGCAAGAACCTCGTCGGCAACTTCCACCAGCCCACGGCCGTCTTCGCCGACACCGACCTGCTGGCCACGTTGCCGTCGCGCGAGTTCGCCGCCGGCATGGCCGAGGTGATCAAGCACGGCATCATCGCCGACGCCGACCTCTTCGGTCTGCTCGAACAGAATTCGCCGCTCGCCTGGAATCATCCGCTCCTGCCGCGCGTCATCCGCCGCTGCGTGGAGATCAAGGCCGCCGTCGTCGCGGGCGACGAACGCGAGACCAGCGCCCAGGGCGGCCGCGCGCTCCTGAATCTCGGCCACACCTTCGGCCATGCGATCGAAGCGACTGCCGGCTACGGCGCCTACCTCCACGGCGAAGCGGTCGCCGTCGGTCTCGTGATGGCCGCCCGCCTTTCCGCCGAACTGAAGCACTGCACCGCCGCCCAGGCCGAACAGGTCGAGGCCGTGCTGAAGTCCCACGCCCTGCCGACCGCCCTGCGCGCGCCGCTCAAGCTCGACCCGATGCTCGCCGCGATGCGTCGCGACAAGAAGGTCCGCGGCGGCAAGCTGCGCTTCGTCCTGCAGGACGGCGTCGGCGCGGCCAGCACCGCGGACGACGTGCCCGAGGAGGCCGCGGTCCGCGCCTTGCTCGCCGGCGGCGCCGTCCGCTGACCGCCCCCGCTTGACCCGGCCGGGCCGCCGGGCTTTCCTTACGCATGCCCCGACCGCTCACCCCGCTGGTCACGCTCTGCCTCGGCTTCGTCGCGCTCGTCGCGCCGGCGGCCGAACCGGCCGCGGAAACCCCGCGCGTCAGCGCCTCTGGCTTCATCCGGCATTGGCCCGGCGAACTCCCGATCGTGCTCTCGGTGCCGCATGACGGCGCGGCGAAGCCCGCCGACATCCCTGACCGGACGAGCGGCGTGACCGTGCGCGACTCCTACGCTACCGCGCTCGGCCATGCCCTCCGGGACGCGCTGCGCACCCGCTTCGGCCAGGCTCCGCAACTGGTGGTCTGCGAACTCTCGCGCAAGAAGGTGGATTGCAACCGGGAGATCGCCGAAGGCGCCGCCGGTCAGCCGAAGGCCGAGCAGGTCTGGCGCGAATACCATGCCTTCATCGACGAAGCCGAGTCCGCGGTCCTCGCCCGCTCGAAGCACGGGCTCTACCTGGACCTCCATTCGCACGGCCACCCGAAGCCGCGCATCGAGATCGGCTATCTGCTGAAGGGCTCCGAGTTGCGTCTGACCGACGAACGTCTGGACAACGACACCTCGGTCGCCGCCCGTTCCTCGATCCGCTGGCTCAGTCAGCGGACGCCGGCGAAGTTCTCCGAACTCCTGCGCGGCGAGACGAGCCTCGGCGGACTGTTCGCGGCGCGCGGCGTCCCGTCGGTGCCGTCCCCCCGCGAGGTCCTGCTCCTGGAGGATCCTTACTTCAACGGCGCGTATGATATCGCGGCTCACGGCTCACGGGACAAATCCCGGCTCGACGCCGCGCAGCTCGAAGTACCCGGGCCGATGCGCGATACGCCGGCCCACCGGGCGGCCACGGCCGCGGCGATCGCGGAATCGCTCGACGTCTACTTCGCCCGGCACTTCGGGATGAAACTGAAGTAAGCTTACGGCTGCGGACCGACGGCCGGCTTCGCCGCGCGCCAGTCGCGCTTGAGCAGGCGGTCGTCATTCTTCTCGTTGGCCTCACGGACTCGGTCCTTCAGCGCGCCCTCGGCGGCCGGCTGTCCCGACAAGGCGGCCGCGGCCGGCGTCTTCTCGACGACGAAGGAACGGTCGCCGACCGGGCCGGCGCAACCGACGAGGAGCAGGAGAGGCAGGAGGAACGGGGTCTTCATGAGATTATTTCGCGCGGACCTTGGCGTCGGCTTCGAGCCAGGCGCGGAGGGCGAGCGCCGAGGCGCGGGCGCGGGCGCGGGCGGCGGCCAGGTCATCGGCGTCGGCGACGTCGGCCTTGGCGAAGGAATAGAATTTCGCCTTCGGCTCGGTGCCGGAAGCGCGGACGGCGATCCGGCGGCCGTCGGCCAGCTCGGCGAGGATGAACTCCTCGGCCGGCACGCGCTCTCCTTCGGCGTCGAGCACCTTGTCGCGCTCGTAGTCGGTGACGCGGAGGACCTTGGAGCCGTCGATGACGGCGGGCGGGGACTTGCGCCAGGAGGCGACGATACGACGGATGCATGCGGCGCCCTCGGCGCCTTCGAACGAAAGGTTCAGCAGGTCCTCGTGGTGCGCGCCGTGGCGGAGATGCAGGACGTCGAGCGCGTCGAGCAGCGTGCGACCGCGTGAGCGCAGCAGCGCGGCGAACTCGCAGAGCATGACCACCGTCGCGTTGGCGTCCTTGTCGCGGACGGCGTCGTCGGCGAGGTAACCATAGCTCTCTTCAGCGCCGAGCAGGAAGAGGGTCGAATGACGCAGGGCGAGCGGGGCGCGTCGGAGCAAAGGGAGCGCGGGGGCGTCGGCGCCGGCGCCTTCGACGAGGCGACGTGTCCAGTTCTCCAGCTTGCGGGCGATCCACTTGAAGCCGACGAGCGTCTCGACGCAGCGGACGCCATGGCGGGCGCAGATCGCGGCGACGAGCGGCGTGGTCACGAGGGACTTGACGACCGCCGCGTTCGGCGAGCCGCCTTCGGGCAGGATGCCGGCGTCCTTCAGGGATGAGAGGCGGAACTCGGCCAGCAGGGCGGCGACTTCGTTGCCGTTGAGGAGACGGTGGCCGCCGGCCGGCAGCGGGCAGGCCACGCCGACGCGGTCCGAATCAGGGTCGGTCGCGAGGATGAGGTCGGCGTCGATCTCGGCGGCGAGCTTCAGCGCGAGGGCGAAGGTGCTGGCGTTCTCCGGATTCGGCGAGGCGACGGTCGGGAAGCGGCCGTCGTGCTCACGCTGCTCCTCGACGAGATGCGGATCGATGCCCACGCGGCGCAGCGCCGGCACGACCATGACGTCGCCCGTGCCGTGGACGTTCGTGAAGACGACCTTCGGCGTGTGCCGCGCGATAATCTCCGGATCGAGCACGATGCCGGCCAGGCGGGCGAGATAGGCGTCCTCCGCCGAGGCCGGAACGGTGAGCACGCGCGCGAGGTCTTTCGCGAGAAACGGCGCGACGTCGGCCGGGCCGAGCTTGCCGACTTCGGCGACGATCGCGCCGTCGTGCGGCGGCAGGACCTGTCCGCCATCACCGAGGCAGCACTTGAAGCCGTTGTCGTGCGAAGGATTATGGCTGGCCGTGATGACCACGCCGGCGTGGGCGCCGAGATGGCGGACCGTGAAGCTCAGCTGCGGGGTGGAGCGGGCGCCGGCGAAGAGGTAGGCCTCGCCGCCGAGCTCCGTCCAGGCTCCGGCGATCAGCTCAGCGAAATGACGGGAGAAGTGACGGACGTCATGGGCGACGACCAGGCGGGCGCCCGGCTGGGTGGCCGAGACGTGCTTCCAGAGGCCGATGACGGCGCGGAGGACGTTGATGTCGTTGAGGCAGGCCGAGCCGATGGCGGCGCGGACCGGCAAGCCCTGGGCATCCACTTCATTGGCCGCCGAGACCCGGCCCACCGTCCGGCCGCGCATCCCCCCAGTACCGAAGGCGATTCCCTTATAGAAGCGGTCCTCGAGCTCGGCCCAGGCCCCGCGTTCGCAGAGATCGCGCAAGGAGGCCAAAGCCTCGGCCGGCAGGGCCCCCGAGCGGAGCCAATCGCCGGCGTTAGCCAGGCTGGCGGCGGAAAGCTGCCCCTTGTCTTGGGCGGCTTGGAGGAGCGAAAGGACAGCGGCAGAGGCGCTCATGTGTGCCTCATACTTACTCTCCGGGGGGCGGGGACAAGCCCGTAGGCGGGGAAGGCGGGGAAGGTTGACACAATCGGTCCTTTCCCAAGGGTTGACCCCCCATGCCCGAAGACCGTTCCAGCAAGCAGCCCCCGGCCGGCGATGACCGTAACCTAGTGGTCGTCGACGAGGATTTCGTCAACGCGGACGCCGAGGACCGCCTCTGGCTCTTCTGGGAGCGCAACCAGGGCGTCATCGTCAAGGCCACCGTGGCCGTCGTGGTCGGCATCCTCGGTTACCTTGCCTTTTTCTTCTGGAACGAAGCCCAGCGCGAAGCCCTCGGCGAAGAATTCACCGCCTGTCAGGACGAAGCCGCCCGCCGCGCCTTCGCCACCCGCCATGCGGGCGAGCCCCTGGCCGCGATCGCGCTGACGGACGTCGCCGACGACCTCAAGCGCGCCGGTAAGTTCGCCGACGCCGCCAAGGCTTTCGACGAAGCCCGCCGCCTGGCCGGCCTCGCCGGTACCGCTCCTGCCGTCAACGCCCTCGCCGCCCGCGCCCGCCTCTACGCCGCCCTCTGCCGCCTGGAAGCCGGTGACGCCGGCGCCACCAAGGCGCTCGCCGAAGTCGCGGATGACGTCGCCGTCGCCGAGACCCTCCGTGGCTTCGCCATGCTCACCTTGGCCAACGTCGCCGTCGCCAAGGGCGACACCGCCGAAGCCAGCAAGTGGCTCAACGCGATGGACAAGAAACTCCGTGCGAACCATGTCTGGAAGTCCGACAAGGAGATGCTGGTCCGCTCCGAACCTTCGCTGATCGCTCCCGCCGCCCCGGCCGGCAAGTAAGCGGTGACGGCGACCGGCTCCGGCCGGCCTCCCGCCCCCTAATAACCTTGCCAATAAAGGGCGTTCGGCGTGTCTTCTGGACACCCGTCGGCACGGAGCCGACGAGACCGTCACCCTTCCCTCCGGAGACCAACCCATGAACGAAGCCGCGCCTCTGCCGGAAGCCGCCGTCGTGGCGGAAAGGCTGACCAAGCGCTATGGCTCGCTGACCGCGGTCGAAGACCTGAGCTTCTCCGTGGCGCCGGGCGAGATCGTCGGCTTCCTCGGCCCGAACGGCGCCGGCAAATCGACCACCATGCGCATCCTGGCCGGCACGATGTCCGGCACTTCGGGCCGCGCGGCCATCTGGGGCGTCTCGGTCGCGCTCGATCCCGCCGGCGCGAAGCGTCATCTCGCCTACATGCCGGAGAACAACCCGCTCCCGGAGGACCTGCGCGTGGAAGAATACCTGACGCTGCGCGCGCGCCTCAAGGACGTCGCCCCGGAACGCGTGGCCGAACGCGTCCGCCGCGTGATGGAAGACTGCGACCTCACGCGCCGCGCGTCGGGCCGGCTCATCGGCCAGCTCTCGAAAGGTTTCCGCCAACGTGTCGGCATCGCCGACGCGCTCCTCGCGGAGCCGCGGGTCGTCATCCTCGACGAACCCACCATCGGCCTCGATCCGCACCAGATCCTCGGCATCCGCGAACTCATCCGCTCGCTGCGCGGGAAGATGGCCGTGCTCATCTCGAGCCACATCCTGCACGAGGTCGAACAGGTCTGCGACAAGGTCGTGATCATCAACCGCGGCCGGCTGGTGGCGCAGGGACGCACCGAAGACCTGCGACGCGAACTGCTGCCGGAGGTCACCTTCACCGTCGTGACGCGCGCCGACGAGGCCGCCCTGCTCGCCGCCTGCCGGAGCGCCGAACCCGCGGCCGGCGTCGTCGCCGTGGCCTCCGCCGACGGCTGGCACACCTTCCGCGTCGCCTTGCCCACGGGCTCGCCGGCGCGCGAGACGCTGGCCGGCGCCCTCATCGGCGCCGGGCTCGCGTTGCGCGAGATCGCCGAAGAACGCTTCGGGCTCGAAGACATCTTCCTCGCCGCCACGCGGCGCGCCCCCGGGGAGGGCCGTCGCTCCTGATGCGACACTTCCGCACCCTCCTCGCGCACGAGCTGCGCACCGCCGCGCTGTCGTGGAACACCTGGGCGGCCGCCGCCCTCTTCCTCGCCCTGATGGGCGGCATCCATTTCTTCGCGCTCGTCGACGGCGCGCGCGCGCCGACCTCGCGGTCGCCCGTGGAGGCCACGCTCTGGTTCTTCTGGCTGCCCCTGCTCTGCGTGCTGCCTTTGCTGACCATGCGCACGTTCGCGGAGGAACGTCGCTCGGGCACGCTCACGGCGCTGCTCACGACGCCCGCGAGCCCGGCCGCCGTGGTCTGGGCGAAGTTCCTCTCGGTGTGGATCGTCTGGACGCTGTTCTGGCTGGCGTTCGCCGCCTTCCCCTTCCTCACCGCCCAGCGGCTCGACGGCGCGAACGCCCGCGCGCTCGGCGAAGCCTCTTCGCTCTGGGGCGGCCTCTGCTTCATCGCGGTGAGCGGCCTCCTCCATGTCGCGATCGGCATCCTCTGCAGCTGCGTGACGCGTTCCGCGGCGCTGGCCGCGCTGCTCGCCTTCATCAGCCTGCTCGCGCTGACGGCGGCGGGCGGCGCGCTCGAGACGTTGCCGATCGAGAACTGGGAATGGCTCGGCTGGCTGCGCGAACCGGCCGCGCACCTGCGGACGTTCGGCCATCTCCAGGATTTCACCGACGGCGTCCTCGACGCGCGTCCGCTCGTGCTGTACGGCACCGGCACGCTGCTCTGCCTCGGCCTGGCGGTGCTCACCGTGGAGGGCCAGGAATGACATGAGCTCCCCGCGCGACGACTTCGGCTCCGTCCGGCCCATCCGGCGCCTCAACCGCCTCACGCAGGCGCTGCTCGCGATCGCGCTCGCGGTGGCCGTGAACACGCTGGCTTCGCTGCCCGAGTTCCGCATGCGCCGGGACATCTCCGCCGACCGGCGCCACTCCCTCGCGCCGGAATCCGTCGAGACCGTCCGCGCCGCGGGCCGCCGCAGTCCGGTGGGCGCCGGCCGCTCCCGCGGCTGGGTCCGCGCCGTCGTGCTGACGAACGAAGGCGCCGAAGAGGCCCAGTACCTGCGCGCCCGCCTGCTCAAGCTGCTCGACGCGTACGTCGTGGAGACCGGCCGCCAAGGCGGCAACTGGCTGGCCGTCGAACTCGCCGGTGGCGGTCGCAACGCGCCCCTACTCTCCGAACTCGCCGGTCGCCACGGCGCGCCGGACGCCTCGGTCGTGCTGGTGCTCGCCTGCGGCGGTCGCGCGAAATACCTCAGCTATCGGGACTTCGTGACCAAGGAGGGGGCCTTCCGCGGCGAAGAAGCGGTGACCTCCGCCCTGATCGAAGTCACCGAAGACAAGCCCGCCGTCTGCTACGTGACCAGGGGACACGGCGAACTCGGCGTGGAAGACGCGTCGCCGGTCCGCGGGATGTCGCTCCTTTCGCGCCAGCTCCGCAACCGGAACTTCGAAGTCCGGCCGCTCGACCTGGCCACCGTGGGCGAAATCCCGCGCGACGCCTCGATGGTGCTCGTCGCGGGTCCGCTGACGCCCTTCTCCGCCGCCGAAAACGACCGGCTGCGCAAATACCTGCTGGAACGGAACGGACGGGTGCTCGCCTTGCTCGATCCGGGCCGCGACCACGGGCTCGATCCGGTGCTCGCCGAATGGGCCGTGTTCTCCCCCGACGCCGAGGTCCAGGAACCGGACCCCGCCCGCCGCACCACGGACGGCGACATCGGCCTGCTGCCCGCCCCGAAAGAGGAACATCCCCTCACCAAGCCGCTCCGCGAACAGAACCTGCCGCTCATCGCCGCCCGCCTCCGGCCGGCGAGCTTCGACTTCGGAAGTCCGCCGGACAGCACGCTCAACGTCCGCCCGCTCGTCACCTCCTCCGACGTCGCCTGGGGTGAGACGGACCCGGCGCGTCGGCCGCTGCGTTACGACCGTGAACGCGACCATGAGGGGCCGATCTGCGTCGCCGCCGCGGCCGAACGCGCGACCGGCATCCGGCAAGACGTCGGCGGCGCCGGCGGCCGGTTGGTCGTCGTCGGCACCTCCGAGATCGCGGCGAACAGCCGGCTCGACCGCGGCGGCAACCGCGCCTTCCTCACGCAGGCCGCCGCCTGGCTCAGCGACCGCGAACGGGCCGTTTCGCTGCCCGCCCGCACCGGGGGTGAATATCAGCTGACCGCGACCGCCGCCGACTTCTGGGCCTTGGCGGTGCGCTTCGCCCTCATTCCGTTCGGCGTGCTCGCAGTCGGGCTTGCGGTTTCCGTGTGGCGACGCAGGAGTTGACGTGCCCATGCGGATCTCCCGCACCACCGTCGTCCTCCTCCTCGCCAACCTGATCGCCTTCGGTCTGGTCTGGCGCGCCATGTCCGGACACGGGGCCGCCGCCGTCAGCCAGACCCAGCTCTTCCCCGCCAACCCGGCGCGCATCGCCGTCGCCGAAGGGCCGACGCGGATGCTCCTGGAGAAACGTCCCGCGGGCTGGCGCGTGCTCGAGCCTTTCGACTGGCCCGCGAACGTGTGGTCCGTCCAACGGCTGATCGACGAACTGCGCTTCATCAGCCCCGAGAGCGGCTTCGATGTCGCCGAGGTCACGGCCAACGGCGCGAGCCTCAAGGACTACGGCCTCGAGCCCGCGCGCTGGACCGTCAAGGTGACCGGCGAGGCGGGCGCCGCCGTCGAGGTCAAGGTCGGCGTCCAGGCTTCGACCCGCCGTCATTTCCTGCTGACCGAAGACGGCCGACGCATCGTCCCGCTGCCCGACGCCATGGCCGCGGCCCTGGGCGCGACCGCCGAGAGCTATCGGGTCGACCGCATCTTCGAGATCGCGGACTTCGAGGCCCGCGCGGTCTCGGTCCGTCAACGGGAGAAGGACGCCGAGGTCGTCACCGCGCTCGTCGCCGAAACCCGCCCGCGCGTCGGCCGCCGCGGCCAGCTGCCCGAGTGGCGCTTCGAGACGCCTTACGACGCTCCCGCCGATCCCGACGCCACCGCGCGCGCCGTGGCCGCGCTCGCCAACCTCCGCGCCGCCAAGTTCGCCGACCTCACCGCCGAAGCGACCGGGCTCAGCGAGCCCTCCCTCCGCCTCGCCCTCGAAGGCAACGCCCGTCGTCAGGTCCTGCTCGTCGGCCGCCCTGCGCCCGGCCAGCCGCAGCTGCTCTGCGCGAAACTGGAAGACAACGCCGCGGTCTTCCTGGTCGAAGCGAACGAACTCCGCGAGTGGCTGACCCCGCGGGCCGCGCTCGCCGACACGCGTCCGGCGGATTTCGATCCGGCGCTCGTGACGGGCTTCACGGTCTCCGCCGGCGGCCGTTCCATCACGCTGCATCGGCTCGACGGACTCGGCGAAGACGCCCGCTGGGAGATTCCGGTCGCGCCTGGCTCCACCGCCACGAAGCGTCGCGAGGCGGACGCCCGGCTCATCAGCCGCTTCCTCGCCGGACTCGCGCAGCTGCGGGCCACGCGTCGCGCCCCGGCCGTCGCAGGTGGGCTGACCCTGCCTTCTGTCCGCGCGCCCCTCGCCGCCGCCCCGGCGCAGACCGTCGAACTCGAGTTCGGCGCGGAGCGCATCGTGCTCGGTTTCGCCGATGATCCCGACAACGGCGCCGGCACCCGGCTCGTGCACGCCAAAGGCTCGCCGCTCGCGGCGGTCTGCGACGTCTCTTTTCTTGATGGCGGCCAGCAGAACGTCGAACCGTCCGCCTGGCGCCGCCGCACCGTGGCCGCGCTGCCGCAAGGCGCGCGGGTGAGCGGACTGCGGCTGACCGCCCGCGCCGACGGCAAGGTGGTCGGCGAAGCCCGCCTCGGCCCCGATGGCAACTGGGCGGGCACGGGCCGGCTCGATCCGACCAACGCGCGTCGGCTCGCCCTCGCGCTCGCGGAAGTCCGCGCGTCCGCCTTCCCCGGTCGCGACGTCGGCGCCGGCGGCTGGCGCTACGAACTGCGCGTGACGGACCAGGCCGCGACCGGCGCGGGCGCCGCGAGCGAGACGATCCGCACCTACCTTTGCTCCGCCCCTCTCCACGACCGCTCCTTGCTCCTGCGTGACGAGGCGGACGACGATGATTTCATCCTGGAGCCGGCGCTCGCCGCGATCCTCGCGCCGCTGCTGACCGAGCCCGGGAAATGAAAGCGAAGCCCGGCAGCTCACCGTTGCGTCGCTTCCTGCGCGGACTGACGAACACCTGCCTGCTGCTTCTCCTTCCGGTCCAGCTCGGCCTGGCCTGGCTCGCCGATCATGACGGCCCGGTCCGGCTGCCGGAATTCGTCACGGAAGCCGTCACGGAACGGCTCGCCGCGCAAGGCGTCGACTTCCGCGCCCGCGGCCTGTGGATCCTACCGGACCTCACGCTCGCGGCCGATGACGTCGCGGTCTCGTTCGCCGGGCTCAGCGGAGAAGTCTTCACCGCCGCACGCGCGGAGGTCGCGCTGCAGCCGGCCCGGCTGCTGGCCGGCGAGATCGCGCCGACCCGCCTGAGGCTGAACGGCGCGCAGCTATGGTGCCCCGCCTCCGTCGCCCATGACGGCCGGCGCCGCAGCCTGATCGACGACCTCACGCTGGACATCGCCAAGGAAGGCCGCTGGGTGAGCCTCCGCATCGCCCAGATCCGCGCGGGCAAGATCACCTGTCATGTCAGCGGCGAACTGCCCGCCGGACTCCTTCGCGCGGGGACGAACACCGCGGAGCCGGCCCCGTTGCCTCGCCGTCTCGCCGGCTTGCTCGGCGCGCTCGACACCGCGCTCACCGCGGCCGAAGGCTCCGGCGGAGCGGCGGTGACGATCCGTTGCTCCGGACGCAGCGACGGCAAAGCGGAACTTTCCGCGCAGGTGCTGCTGGGACAAGAATTCAGCGAGCAGCTCGGCCGGATCAATCTCCGCGGCCTGCGTCTGTATGCCGAAGCGCGACTGGCCGCGGACGGCGCGCCGGAGGATTGGCGGCTGAACGGCTCTGCGGAGTCGACCGCCTGGCGCGATGGCACGACGCTGACGGCGCGACGCCTGAACCTGCGCGCCCGCGGCGCCGGACTCGACGGCGCGTTCTCGGCGGACGCCGAACTGACGGACGTCCGCTTCGGCGAAATCCTCTTCCGGCAGATCGCCCTGAGCGCTTCACGGCCGTCGGCGAAAAGCCCTTGGGCGCTCGGGTTCCGCGCGCATACCCCGGCCTCTTTCGCGACCGGCACGGCGCAGTCCCTGACCGACGGCTCCCGGCGCATCCGGCTTGACCACGCCCTGATCTCCGGGGCCGAGGTCGCGACCAACCCGGCGGTGGCGCCGGTGCTGCTCGCGGCCGGCATCGACCTCCGCGGCGACCTGCTCCTTCGCGACGGGGAGATCGACTTCGCGCCGGACGGCCGCCTCGTGGGCGTGCGCGGAGAAGCCGGGCTCTCCGGCTTCCGCGGCCTCGGCCTGTCCGCCGAAGCGATCAGCCCCGCCCGCGACCTGCCGCTGCGCACCCGTTTCGACTTCGCGCCCGGCCGCGGCGAACAACCCTTGCGGCTGCGCGACCTGCGCCTCGCCTCCATCGTCGGCGAAGCGGACTGCGCGATCATCGAAGGCGGACCGTTCCGGCTGAGCCTCCACGGCGACCTCGCGCCGGCGAGCCTCGACCGCGTGCTCGGCAACTGGTGGATCGACCTCTGGCGCATCTTCCTGTCACAGGAGAATCCTTACGCCTTCATCGAGGTGCAGGGCCATTGGGGAGCGCTGACGAGCCGCACCCGCGGGCGCGTGCTGATGCGTCGATTCGATTTCCTGGGTGCGCCGTTCCGTCGCGTGGAGGTCAGCGTCGACGCGGACGAACGGCGGACGCTCATCGGTCTGCATGGGTTGCAGGGCGGGACCTCGGCCGACGACGGCGCCGTCGATGGCACCGTCACCTGGGATTGGTCGAAGCCGGGCGTGCTCGCCGGTCCGGTGGTGAAGGCCGCGGGCGACCTGCAGCCCTGGATCGCCGCGCGTTGCGCCGGCAAGAATTTCGGCGACGCGCTGCAAGGACTCGTGCTGCCCCGCGGTCGTCGCTTCGCGCTCGAACTCGTCCCGCTGGAGAAAGGACTCGATATCCGGACGACGATCGAAGCCGACGGCGCGTTCACCGCCTGGGGCATCACCGGCCGCGGACTGAAGGTCGGCACGCAGTCCAAGGCCGGCGGCATGCAGGTCGACGCTCGGCTCGGCCTGGCCGACGGCGAGGCGGAACTCCGCCTGGACGGCGACCCTTTGCGTCAGACGGAGTTCGTGCTGGCGTTGAAGAACTGCGATCCGGCCCAGGTCGGGCGAATCATGAATGACCTCGGCGAACCCTCGGCGGCGCCGGCGACGAAATCCGCCGGCCGTGGCCGGCTGGACCTGGACTTCAAAGGCCGGGTCGACCTCGGGTCGCCGCGCGACCTCCGCGGTCTCGGCACCTATACCTTGAACGACCCCGAGCTGAAGAAGGTGCGCCTGCTGGGGGGCATCTCGAGCGTGCTCGAGCTCGTCGGGGTCGGGGCGACGACCTACGAACTAGACCGGGCGACGGGGACTTTCGGATGTATCGGGGGGCGGGCGTATTTCCCGGACATGACCATCACCGGGCCCCAAGCCAAGCTGGCGCTGGCCGGGGAAATCGACCTCAAGGGCATGACCCTGAACTTCGCCGGGGACTTCTCCTTGCCCCGGAAACAAGGATTTAACCCGCTCGACATCATAAATTTGAACCGGGCCTTGGTCAGCCTCACCAGAATCAAGCTCCAAGGGCCCCTGGCGAAGCCTGAAACCCGAGCGATTCCGACCCTGCAAGATATAGTTAAACAAAACAAGGATAAGGACTTAGGAAAGATACCGGCCGGCATTCTGGAATGAGGGTTGATTTGCCCCCCTGATACCCTGTATCAGAGAGGGACACCCCCTCACGGAGGACATTACCTTGGACCTAATTAAGATTAAACAAGTCGTGGATTTGATGAAGAAGTCGGACCTTTCCGAGTTCGAGATCCAGGACCAGGACTTCAAGCTGCGCATCAAGCGCGACCTCCCCGGTCGTGCCCCGATCGCGGCCCCGGCCGCCCCTGTGGCCGCCGCCCCCGCCCCCGTGGCGGCCCCGGCCCCTGTGGCCGCG
>CANKZO010000001.1 GCA_947488485.1 Opitutia bacterium | reverse complement strand
CCTTTGGTGCGCCACTCGTGGATGAAGATCGCCTTGGGCTCGATATAGAGGGCGAAGCTGACGGTCGAGGTGCCGGTCTGGTGATGCGGGTGGAAGGACAGCATCGGGTAATAATGAGCCGGCAGGCCGGGGGCGTCTTGGAAGAGCAGGGACTGCTTGCCTTCGGCGGCCTTGGCCGGGCTCAGACGGAGCGCGTCGCCGAGGCCGACACGCGGCTTGCCAGGGGCGGAGCGAAGCACCGTCAGCGCAGGCATGGCGTGCGGGAAGGGGCGTTGCTGGTCGATGATGCGACCTTCGAAGGTCTGGCGGAGATTGAGAGCCGGGGCTTCGGGGCGGGGCGGGCGTACGGCCGGTGCGCCGCGTTCGAAGGTGTCAGCGAGTTTGCGCCAGGCGGGGTCGTCGCGCAGGACGCCCATCGCGGTGACGTCGATGGACTTGATGCCCATGGCCAAGGCGGGCGAGCCGGGCTGCAGGCGGAAGTCGCGCTTGGCTGGGTCGACGAAGAGCGGATCGGCGACGGCGGAACCGACGTCCTGGCCGCGCTTCTGCCAGTCGGTCAAAGGGAGTTTCTGCTCAGTGAACGTCACCGGCCGGGCGGAGTAGTCCCAGAAGAGGTTATCCTTATTCAGGAAGTTCGCGGTCGTGCCGCTCCAGTTGCTGCCGAGCAGCTGGCCGCGGTCGAAGACGATGATGTTCTTTTCGAAGCTGAAGGAGCGGTGCTCTTCGGCGCGGCTACGCTTGACCTGATATTCCTCGGAGAAGGCGAAGACGTTGTTCCGGATGATGTTCTCCTTGCCGTAGTGCTGGTGGAAGCCGCCGTCGGTGGTGTCGTAGGTGACGTTGCCTTCCATCGTGATGCCGGTGCTGCCTTCGTCGGTGTAGAGGCCCCAGCCGCCGTAGGTGAAGCAGGTCACGTCATGGATGAGATTATGGCTGACCGAAGTGCCTTCGGAAGGTCCCAGCGTGTAGACGCCGCCCATGTCGCTGAGCAGGCCTTTGCCGAGGTGGTGGAGGTGATTCCATTCGATGCGGTTGCGCTTGGCGTTGCTGGGCGCATAGCCCCAGCGCCAGCCGACCGAGACGGCCGAATAGAAGAAGTCCGAGATCTCGTTGTGCGTGACCTGGTTATCGGAGGAACTGCCGACCCAGACGCCGACGGCGCACGGGAAGGTCAGGCCGCCGTCGCGGATGATATTGTTATGAATCCGGTGGTGGCTCGCATGGTTCTCCGGCTGGGCTTCGTCGTTGAGGGTGCCGACCTTCACGCCGCCCGCGCCGACGTCGGTGATCAGGCACTTCTCGATCGTCACCTCACGGGTGCCGCGTCCGAGGGAGAAGCCGTAACTGCCGACGTGAGAGAGTTCGCAGCCAGCGAAGACGACCTGCGTCGCGTGCTCCAGCGTGACCACGCCGTCCACGGTGCGCACCGCGGCCTGATTGGGAACGGCGAGCGCGAGGGAGGGTACGCCTTTGGCGTGGCGGAAGGCGAGTCCGCGGAAGATGAGGTGGCGGACTTTGTCCGCAGGCTTGCCGGTCAACGTCAGCAGCTTCTCCGCGACCGGGGTGGTGCCGCGGAGGGCGCTGATGGTTTCGCCAGGACGCGGCTGGTAGGTCAGTCGGCCGGAACGGCTCAGGAACCACTCGCCGGGTTCGTCGAGGAGCGAGAGCAGGTTCTCGATGACGACGCCCGTATGGTGGTCGAAGGCGGTATTGGCTTTCTGGGCCGGGCCACGGACTTTCAACACCCCGGTGGAAGGGTCTGCCGATTCGACGCGGCTCCGGGTGGAATCCCATTTATGATAGAACGTCGCGACCGCATCCTGCGTCTCCGTGGGGCCGACTTCGGCGAAGGCGCTGAGTTCCTTCGGGTCGATACGGAAAGTCTGTTCGGTGATGCCTTGCGCGGGGGCCGCGCCGGGAAGGGCGGATTCGTTTTCGACGCTGCGGAGGAAGCGGGTGCCGGGATTGCTGGTGCGGGCACGGGTGGCGCGGCGATCGCCGACCCAGAGTTGTTCGAAGCGCTCGCTGCCAGGCGTCGTCTGGAGGGTCCAGCGCCCGTCGGGGTCGACCTGGAAGGATGGAAGCTCCGTACCGCCAGAGATCACGACCTTGGCGCCCGGGGCGGCCTCATAGGAGATCGTCCGGCCGGCTTCACCTGAGTCTTTCTCGTCGAAGGCGATGGCCTGCGTGACCCGGTAGGTCCCGGCGGCGAAGATCACGCGTACCGGCTCGGCCAAGGGGCGGGGCAGTCGGCGCACGGCCTGACGGGCGCCTTCGAGCGAGGCCAGCGGGGTCTCAGCCCGGCCGGAGGCCTTGTCATCACCCTTGGGGCTGACGTGCAGGTCCAGAGCCAAGGCGGCGCCAGGCAGGAGGAGCGCGAGCAGCGGGAGGCAGCGGAAAGGCATAGTCATCCCGACAACACCGCCACGGGGCGGTTCCCTCAAGCCTTTCTCGCGACGTAGAAGCGGGTCTCGCCGGCGAACTCGCGGACGAGCGGCCCGTCGGTCGCGACTTCGGTGCTCAACGGGCACTCGATGACCACATAGCCTGTTTCCGACAATTCATCGCGGGTTTCCTGTTCGGTGCTGCTATGGATGAACACCGGCGAAGTGTCGCTCTCGTGCCAGCGGTCACCGGGGATTTCCTCGTCGGAGGGATCTTCCTGCGCCCAGTAGGCGGCGTTAGCCCCTTTCTCGCGATCGGAGGCCGTGAACAGGAAGATACCTCCCGGCTTCAGCACGCGGTGGATCGAACGTAATGCGGCGAGCCGATGATCGCGGCTAGGCAGGCACATCAGGCCGTTGAAGGCGAAGATCGCGTGGTCGAAGTTGGCGTCGGGGTAGGTCAGCGCCGTGGCATCCTGCTGCTCGACGCAGTGCTCCCAACTCTCGTCGTGGTCGGCCAGGACCGCGCGGGCGAGGCTGACCATGATCGGCGAGAAGTCCGTGGCCGTCACGCCGTGGTAGCCGGCCTGTCGGAGTCCGAGCACCACGCGTCCGCCGCCGCAGCCGAGTTCGAGCACCCGGGCTGACTTCGGGAGGTGACGTTCGATGAGCACGCGTTCCGAAGCCCAGAGACCGACCCGGACCGCGGCCCGGGCGTAGTGCAGGGCCGTCTCGGTCTCGAGCCAGTGGGCCTGCGGGTCGCGTTCCATCAAGCCAAGCAAGCGAAACTTGCCTCCGAGGCAATCGCAGGAACACTCGCCCGCATGTTCAGGTTGCTCTTCCTTGCCTTGGCCTTCGGGTTCGTCGCCTGCGATAGCCGTCGTCCGGAGGTCGCCCCGGCCCGTGAACTGGGCCTCGAGACCCGTTTCCCGGTCCGCATGGGCGTGGTGCTCACCCAGCTGCAGTTGGCCATCTCCGACCTCGAGAAGGCCCGTGGACTGATGGGCGTCGCTCGACTGGAGGAGGCGCAGGGGATGGCTTTCCTTTATGACGTGGACGGCGAGATGAGCTTCTGGATGAAGAATACCTTGATCGACCTCGACATCGCTTTCGTCGCCCGCGACGGCACGGTCCTGGAGGTCCGCACCATGACCGCGGGTGAGACCGAGACCACTACTTCCGTCACGAAGGAGGCGCGCTTCGCGGTCGAGATGCGCGCCGGCTGGTTCCGCGATTTCGGCGTCAAGCCAGGTGACAAGGTCAGCCTGGAGGATCTCCGTTCGGCCGTGCGCGACCGAGGTTACGACGTGAAGAAGTTCCTGCCCTGAGCTCAGAGCGAGCGCCAGAGGAACAGGAGACCCGCGGCGCCGGCGAGCAGGAGCAGTACGAAGGCGAGCGCCAGTCGTTCCGACGAAGTCGTACGGAAGATTCTCATGCGCGCGGAGCGAGCCGGCCCGCGGCTTCGCGAAGGAAGCCCGTGAGGCGGAGCAGGAAGAAGGGGGAAGGAGAGCCCGCGATCGGCTCGAGCGCCTGCTCGGCCGCG
Organism: Opitutia bacterium; assembly: GCA_947488485.1. Next base: position 66,719 of record CANKZO010000001.1, on the reverse strand, counting down.
GCGATCTCGGCGTCCAGGCGGCGGAACGATTCGCGCCAAGCGGCTGCGGAGATCAGTTGGCGGGCGTCGCCGCCGGCGCGGAGGGGCGTCAGGAAGCCTTTGCCCGAGAGGTCGCGTTCCAGCAGCATCGGCAGCGTCAGTTTGCCGCTGGCGGCGTCGGTGCCGAGCGTCTTGCCCGCCTTGGCGTCGTCCTGCAGGAGGTCGACGAGGTCGTCGTAGATCTGGTAGGCGATGCCGAGGTGGCGTCCGAAGAGCGCGCAGGCGTCGACGTGTTCCTTCGGGCGGTCGGCGAGGAGCGCGCCGATCCGGCAGGCGCCCTCGAAGAGTTCGGCCGTCTTCAGGCGGATGTGGCGGGTGTAGTCTTCGAGCGAGAGGTCGTCCTGGCCGCGGGAGAAGGTCTGGCAGACCTCGCCGGAGCAGACCTCGCGGGAGGCGCGGGCGACGATGCGGCAGAGCTCCGGGGTCGGATGGTCGGCGGCGAGCACGAGGGCGTGGGCGAAGAGCGCGTCGCCGAAGAGCACCGCCGCGTGGGCGCCGTGCGTGCGGTTGGGGGTGGCGCTGCCGTGACGGGTGTCGGCGCCGTCGAGCACGTCGTCGTGGACCAGGGTGGCCAGATGGACCAGTTCGATGATGCCGGCGCCGCGCACCAAGGCGGGGGGCGGCGGGCCGCCGGCGCCCGCGCCGAAAGCGAGGAGCGGGCGGAGGCGCTTGCCCGGATGGGCGAGCACGTCGCGGACCATCGGGCGGACCTCAGGCTCGAACGCGAGTTCCTGCGCCGCGAGGAACTGCTCGAGGGCCGCGAAATGGGCTTCTAGGCCGACGTGCAGCGGGGAGGACACGCCGCAATGTGCCGACGAAAAAGCCCGTGCGCAAGCGCAGGATACGGATTGTCCCGCTCAGGGGACGAACTTCGTCTCGACCGAGATGATCAGCTTACCGGTGCTGGCGCAGTCGGCGCACGGGATACGCTTGTCGAGCAGCTGGCCCTTCTGGGCTTCGCGCGTGAAGCCGAGTCCGCCGCACTTCTTGCAAGGGATGGTCTCGTTGGTCGTCGCGCTGAGTTCGGCGCCGGCGTTGATCGCTTCGACGAAGCGCTGCAGACCGGCCGGCGATTCCTCCAAGGTCACGCATTCCAGGAAGGCCTCGCGACGGAGGGTCAGCCGACGGCCTTTGAGCGGCGCGAAGTCAGGGGTGAACAACACCGCGACGGTGCCGACATGCATGCCGGTGATCTTGCCCGTGTCGCCGACCTTGACGGGTTTCTCGAGTAGGAGCATCGCCATCGTGTCGACGCCGGCGGCGAGGGTTTCGTTCGGGCCGGCGGCGGGCCAGGCGGCCTTGGCGAGGTAGCGGTTATCGCCGAGGTCCTGCAGGATGGCATAGGTGACCGTCGTCACGTAGCCGATGGCCTTGCTGGAGCCGGCGGGCGAGCCGTCGATGATGCTTTGCGTGGCGAACGCCGAATAGAGGCGCTGCAGTTCCTTGGTGGTCTCCGTCGAGCCGAGTCGGTTGAGCTTCGAGAGCTGGAAGGTCCGAGTCGACTTCGCCTCAGGGAGCAGCGTCGGGCGGAAGGGTGAGATCTGCACCGAGTTGTCCACGAACTCGTCCGAGATGCCGCCCGCGGCGGGCGCAGCCGCATTGGTAGGCGCCGCGGCCGGGGTGGCCGCCGGCTCGCCGACCTTGGTGCCGAACGGGCTCGTCTGAGCTCCGAGGGGGAGGGCGAGGAGAGCGAGGAGGAGTCGGAAGTTCATGGGCTTAGTCGAGGGAGCTCAGGTCGCCTTCGGCGGGCGGCGGGGTGGACTTAGGCTTGCTGGGCTCGGAGGAGCCGAGGGCCGGGGTCGAAGGAGTCACCGGCTTGGAGGAGCGGGCCGGTCGGTAGCCGTCGTCGCCGCGATCGTCATCTTCATCGTCGTCCGGGAGGTCGTCGTCTTCCGGGTTGGGCTTATCGCCGCGGGCGACGCGCTTGCGGCGCACGATGACGGTGCCGACGCCGACGGCGGCGAGGTAGAAGCCGAAGAGCACGCTGGTCATCACGATCAACGAGATCGGTTCGGCGATGGGCGTGATCAGCGCGACCAGCAACATGATGCCGACCAGCATCCCGCGCCAGGACTTCAGGAGGGTCTTCGGGCGGACGAGTTCGAGCCACATCAGGACGATGAGCGCGAGAGGGAACTGGAAGGTCAGGCCCGTGAGCAGGCACATCATCACGACGAAGGCGTAGTAATCCGACGCCTGCCAGGTCACTTCCATCTTCATCCCTTCGGCGAAATGCTGCCAGATCTGGATGGACATCGGGCTCAGCCAGTAGAAAGCGAGGGCGGCTCCCAAGAGGAAGAGCACGAGCGCGGCTCCGCAGAAGGGGACTAGGCCGCTCTTTTCCCTGTCCGAGAGGGCCGGGCCCACGAAGCGGGCGGTCTCGTAGAGGAAGACAGGAGAGGCGACGGCCACGCCCACGCCGAAAGCCGCGTACATGAGCACTTTCCATACGCCCATGAAGGTGAATTCTTTCAGTTCGCCCATGTTGACGAGACCGGGGCCGGGTTCGCTGAGCGCGAAGGCCAAGGGGGAGGTCTCGGGGTGTTTCGCCCACTCGAGGGGCAGGCTCAGCAGGACAGGGGTCTCCCGGTAGAAGATCAGGGCGGCGACCATCCCGATGGCGAAGACGGTGACGACGCGGATGAGCGAGATGCGGAGGTCGTCCAGATGCTCCATGAACGACATCTCGCTCCTGGATTTATTACGGCGAATGAGGGAGGAAAGCATGGTGGGGTCAGTCCTTGCGGAGGAGGTCCTTGATGACGTCAAGGCTCAGGCCGGACGAAACGGAGTCTGATTCGGTCAGGAGCTTACGCAACATCTCAGACTTGGACTTTTGGAGCTCCATGACGCGTTCTTCGATGGTTCCGGCCGCGATCAGCTTGATGCTGGTCACCGTCCGGGTCTGGCCGATGCGGTGGGCGCGGTCCGTCGCCTGGGCCTCGGCGGCGGGATTCCACCAAGGGTCGAAGTGGATGACCGTGTCGGCCCCGGTGAGATTCAGGCCGGTGCCGCCCGCCTTCAGGGACATCAGCATGACGGGGATGGTCGGGGTCGAGTTGAAGGTATCGCAGACGCCTTGGCGGTCCTTGGTCGAGCCGTCGAGGTAGCAATACGGGATGTCGCGGTCCTCGAGGGCTTCCTTGAGCAGCTGGAGCGCCGTGACGAAGGTCGAGAACACCAGCATGCGGTGGCCGGCGTCCTTGGATTCTTCGACGAGCTCGAGGAAGGCCTGGAGCTTCGCCGAATCGGCTTCGGCCAGTTTCGGGTCGAGGATGCGCGGGTCGGCGCAGATCTGGCGGAGGCGGAGGAGCTGGTTGAAGGCCGCCATCTGGATGCGGGCCTGCGTGGCGCCGCCCATTTCCATCTCGAAGATCTCCTTGCGCGTGGACTCGAGGATCTCGTCGTAGATCTTCTTCTGGTTGTCCTCGAAGTCGCAGTAGACGATCTGCTCGATCTTGGCGGGCAGCTCGGGGGCGACGGCGATCTTGGAGCGGCGCAGGATGTAGGGCGCGGCCATCTGCAGGAGACGGTCGTCGTGCCACTTGCGTTCATCGGCGTGGACGCGTTCCTCGGGCTTGGGCAGATAGCCCGGCATCAGGAAGCCGAAGAGCGAGCGGAGGTCTTCGAGGGAATTCTCGACGGGCGTGCCGGTGAGGATGTAGCGGCCCTTCGCGACGAGCTGTTTGACCGCCTTGGCGGACTGCGCGCGCGGATTCTTGATGTTCTGGCCTTCGTCGCAGATCGCCGCGCCCCACGCCACGGCGGTGAACGCCGCGATGTCGCGGGCAAGGGTGCCGTAGGAGGTGATGACGAGGTCGAAGCGCTGCAGGTAATCCGGCGCGGTGAAGCGGTTCTGGCCGTGGTGGGCGAGGACCTTGAGGGAGGGAGTGAAGCGGCGGGCTTCGCGGCGCCAGTTCTCGACGAGCGAGGCGGGGCAGACCACGACGCAGGGACCGTCGTCCGGGCGGTGCTGGCGCAGGGCCTCCATGAAGGCGAGCGCCTGGACGGTCTTACCGAGGCCCATTTCGTCGGCGAGCAGGCCGCCGAGCGAATTGTTATGGATGTGCCAGAGCCAGGCCACGCCGACCTGCTGGTAGATGCGGAGCATCTTGCTCAGTTCCTCGCGGATCGGGGCGGGCTGGAGTTTCGAGAGGTTGCGGATCGCGGACGAGCGCTGGCTCCAGGTCTCGGGCGGGGCGAAGGCCGCCTGCAGTTCCTCGGCGATGGCGTCGGCGCTCGCGAGGTCGGCGAAGCCGATCTTCAGGTTGAGGTCCAGGTCCACGTCGCGCTTGGCCTCGCCGGTGATACGGCGCTGGGCGTTGCGGATCGACTCCATCAGCTCCGGCGTGATGAGACGCGGGCCGCGGTCGGTGTAGAAGAACATGCGCCCGCTGGAGAGGGCTTCCTGGATGACCTTCGGGGACTTGCCTTCCGGGTCGATGCCGATGGCGAAACGGAAGCCGTCGTTCTCCTCGGACGCGTCGCACTTCGCCTTGGCGAGGTCGACGTTGCGCAGCGAGTGCGAGAGGTTGTGCGTGAAGAACGCGTCGTTGTCCGTCATCAGGAGCTTGTGATGGCGGGCGAGGAAGTTGAGCACCTGGATGGTGCCGGCGAGATACCACTCGCGGGTGGTGGTCTCGAGCGTGAAGCCGCTGCGTTGCAGGACATCGCGGAGTTCGGCGACGGGGCCCGAAGACTGCTGGGGCAGGCGGATGCGCAGCCACTTCATCGAGCCGTCGACCCACGGACGGTCGTCGCGGCCGCGTTCCTGGGAGCGGACTTCCTGCTCCTCGGGGCCGTCGTCCGGCGTGTCGCCGGCGGCGTTGGTCTGCGGCGTGGCGACGGGTTCGTCGAGATGCTCGTGGACCTTGTCGAGATGGTCGCCGTCCCAGGTGAGCGGGGTCTCCGGCGCGTTGGCCATGCGGAAGATCCGCAGGCCTTTGCCGATGGCGAGGAGCTGGCGCAGGTGGCGGCGGGTCAGCGGGAGGATGCCCTGCAGCTTGCCGTGGCAGAGGTTCTCGAGGATCGCCAGGAAGAAGACCGTGTCGGGCTCGATGGTCCAGGCCTTGCTGCGGTCGAGGTTCTCCGGGGCCACCTGGGCGCCGTCGACGCGAAGTTCGAGGCGGCAGATGATCTCGTCGCGTACGGCAGCGGTGGCGATGTTCGGCGGCACGATGAAACGCACCTCGATGGGCGTGCCGCGTTTTTCCGAAAGGGTGAGGGATTTGAGCCGGGGTCCTGCCGGGGTCGTCTCCGCTTGCTTTGACTTTTCCTTCTTCGTGTCCGTCGTCGTTACCTTGGTCGCCGCCGTCGTCGGTGGTTTGCCGGGCGGGGCGGCCGGTCTGGCCGGCGTCGCGGGCTCAGGCTTCAGATAACCCTCCTTGGTCGCCAGCACGAGGTAAGCCGCCACGGAGTGGACGCAGAGTTTCCTTCGGCCCACCGAGACGTCGCAGCCGCATTCATTGCGCTGGAAGGTGACCGAACGGAGATTCCAGCGGGCCTCGCGGGACTCGGTGCCGTCGTCGACGAGGGCTTCCGCGACCGGAGGGGTCCAGAGCGCTTTCTTCACCATGCCCTTGGCGATCAGCTCCTTGGCAAGGAGCACGGTCGCACCGCCCGCGAGATCGATGAGATCGTCTTCGGAGATGTTGGGCAACGGCTGACGCGGCGCCATGGTGAGGGTGTGCGGTGAAAAGCGTCGTCCGAAAGGACGCGCCAAAGGAGGGAAAACCTAGCGGGAAGACGTATCGCCTAGACGGCGACGTCTTGGACCGGGACTCCTGGGTGCATCTCGAAGATGCCTACGGGGGTCGTCGGGCCTGTCATCACGATGGAATAATCCTCACCGATGCCAATGATAATCTGACCTCCGGGCATATTAACCGTCAAATCTGGGTCAACCAGGCCCATTTTACGGGCCACGGCGGCCGAAGCCGAGGAGGAGGAGCCGGACGCCATGGTGTAGCCGGCGCCGCGTTCCCAGATCTCGATGCGGACGTTCTTACGGTCCATGATCTTCATGAACTGCACGTTGGTGCGGTTCGGGAAATTGGGGTGCGTCTCGAGGTGCGGGCCGTAGGTCTTGGCGAGATCGGGCGTGAGCTCGTCGACCGGGATCACGCAGTGCGGGTTGCCGACGGTCGCGGCCCAATACTTGAAGGTCTTGCCGAGGACGGTGATCTCTTCGCCGAGGACTTCGCGGTCGGCGCCGACGTGCGGGATGACCGGCGCGCGGAAGGAGACCTTGCCCATCTCGACCCGGATGCGGTTACCGCCGTCGAAGACCTCGCAGCGGACGATGCCGCCGATGGTGTGCAGCTTGAACTCCTGGCCTTCCTTGATCCGCTTGGTCTCGAGGAGGTGGCGGCAGAAGATGCGGATACCGTTGCCGGACTTCTCGGCTTCGGAGCCGTCGGGATTCAGGATGCGCAGGCCGAAGGTACCGTCCGTGCGTTCGATCGGTCCGTAGAGGATGCCGTCGGAACCGAGGCCGAAATGGCGGTGACAGACCTTACGGATGGCTTCCGGCGAAAAGAGGGCGGGGCAGTCCTTAGGCTCAAGGACGAGGTAGTCGTTGCCGAGGGCGTGGTATTTGGCGAAACGCATGGTCGTCTTCTGATTGGGCTTTCGGGGCGGGTTTGGCAAGCAAGGGGTGGCTTATCTGTCGGCTTGGTTTCCGTCTCGGGCAGGCTTACAACCCTCCCATGCGCCTCCTGCCCCTGGTTGCCCTGTCCTGCGTCCTCTCCGCCTTCGCGGCCGAGAAACGTCCGCCGAACATCGTGCTGCTTTACTCCGATGACATCGGCTGGGGGGACCTCGGCTGTTACGGCGCGAAGGTCATCCCGACTCCGAACCTCGACCGTCTCGCCGCGCAGGGCACCCGTTTCACTTCGGGCTACTGCACCTCCGCCACGTGCACGCCGTCCCGCTACTCGCTGCTCACCGGCGAATACGCCTGGCGCCGTCAAGGCACGGGTGTGCTGCCCGGTGACGCCCGTCTGATCATCAAGCCCGGTCGTCCCACGATGGCGGCCAGCCTCGCCAAACTCGGCTACGCCACCGGCGTGGTCGGCAAGTGGCATCTCGGCCTGGGCTCCGGCGACGTCGATTGGAACAAGAAGATCGATCCGTCGCCCAACCAGATCGGCTTCACCTATTCGTTCATCATGGCCGCCACCGGCGACCGCGTCCCGACGGTCTTCGTCGAGGACGGCGGCGTGGTCGGACTCGATCCCAAAGATCCGATCGAGATCAGCTACAAGCAGCCTTACCCGGGCGACCCCGACCTGAAGACCGATGCGGAGCGCGCGAAACTCAAGATGGACTGGTCTCACGGTCATAACATGGCGCTCGTCAACGGCGTCGGCCGCATCGGTTGGATGAAGGGCGGCAAGGCCGCCCTCTGGAACGACGAGACGATGGGCGACACCTTCGCGGACAAGGCCTGCGGCTTCATCGCCAAGAATAAGGAGAAGCCGTTCTTCCTTTATTACGCCTCGCACGAGAACCATGTCCCGCGCGTCCATCATCCGCGCTATGCCGGTAAGACTCCGCTCGGCCCGCGTGGCGACGCGGTGGTCGCCTTCGACGATCAGGTCGGCCGCATCCTCGCCGAACTCGACAAGCAGGGCCTCGCCGAGAATACGCTCGTGATCTACACCTCGGACAATGGTCCGGTGCTCGACGATGGTTATAAGGACCAAGCGGTGGAACGGAACAAGGCCGCGGCGCATGCCCCGGCGGGTCCGTTCCGCGGCGGCAAATACAGCATCCTCGAGGGCGGCACCCGCGTGGGCTTCATTGCCCGCTGGCCCGGCCATACGCCGGTCGCCAAGGTGTCTGACGCGCTGATCTCGCAAGTGGATCTTCCGGCCGTCTTCACCAAGGTCGCCGGCGGCGATCCGGCGGAGTTCCTGAAACTCGACTCGGTCGATTCCTCCGCGGCCCTCACCGGCGGCCTGGGCCGCGAGACGCTCATCTCCAGTACGCAGGGCAACGTGCTCTCCATCCGTGACGCCCGTTGGAAGTTCATCTCGGGCGTCGGCGCCCCGGGCAAGGGCAAGAAGGCGCAAGGCCCGCTCGTCGATCTCTTGGGCGCCGAAGCCGACCAGGCCAACGACCGGCGCGATCAGGCCGGCCCGCGTCTCTTCGACCTGCTGGCGGATCCCGGCGAACGGAACAACGTCGCCCAGGAACATCCGGAAGTCGTCGCCCGGCTGAAGCCCCTGCTCGAAGCCCAGCGGGCGAAAGGTGTCGCGCAGCCGTTACCGAACTAATCGCTCGATTAATCTGCGGCGGATGCCTTCTCCCGACTTGAAGCGGGAGAGGGAAGGGTGATGCTCGGCGCATGAGCCAGACCCCTCTCCGTGTCCTCTGTGTCGGCGCCGGCCACATGGGCCGTTCGCACGCCCTCGCTTACCATAAGCTGCCCGGTTTCCAGATCGTCGGTCTGGTCACCCGCTCCGCCGAATCGCGCGCCAAGCTCAACGCCGAGCTTGGAGGAGGCTACGCGGAGTATGCCGACTTCCACGCCGCGCTCAAGGCGGCCAAGCCGGACGCGGTCTCGATCTCAAGCTATCCGGACACCCATGCCGAATACGCCGTCGCCGCGCTCGAAGCCGGTTGCCACGTCTTCGTCGAGAAGCCCCTCGCGGTCACCGTCGCCGAGGCCGAGCAGATCGTCGCCAAGGCCAAGGCCGTGAAGCGCAAGGTGGTCATCGGTTACATCCTCCGCCACCACCCGGCCTGGACGCAGTTCATCAAGACCGTGCAGACGCTCGGCAAGCCGCTGGTCATGCGCATGAACCTGAATCAGCAGAGCTATGGCGACATGTGGAAGACCCATAAGTCCCTCCTGCAGACCTGCAGCCCCGTCGTCGACTGCGGCGTTCACTACGTCGACGTGATGTGCCTCATGACCGGCAGCCGCCCCGTGCGCGTCTCCGGCATCGGCGCCCGCCTCACGGAGGACATGCCCGCCGGCCAGATCAATTACGGCCACCTCCAGGTGACCTTCGCCGACGGCTCCGTCGGCTGGTATGAGGCCGGCTGGGGTCCGATGATGTCCGAGGAGGCCTTCTTCGTGAAGGATGTGATCGGGCCGAAGGGCTGCGTCTCGATCGTCGCGGGCAAGGCCTCGCAGGCCGGCAACTCCGCCGACGTCGATTCCCACTCCGCCGCGCAGGCGCTCAAGGTGCACTCTTCGCAGCTCGGTCCCGATGGTAAGTTCACCAAGCCTGACGAGATCGTCCCGACCGAGGCCGACCCCGGTCATGACGGCCTGTGCGAACGCGAGCAGGTCTATTTCGAAAAGGCCATCCGCGAGGATCTCGATCTCACCGCGCACATGGACGACGCCGTCAACTCGATGCGTATCGTCGCCGCGGCGGACCAGTCCTTCCGCGAAGGCCGTACGATCAATCTCTGAACGCCGGTGGCGCATCCGAACCTCGTCTTCATGGGCGTCTGCGGCTGCGGTAAGAGCACCGTCGCGGAGCTCTATGCGGCCCGTACCGGAGCCACGCTGATCGAAGCCGACGGTTTTCATCCGCCGGAGAACGTCGCGAAGATGAGCGCCGGCACGCCGTTGACCGACGAAGACCGCGCCGGCTGGCTGGCGGCGATGGCGGATCGGCTCAAGGAGGGTAAGGCCCGGGGCGAGGCGATGGTCGTGACCTGCTCCGCCCTCAAACTCGCCTATCGCGATCGCCTACGTGAGGGTGACCCGGACCTCTTCTTCGTCTTCCTCGATGGCAGCCGTGAGCTCCTGCAGGCGCGGATGGACGCGCGCAAGGGACACTTCATGCCGCCGGGCCTGCTCGGTAGTCAGCTCGCCACGCTGGAGCGTCCGAACCTCGCCACCGAGAAGTGCGTGCACGTCAGCATCAGCCTTACGCCCGAGCAGATCTGCGCGACCGTGGCGGTGGCGATGCGTCGCTTCGCCTGAAAAGCAGAAGGCCCGCTTGCGCGGGCCTTCGTCGGAGAGCCTGGCTGGCTTATTTCTTCCAGACGACCTTGGAGGGCTCGATCACGCTCGTCTTGTCGAGGGTCGGGAAGCCTTCCGGTACGGCCAGGGTGACCTTGTCGGTCGCGGCCCATTCGGTGGAGCGGGCGAGGATGGTCTGGAAGCCTACGCAATGCAGGGCTTCGAAGTTCGTGTCGCCGGTCCACATGTGACCCATGGAGGTGGTGACCACGCGGCCTTTGCCGAAGGGGGCGTACCAGACCATCGGCTCATGCATGTCGGTGCCGCCGAACTCCGGTTTGGAGAAGGAGCTCGAGAGCACGTGCATGTGGTCGGCGCTGCCGCGCATGCGGCCGTAGAGTTCGTCATTGGCGTGCAGCCACTCGGCGGGCAGGCCCTTCATGATCGGGTGGGCGGCGTCGCGGGTCTTGAGCGTGAAGACGTGCTTGGCGCCGTGGCCGGAACCGAAGCCCTTGCCCTGGATCTTCTCCTCGGCGTCGACGAGCGCGACAGCCTGGCCGGTCTTGTCGTCGACGGCGATGCGCTTGCCGAAGGTGGCGCCGCGCCAGCCGCAGCAGATCATCTCGTTGAAGTTGTCCCAGCCGGTGAAGGCGTTGTTCGCGGCGTGTACGTTGACGAGGCCACCGCCGTTCATGACGAACTCGGTGAAGGAGTCCTTCATCGCGGTGCCCCATTCGGGACCGTTGTAATTGTTCACGATGACCTGGTAGTCGGCGAACTTCGGGGCCCACTGTTCCCACTCGGCGGCGTGGGCCTTGACGAAGGCGGCTTCCTCGGCGTTCCACTCCTTCATCGCGGCGTCGAAGGCTTTCTTCGCGGCGGCGTCACCGGGCTTCGGGCGACCGGGCTTGGGCTTGGCGAAGCCGGCGGGCGCGGTGGCGACCGTCACGGTGAACCGACCGGTGGCCTCGAGGGTGGCCTTGCAGGCTTCGGTCGTGCGGACCCAGTCGTGGTTGTTACGGCCGTCGAGGACGAGGACGCGGATCTTATCGGCGGCCTCGAGGGGCAGGGTGAGGAGGGCGAGCAGGCTGAAGAGCCCGAGCTTGAGCAGGGATTTCATGGGGAGGCCTCCATTGGAGGGTTTTCCCATGGCCGGGCGAGTGTTTTCATTGCCGGTCCAGCGAACGATAGTGGATAGCCTCGAGGAGGTGGGCGGTGGCGATACGGTCCGCCTCGGCGAGGTCGGCGATCGTGCGGGCGACGCGGAGGATGCGGTCATAGGCCCGGGCGGACAGGCCTAGTTTCTCCATCGCCTGCTGGAGGAGGTCGCCCTGCGCGCGTTCGAGGGCACAATATTCGCGGAGCTCCCGCCCGCCAAGCAGCGCGTTGCAGCCGCCGGTCCGGCTGCCGAACCGTTGTCGTTGTCGGGCCCGGGCGGCTTCGACCCGGACACGCATCGTCGCCGAAGGCTCGCCCGGCGCGGCCTCGCGGAGTTCTTCGATCGAGAGCGCGGGCGCTTCGACCTGGATGTCGATACGGTCGAGCAGCGGGCCGGAAATCTTACCGCGGTATTTGCGGACCTGCATCGGCGAGCAGGTGCACTCTCGTCGGCGGTCGCCGAGGTGGCCGCAGGGGCAGGGGTTCATCGCCGCTACGAGCATCAGTCGCGAGGGCAGGGTGACCTTGGCCGCCGCCCGCGAGACGGTGACCTGGCCGTCCTCGAGCGGCTGGCGGAGCACCTCGAGCGCCGAGCGACGGAATTCGGGGAGCTCGTCGAGGAAGAGCACGCCGAGATGCGCGAGCGAGACTTCCCCTGGGCCGGGAATGCTACCTCCGCCGATCAATCCGATGTCGCTGATGGTATGGTGCGGTGAACGGAACGGCCGCTGCCAGCCGCGTCGGCCGTCGCTGAGTCCCGTGCCGGCGGCGGAATGCACGCCGAGAATCTCGAGGAACTCCTCCGCATCCGGCCGGGGCAGGATGGTCGGGATGCGTTTCGCGATGAGCGACTTGCCCGAGCCCGGCGGTCCGATCATCAGCAGATTATGGCCGCCGGCCGCGGCGACTTCGACGGCCCGGCGAATCGCCAACTGCCCTTTGACTTCCGCGAAGTCCGGCTGACCTTCGCTTGAAACGGACTCTGCCGGAGGGGGCGCAAGCGGCGTGACCTGCTTCTCGCCCGTCAGGAAGCGTAGGGCGCCGTCAAGGGTGTCGGCCGGGATGGCCTCGATGCCGCCGACCAGCGCGGCCTCTTCCGCCGATGCCCTCGGCAGGATCACGCCGCGTAGGCCAGACTTGCGGGCGAGGATGGCCATCGCCACCCCGCCGCGTACCGGCCGCGTCGCGCCGCTCAGACCGAGCTCTCCGGCGATGAGGTAGTGTTGTAAGAACTTTCGGTCCAACTGCCCGGTCGACGCCGCGATGCCGAGGGCGATGGGCAGGTCGTAGATGGCACCTTCTTTCTTCAGGTCGCCGGGGGCGAGGTTGATGGTGGTCCTTGTCTCCGGTAGCCGGAGTCCGCTGTTCTGCAGGGCGGACTGCACGCGTTCCTCCGACTCCTTGACCGCGGCGTCGGGCAGGCCGACCAGCCACAAGCCGAGTTCGCCCTTCTCGCCGGTGTTCACCTCGATCTCGACCGGCACGGCTTCTACGCCGACCAACGCGGCAGAACGGATGACGGAAAGCATGCCGAAGGGCAGGGGGTCGTCGCCCGGGGCACAATCCCCGACGCCTAGGGCTCAAAGCCTAGCAAAACCGCCTATTCCCCGGTGGATTGCCTTGGCAACCCGGCCCTCGTTCCGCTGTCTGAATAGTTGCCCTGCATGACTTTCCGCGCCGCCATCCTCGGTCTCCTTCTGCTGCCCCTCGGTTCCTCGGGGGCGTTGGCGCCTTTCCTGGAGAAGAACTGCGTCGAGTGCCACGACGCCGAAACGAAGAAAGGTGGCCTGGATATGACCGCCCTGAAGCCGGACCTCCAGGACCCGAAGTCCTTCGCCGCTTGGGTCAAGATCCACGACCGTACCGCCAATGGCGAGATGCCGCCCAAGAAGAAGGCTCGCCCCGCCGCCGGCGAGCAGTCCGCCTACCTAGGCCAACTTTCCGCCAGCCTCCTCCGTGAGGACGTCACCCGTATCGCCGCCCAGGGACGTGCGGTCGAGCGACGCATGAACCGCTTCGAATATGAGAACGCGGTCCGTGAACTGCTGCAGGCGCCGTGGCTCGACATCAAAGAGTCGCTGCCGGAGGACACCGAGGCGCATCGTTACAACAAGAGCGGCGAAGCCTTGGACGTCTCGCACGTCCAACTCCAACGCACCCTTGGCGCGGCCGAAGAAGCCCTTCGTTCCGCGTTCATCTCGTCCGTCGCGCCGAATGAGACCGGCAGTCGCCGGCATTACGCCCGCCAGCAGGGTGGCTACGTCGGTAAGATGAAGTTCTCCGAGTTCAACCAGTCGCCCGAACGCGCGACCTTCCCGACGCTGGGGTTCAAAGGACAGCCGGAGGTGCGCGCGGGCAACGCCCCCGTCACCGTGGGCAAGGCCAACCCCATGCTGCGCGATGAGGAAGGCGTCGGCGTCGTGCATGGTGCTTATGAGCCGGTCGAGCCTTGGTTCGGAACCTTCCGCGCACCGCAGGACGGGCGCTACTTGATCAAACTTTGCGGCCATTCGGTCTGGGTCGGGCCAGGCAAGACGAAGTCCAAGGGGCAGGTCCGCTGGCAGATCCCCGACCTCGACGATATCTCCAAGGGCCGCCGCTCCGAGCCGATCACGGTCTACGCGCTCACGCCGCCGCGCGTGCTGCGTCGCATCGGCACGATCGACCTCGGACCTGATGTCACCGTCGCCGAACTCGACGTCGTGCTCGAGGCGGGCGAGAGCATCCAGATCGACGTCACCCGTTTCTTCCGTTCCCGTCCCGGTGCTTCTCGTGCGCAGAATCCGCTCGCTACGCCTGAAGGTCAGCCCGGCCTGGTCATGCGCTGGATCGAGGTGAAGGGCCCTGTCGCCCCGCAATGGCCGGCGGCGCCCTATGCGGTCCTGTTCGATGACTTGCCGGTCAAGCCTACCCCCAAGAGCGCGATCTTGCCTTACGCCGTGACCCCGCGTGATGAGGCCGCCGACGCCGAGCGACTGCTCCGTCGCTTCGTCCGCTCCGCCTACCGTCGTCCGGTCTCCGCCGCGGAAGAGGTCCGCTTCCTGCCGATCATCCAAGGCGCGCTGAAGTCCGGCAGCTCCTTCGCTGAGGCGATGCTCTCGGGCTATGCCGCCGTCCTCTGCTCACCGTCCTTCCTTTACCTGCGTGAGGCACCCGGGGCGCTGGACGACCACGCCGTGGCTTCTCGCCTGAGCTTCTTCCTGTGGAATTCGCCGCCCGACGCCGAGCTCCGCGCTTTGGCGGACGCGAAGAAGCTGCGCGATCCGGCCGTCCTCCGCGCCCAGACGGACCGTCTGCTCGCCGACGCCCGTTCGCAGCGTTTCGTCGAATCGTTCACCGACTACTGGCTCGAACTACGCAAGGCCGGCGCCAACGACCCGGACAGCTTGCTGTACCCGGATTACTATCTCGACGACCATCTGCTGGATTCGGCCCGGGACGAGAGCCACGCCACCTTCGCCGAGCTCCTCCGCGCGAACCTCCCGGCCCGCACCGTCGTCGAGGCGGACTTCGTCTTCGTCAACGAACGCCTTGCCTCGCTCTACCAGCTCCCGTCCGTCGAAGGCGTGAAGCTACGCAAGGTCTCCTTACCCGCTGGCAGCGTGCGCGGCGGATTCATGACCCAAGCTGCCGTGCTCAAGGTCACCGCCAACGGCACCACGACTTCGCCCGTCATCCGCGGCGCCTGGGTCATGGAGCGCATCCTCGGCCGTAAACCGCCACCTCCGCCTCCCAGCGTACCCGCCGTCGAGCCGGACACCCGTGGGGCCGTGACGATCCGTCAGCAGCTGGAGAAACATCGCACGCTCGAATCGTGCGCGTCCTGCCACACCAAGATCGATCCGCCTGGGTTCGCGCTCGAGAGCTTCGACGTCATGGGCGGTTTCCGCGAACGTTACCGCGCCCTCGACGGCAAGACTCCGGAGGTCGGTATCGGCAAGAACGGTCAGGCCTTCGCCTTTCATAACGCCTTGGAGATCGAGACCTATGGCGAACTCGACGGCAAGGCCTTCAAGGACATCCGTGAATTCAAGCGCCTCGTCGCCGCCGACGAACGTCAGCTGGCCCGCAACCTCGTCGGGCAGTTCACCGTCTACGCCACCGGCGCCCCGGTGGGCTTTGCCGACCGCGCCAAGGTCGAGGCCGTCCTCGACGGGGCCAAGGCCGGCCGTTACGGCGTCCGCGACCTGGTCCGCGGACTTGTCACCAGCGAACTCTTCCTTAACAAGTAAACCTACCCCGATGGCTCCTTTCCGTTCCTCCCAAGCCCCGTTCGTCGCGTTCAAGCGCGCCGTCTCTCGTCGCCGCTTCCTGGCCGGCACCGGCGTGCTGCTGGCCTTGCCGATGCTCGACGCCATGACCCCGGCCTTCGCGGCGGCCCCGGCGCCGACCACCAAGCCCCGTCGCATGCTGGGCATCTGCAATAACCTCGGCCTCGTCCCGGACTACTTCTTTCCGACCGGTAAGGGGAAGGACTACAAGCCGTCGGCCTATCTCGAACTCCTGCAGGCGCATCGTAATGACTTCAGCGTCTTCTCCGGCGTATCGCACCCGGATGTGGACGGCGGCCACCCGGCCGACAACTGCTTCCTGACTGCGGCCCCGCACCCGAGCAGCGGCGGCTTCCGCAATACGATCTCCCTCGACCAGTTCATGGCCGAGCGCATCGGACATCTCACGCGCTTCCCTTCGATGACCCTCGGCGTGAACTGCGCCCGGGGCTCCCGCAGTCTTTCGTGGACCGCCGGCGGCGTGATGATCCCGACCGAAGAGCGCGCCTCCGAGGTCTTCCGGAAGATGTTCATGGGCGGCTCCGAGGCCGAAGTGAGGGCGCAGGAGCGCCGTCTGCAGCTCGGCCAGAGCATCCTGGACGCCGTGGGCGGCCAGGCCGGCGAACTCCGTCGCACCATGGGCGCGCGCGACCGCGACCGTCTCGATCAGTATTTCACCAGCGTGCGCGAGCTCGAGCAGCGCATGCAGATGTCCAAGGAGTGGGAGCGTAAGCCGCGTCCCGTGGCCACCACGTCGGCCCCGCGCGATCCGGGCAGCCCCAAGGAGTATATGGATAAGGTCCGGCTGATGTATGACATGGCCCGCCTCTGCTTCGAGACCGACTCCTCTCGTGCGGTCACCCTCATGCTGGATAGCGTCAACACCCCGGCCCTCGATATCGACCACGTCCACACGACGACCGACGGTTACCACAGCCTTTCTCACCACGGCAAGTCGGCCAAGAAGCTCGCGCAGCTTAAGCAGATCGACAGCATGCACATGACGCTGCTTGCCAAGCTGATGGCTGACCTGAAGTCCGCCAAGGAAGACGGTCAGTCCCTGCTGGATCGCACGATGATCCTGTATGGCAGCAACCTCGGCAACGCCAGCGCCCATACGACGACGAATCTGCCGACCCTGCTCATGGGTGGCGGCTTCAAGCACGGCCAGCACCACGTCTTCGACACCGAGAACAATTATCCGCTGCCGAACCTCTACGTCTCCATGTTGCAACGCATGGGCATCGAGGCGGACCAGTTCGCTTCGTCCACCGGCACCCTCCGCGGCCTCGACCTCGTCGGCTAATCGCCGGAAGTCCTCCGTTTGGCCGGCGTTAGGCGCTTGCCCGCCGGGGGCGGGGTAGGGCAGTCTGACTGCACCCCGCCATGAAGATCGAACAGCATAAGGACGCCGTCGCCATGGGCCACGCCGCGGCCGCACATGGCGCCCGCGAACTGCGCGCCATCCTCGCCCGCCAGCCCCGGGCGAACATCATCGTCGCCACCGGCGCCAGCCAGTTCGAGACGCTCAAGCAGCTCGTGAAGGAGCCCGGCATCGACTGGACCAAGGTCACGATCTTTCACCTCGACGAATACGTCGGCCTCCCGGAGGCGCATGGCGCGAGCTTCCGCAAGTATCTCCGCGAACGCTTCATCGACCAGCTGCCGGCCCGGGCGGAGTTCGTCCCCGTGGACGCCGACGCGCCGGATCTCGCCGCCGAACTGAAGCGTCTCAATGCGCGCATCGCGGCCTGTCCGATCGACCTCTGTTTCGCCGGTATCGGCGAGAACTCTCACCTCGCCTTCAATGATCCGCCCGCGGATTTCGAGACCGAGGTGCCTTACATCGTCGTGAACCTCGACCACGCCTGCCGCCAGCAGCAGTTCGGCGAGGGCTGGTTCCCGACCTTTGACGACGTGCCCAAGCAGGCCGTGTCGATGTCGATCCGCCAGATCATGAAGAGCGCGCGCCTCATCCTCTCCGTCCCGGACAAGCGTAAGGCCGTCGCGGTGAAAGGTACGGTCGAAGGTCCGGTGACGCCGACCTGTCCCGCTTCGATCGTCCAGCGCCACGCTGACTGCACGCTGTATATCGACGACGCCGCGGCGACCGAACTCGCCCGCTGATTCCGTGTCCGCCTCCTCCCAGCGTGTCCTTGGTCGCGATCCTATCACGGGGCGCGGTCTGGCTGTGGAGATCGAAGGCGGCGTGATCAAGGCGATCGCATTCGCCGAACACGGCGAAAAGCGCTGGCTCAGCGCCGGCTTGGTCGACCTGCAGGTCAATGGCTACGCCGGACATGATCTCAACGGACTGACCCTCGATACGGCGACCGTGCGGGCCCTGTGCCAGGCGCTGCTCAAGGTCGGGGTCACGACGTTCCTGCCGACGATCATCACCGCGCCAGAGGCACGCATCATCGCCGCCTTACGGACCATCCGTGAGGCCTGCAGTCAGTTTACCGATGTCGCCGCGATGGTCGCCGGCATCCATGTCGAAGGGCCGCACATCGCGCCCGAGGATGGGCCGCGCGGAGCGCATCCGGCAGCGGACGTGCGCGCCCCGGCCATCGCCGAGTTCGATCGCTGGCAGCAAGCCGCCGGCGGACTCGTGAAGCTCGTGACGCTTTCGCCTCATTGGCCGGAATCCCCGGCTTACATCCGTCATCTCGTGAAGTCCGGCGTGGTCGTCTCGCTCGGACACACCGCGGCCGATGCCACGCAGATCGCCGTCGCGGTCGACGCCGGCGCGACGCTTTCGACGCACCTCGGCAACGGTTCGCATGCGCTGCTGAACCGACGGCATAACCATCTCTGGCCGCAGTTGGCCGACGATCGGCTCACGGCCATGTTCATCGCCGACGGGCATCATCTCACCCCGGCGCAGCTGAAGGTCATGCTCCGCGCCAAAGGCCTTGGGCGATCGTTGGTCGTCTCGGACACCGTCGCCTTGGGTGGCCTGGCTGCCGGGAAATATCAGACCCCGATCGGCGGCAAGGTCGAGTTACGGGCCGACGGCTTCCTCGCCATCGATGACGGCACGGGCAACTACCTCGCTGGTGCTGCCTTGCCCTTGCTTGCGGCGGTGCCGGTCTTGGTCGGTCAGGTCGGCCTGACGTTCGGGGAGACCCTCGCCTTGATGACCAGCGCGCCTGGACAGGTGATCGGGGGCAGGGGAGCCTTGGCCGTCGGTCAGCCGGCGGACATGGTCGCCTTGGAGTGGGATGGCGGCGCGGACGCCCCGCAGGTGGTCGGCGTCTGGTCACGGGGCGTCCGGTCCGAATAGCGACCGAACGCATTGATTTTATCGATGCGCGGCCCTCACCATTACCTCGCTTACCTTGGAATGAGGCGTATCTTTACCGCATGTACTCCGCTGGCCTATGCGCGGTGATCTGCGACTACGGAGCCCCAGTCGTCGCTTTCTTCGGTGTCGCCTGGCTTTACGGCCGCATCACCGCGGATAAGCAGGAGAACTGATCTTTCCATGAACCCCACGCGTTATGATTGTCACGTCCACCTCGTCGGAAACGGCCAAGACGGGAGCGGCTGCTGGCTGCGGATCGAAGGCCTCTGGCTGCGGGCCCTCAGCGAGGTCATGCGTCGGGCCGTCGGCATGCCACTCCCGCTCACGCACAAGGACTTCGATGTGAAATACGTCGAGGCCCTGCGTGAGCTCATCCGGGGCTCCTACGTGGACAAGGCCTTGCTGCTGGCGCAGGACGAGGTTTACGATGAGGAAGGCAAGAAGATGGACTTCGGTTCGTTCCATGTGCCGAACGACTACTTGTTTAAGGTCTGCCGCGAGAATCCGGAGTTCGTGCCGGCGGTCTCGATCCATCCCGGGCGCAAGGACGCCTTGGAAGAACTAGATCGCTGCCTGGCGTCCGGCGCCCGCGCGTTGAAACTGCTGCCCAACTGCCAGAACGTGGACTGTTCTCTGCCCAAGTATGATGAGTTCTGGCGACGCATGGCCGCCGCTGGCCTCCCGTTCCTCTGCCATACCGGCGGCGAGATGACCGTGCCGGTCATCAATCGTGCTTACCAGGATCCGCGCATCCTCCGTCGCCCGTTGGAGCTAGGCGT
This sequence comes from Opitutia bacterium, assembly GCA_947488485.1. Next base: position 47,237 of record CANKZO010000001.1, on the reverse strand, counting down.
CAAGGTCATCGCCGCCCATTCCTCGGGTAACAGCCACTTCTTCGATCAGAACTACTTCGGCGAGCTCACCAAGCTCATGGACGAATTTCCGAAGCTATACGCCGATACGAGCGCCCTCAATAGCCCGATCCGCAGCGGCGTCCTCAAGCAGGTCAAGGAATCCGGACGCCTGGGACGTTTCTTGCACGGCAGTGATTATCCCGTGCCCGTCGGAGCTTTCTGGGTGCGCTTACGCGGACTCATCACCACCGCCCAGTGGCGGGAGGCGGGCAAGATCCCCAATCTCATCGAGCGCGACGCCTTCCTGAAGCGTGCCATGGGTTTCGATGACGCCCACTTCACGCGTCTCGACGAGGTGCTGCGGAAGGTCTGACCGCTCAGAGCGAGCGGAGCAGGGCTTGGATGTCGACGGAATCCGAGATCATCTTACGGATGATCGGGATCTTGTCGGCGTCCTGACGCATCGTCTTCACCGTCATGTTATTGATGCGTGCGGTGACCGCGAAGGATTCGGCTTCGACCGCGGCCATCGCGATACCGGCCTCCTTGAGGCGCCGGACGATGTCGTCGTTGGGCAGCAGCCCGTTCGAGAACAGCACGCCGGAGAGGGCTTCGGCGCCCACGCCGGCGATGAAGGCTTCGAGCAGGTCCTCGCGGTCGCCGGGCACGATCACCAAGGTGCCGGGGACGCGCAGGTATTCGGCGGAGCGCCGGGCGGACATCGCTCCGATGACGACGCGACGGACGCGGCGGAGGCCGGCCGGCTGGTGGATCCAGCGGGCCTTGGTCTCATCGGCGACTTGGTCGAGGTTGGGATAGACGAGCGTCTCTTGGAGCGGTACGACGCCGAGGAGGGGCACGCCGAGCTTGCGGAGGCCACGCCCGGCGAAGTCGCGGATGAATTCCAGCTTGTCCGGCATCACCTTGTTGAGGATGGCGCCTACGACCTCGACGCCGGCCTTGTCGAAGAGCGCCTTGTTGAGGGCGATCTCGTCGATCGGTTTGCCGATGCCGCCGGCTGCGACGATGATGGCCTTGGAGCCGAGCACCCGGGCGTTGTCGGCGTTCGAGGCGCCGAAGACGGAACCCACGCCGGCGTGGCCGGAACCTTCGACGACGACGATGTCCTTGCCGTAGGCCGTACGGTCGAAGGCGCGGCAGATGCGGTCCTTGAGCTGCGGGCCGATCTCGTCCGGATTCTCCAGATACTGCTTCGTGAAGTCGGGGCCGATGGCCACGGGCGACATCGCGGCGATCGGGACGTTGAGGTCGAAGAGGCCGTCGATGAGCAGCGTATCCTCGTCGACCTGGTCTTCGCCCGACATCACCACGCGCTGGGCGATCGGCTTGATGTAGCCCACGTGCAGGCCCATCGCCTGCAGGGCGGCCGTGAGGCCGAGGCAGGTGGTCGTCTTGCCGTCGTTCATGCGCGTCGCCGCGACGAAGATCCGTCGCGTGTCCAGGTTCATCGGGCGCAGGAGCAGCCCGGGAACGTTGTCAGCGAAGCGCTTGCGGATGGGCATGATCAGGCGGCGGGACCGTCCTTCAGCTTCGGGAAGAGGTAGGACTTGTCGACCGCCTGCGCGGCCACGATGACCGCGGTGCCGAAGATATCGTGGGCGCTGGCGCCGCGGGAGATCTCGGCGGCGGGACGGTCGAGGCCGGTGAGGATCTGGCCGTAGGCCGGGATGTCGGCGATATGCTGGGCCATCTTCGAGGCGATGTTGCCCGAGTTGAGGTCGGGAAAGATCAGCACGCCGGCGCGGCCCGCGACGGCGCCCGAGACTTCCTTGGATTGGGCGGCGAAGGGATTGATGGCGGCGTCGGCCTGCATCTCGCCGTCGATATCGCAGGTGATGCCCAGTTCGCGGGCCTTGCGACGGGCGAGGTCGGTGGCGACCTGGACTTTCTTCACCGAGGCCAGGCGCGGGTTGGACGCATGGGTGGAGTAGGCGAGCATCGCGACCTTCGGCGTGGTGTTGGTGAGGTGGCCGGCGAGGCCGGCGGTGGTCACTGCGATGTCGGCCAGCTGTTCGGCGGTCGGTTCCGGGATGACGCCGCAATCGGCGAGGAAGAGGACGCCGTCGATGCCGAACTTACCCTCTTCGGATTCGAGGATCTGCATCGAGGAGACCGTCTCGACGCCGGCCTGGCGGGGCATCACCTGTAGGATGGCGCGGAGGCCCGAGGAGGCGTGGGTGGTGGCGCCGGAAATGAGCGCGTCGGCGCCGCCGGTGGCGACCATCAGGCAGGCGAAGTAGTTCGGATTGAGGGCCAGCTCGGCCGGATCGCCCTGGAGGTTCGTGTTGCCGTAGCGCTGGATCGACTCGAGTTTCTCGGCGAAGCCTTTGAGCTCGTCGCTCCGTTCGGGTTCGACGACGCGGATGCCTTCGAGGCTGATGTTGAGGCGGGCGGCGTTGACCTTGATGCGCTGGCGGTCGCCGACGAGGATCGGGACGCCGAGCTTCTTCACGACGAACTGGCGGGCGGCCTGGATCACGCGGGCGTCGGAGCCTTCGGGGAAGACGATGCGCTTGGGGTGGTTCTGGAGGCGGGCGGAAAGGCGGGAAATGAGGGACATGGTCGAAAGGCGGCGGCGAGGGCCGACGAAGACGTATTAAGTTTAAATAAGCCCGCAGAGCGAGGCAGAAGGCGTCGCCCGGCGACCCCTTGTCATGACGTCACTTAGCCGACGAGGGCAGGGTCGGCCGGAAGGCCGGGAGGCCTTGGAGGGCGGACTTGGTCGTCGGTTCGACATGGTAGCCCATCTTCTCGAAATACTCGCTCACGTCGGCCTTGGCGGCCTTCCCGTAGCGCAAGGCGAAGAGACTCTGGAGCTGTTCCTTGGTGCTGCCCTTGGGGGCGGCGTCGGTCGCGTAGGAACGGAGGGTCTCGCGGAGGGGTTCCCAGCCATGGGCGCGGATCAGCACGACGAAGGTCGCGAGCTGTTCGAACGGACCCTTGTTCGGTTCGGCGGCGAAGCGCTTCGCGAGGAGCTCATCGAGCTTCTCCATCGCCGGATGGCCCCGTCCCTGCGGCTTGCCGACGAGTTTCTCCATGACATAAAGCGAGAACAGATTGCACGTGACTTCGGTCTGTCCGTTGAACGTCCAGGCGGAGCATTGGTGGTTGTGGCCGAGTTCGTGGAAGAAGCCCCAGTTGCCTTCCTTCATGAGCTTGGGGAGGTCGACGCTGTCTTTCTGCGACGGATCGATCCAGCACATGAACGGATAGCCCGAGTGCATGAAGCCGGCGGAGATCTGCCGGTCCGGGACCACGCGTTCCGGGGCGAGCCGGCGGAGGGCGATGAGGTCGTCTTCGAGGACCATCGACTTATCCCACCATTCCAGCAGGGCCTTCGGGTCGGTCAGTTCCTTCACCGCGGAAGCCTGGACGTGCAGGATCACCTGCTTGCCGGAGAGGGTGACCCAGGGGGCGGGCAGCTGCTTGGCTTTCGCCCAGGATGCCGGAGTGTCCTTGCCGAGCACGTAGGTCGGCATCGCGACGGCGTTGCTGAACTGCAGCGGCGTGGAAGGCGAAGCCTTCATCGGCTTACGCCAGTCCTTGTGGGAGCTCTGGATGAAGAGCTGTCCGCCGAAGGCGTTCGCGATCTTGTTCTCGCCGACCTTGAGTTCGAACGTCCGCGCGATGACCGGAAAGCGGTTCCACTTCTCCAACTTCAGCAGGCTGTCGCGGTGGCAGCCGATGATCACCTTCACCGTCCGATGCTCGGGAAGCGAGGCGACCTTCACGACGACGACTTCGCCGGGCGCCGCGTAGAGGCCGGTTTCCTGCCAGACATCGGGGCTCGTGTACAGATTCGGGGCGCCGCCGTTGGTGGTGTCCCAGCGGTGGACGAGATTCGCGTCGTAGGCGACCGACCGGGCGACACGTTCCTTGGACTCGACGACGCCGGGGAAGTCGCGGGCGGCGGCGTGGGCTTCGAAGGTGCCCGGCTCCTTGGCCATGTAGTTCTTGATGGCCGTGTGCAGTTCGGCGCGGTCCGCTTCGGCGGGCTGGAGGAACGGAGCCTTCTTCGTCGGCGTGATTTCTTCGACCGAAGGAGCGGCGAACGCGGCGGAAGCCGCGAGCAGGGAGGCGCAAAGCAGACGCATGGGGAGGGGTTCCACACCATGCCTTTCCCGCTCAACCTCGCCAACGCCAAACCCCTCCGACGGGGCAGTTTTTAACGGAAGATAACGGTCTTATTGCCGGCCAGCAGGACGCGGTCCTCGACCACGGCGCGTAGGCCGCGGGCGAGCACGACCTTCTCGATGTCCTTGCCCAGGTGGGCCATGTCGTCGGGCGTGTCCGAGTGGTCGATGCGGATCACGTCCTGTTCCACGATGGGGCCTTCGTCGAGGTCCGGCGTGACGAAGTGGCAGGTCGCGCCGATGAGCTTCACGCCGCGGCGGTGGGCCTGGTGGTAGGGCTTGGCGCCGGCGAAGGAGGGCAGGAACGAGTGATGGATGTTGATGATCTTGCCGGCGAATTCGCGGCACATCGGTTCATCGAGCACCTGCATGTAGCGGGCGAGGACGATGAGGTCGGCCTGCGCGTCGCGGAAGAGCTGCTCCATCTTGCGGTAGGCCGCCGGCTTGGTCTCCGGCGTCACGGGGACGAAGTGGAAGGGGATGCCGTGGGCTTCGACGACCTTGCGATGGTCCTCGTGATTGGAGATCACGCAGGGGATCACGAACGGGAAGTCCTGGGCGACATGGCGCGCGAGCAGGTCGTAGAGGCAGTGCTCCTGCTTGGAGCAGAGGAGCACCACGCGGCGAGGCTGGGCGGAGTCGGAGACTTTCCAGTCCATCGCGAACTTCTTGGCCAGCGGGGCGAAGCGGGCGGCGAATTCCGCGGCCGGGAAATCGAGCGACTCCGCCCGGATCTCCACGCGCATGAAGAAGCGTCCGAGCTCCGGCTCGGTGTGCTGACTGGCCTCGGTGATCCAGCCTTGATGTCCCGCCACGAATGCGGACACCCCGGCCACGATGCCGCTGGTGTCGGGGCAGGAGAAGCTGAGGGTGAGCGTACGGGCCATGGGTGCAGGATGGAAGGGGAGGGGCGCGTGGGTCAAGACACGGCGATGTCCGCGGCGCGCGTCGGCCTCTTTTATCAGGAATAAGCCGTCCCGGGCCCTCGCCTGCGGGATTGACCAGCCCCCGTCCCTTCCTACGTTGACCCTTCACCTTTTACCAAGATGGCCAAGACCCTGTTCCAGAAAGTTTGGGAAGCGCATACGGTGCGCAAGCTGCCTAACGGGCAGACCCAATTGTTCATCGGCACGCACCTCATCCATGAGGTGACGAGCCCCCAGGCCTTCGGCATGCTCCGGGACCTCGGCCTCAAGGTGAAGTACCCCCAGCGCACCTTCGCCACGGTCGACCACATCGTCCCGACCAACGAGCTCAAGGAGCCCTACTCCGACCCGATCGCCCAGGAGATGATCGAGGCCCTCCGCAAGAACACCAAGGACTACGGCATCCGCTTCTTCGACACCACGACCGGCACCCAAGGCATCGTCCACATGGTCGGACCGGAGCAGGGTATCACCCAACCCGGCACCACGATCGCCTGCGGCGACTCCCACACCGCCACCCACGGCGCGTTCGGCGCGATCGCCTTCGGCATCGGCACCACGCAGGTCCGCGACGTCCTCGCGACCCAGACCCTCGCCCTCAGCCCCCTCAAGGTCCGTCGCATCGAAGTGAACGGCAAGCTGGCTCCCGGCGTCTACGCCAAGGACGTCATCCTGCACATCATCCGCGTCCTCGGCGTCAACGGCGGCATCGGCTACGCCTACGAATACGCCGGCACGACCTTTGACGGCTTCTCCCTCGAGGAGCGCATGACCGTCTGTAACATGTCCATCGAAGGCGGCGCCCGCTGCGGTTACGTCAATCCGGACCAGAAGACTTTCGATTACATCAAGGGCAAGCCCTACGCCCCGAAGGCCGCCGATTGGGATGCTGCCGTGGCTCGCTGGGCTTCCTTCGCTTCCGACGCCGGTTGCCAGTATGACGACATCAGGACCTTCAAGGCCGAGGAAATCCGTCCGACCGTCACCTGGGGCATCACCCCGGGACAGGCCGTGTTCATCGACGAGAAGATGCCGGCGCTCGAGAGCCTCAACGCCGCCGACCGTCAGACCGCCGAAGACGCCTACGCTCACATGAAGCTGGCGCCGAACACCCCGATCAAGGGCACCAAGGTCGATGTCTGCTTCCTCGGTTCCTGCACCAACGGCCGCATCTCCGACCTCCGCGAGGTCGCCAAGTACCTCAAGGGCCGCAAGGTGAGCCCGAACGTCAAGGCGATCGTCGTCCCTGGCTCGCAGCTCACCGCCATCCAGGCCGTCCATGAAGGCCTCGATAAGATCTACATCGAAGCCGGCTTCGAATGGCGCGGCGCGGGTTGCTCCATGTGCCTCGCGATGAATCCCGACAAGCTCGTCGGCGACCAGCTCTGCGCCAGCTCCTCGAACCGTAACTTCAAGGGCCGTCAGGGCTCCCAGACCGGTCGTACCGTGCTCATGAGCCCGCTCATGGTCGCCGCCGCCGCCATCACCGGCCAGGTCACCGACGCCCGCGAAGTCTTCAAGGTCTGATGTCCGTCTCTGTGCCAGTCGACCGCGTGCTCGAACGTATCGCCCAAGGCGACGACGTCACCGCGGCCTGCTTGGCCGAAGGACTCGCCTGCCAGCGCGACGTGAGCGTCGACGCCCATTACGACGGCAAGCCCGTGTGCACCGTGACCCTGCCGTGGGTCGTGGATGGCCACGCGATCCTGCTGGCCGATGAGACCGTCGCCGCCTCCGTCGCCGAAGAACGTCTCGCCTCCTTGGCTGCCGCCCTTGCGATGCCCGTCTGCGTCATTCGCCGTCCCGTCGCCGCCTAACCCCTTCCGATCCGCCATGTCCCTCGCCAAAATCACCCAGGTCAAAGCCCTCGCCCTCGCCGTCCCCGGCGACGATATCGACACCGACCGCATCATCCCCGCGCGCTTCCTGCGCTGCGTGACCTTCGACGGTCTCGGCGAGCACGCCTTCCGCGACGAGCGCACCGGCCCTGATGGCAAGGAGCGCCCGCACCCGATGAACTCGGCGCAGGCCGCCCGCATCGCCGCCGCCAAGCAGGGCATCATGGTCGTCGGCTTCAACTTCGGCTGCGGCAGTTCCCGTGAGCATGCCCCGCAGTCCCTCTGGCGTTATGGTTTCACCGCGTTCGTCGGCGGCAGCTTCGCCGAGATCTTCTTCGGCAACTCCACGACTCTCGGCGTGCCTTGCCTGACCCTCTCCAAGGAAGACCTCGCCGAGTGCGATGCCTTCGTGCGCGCCAACCCGGATGTCGAAGTCACCGTCGACGTCGCCCAGCTGTCCGTCTCCGCCGGTGCCAAGACCTGGAAGGCCAGCATCGCCGCCTCCGCCCGCGACGGCCTCGTCAACGGCAAGTGGGACCCCATCGCCGACCTGCTCGAAGGTGCCGACTCCGTGGCCAAGACCGCCGGTGGTCTCGCTTACGTCGCCGGCAAGTAAGCCGCGGGACACGCCAAAGAAAAAGGCCGCCCAATGGGCGGCCTTTTTGTTGGCTCAAGAACGACTTCAGCCCTTCCAGATACGGAGGAGGGCGTCGGCCATGTCGGAGGGCGTGGCCGCCACGGAGATGCCGCACTCCTGGAAGATCTTGATCTTCGCGGCGGCGGTGTCTTCGGCTCCGCCGATGACGGCGCCGGCGTGGCCCATGCGACGTCCGGCCGGGGCGGTGGCGCCGGCGATGAAGCCCGCGACGGGCTTCTTGCAGTGCTCCTTGATCCAGCGGGCGGCTTCGACTTCGGCGTTACCACCGATTTCACCGATCATGATGATGGCTTCGGTCTCCGGGTCGTCGTTGAAGAGCTTGATGACGTCGAGGTGCGAGGTGCCGTTGACGGGGTCGCCGCCGATGCCGACGCAGGTCGACTGGCCCTTGCCGCGGCAGGTGAGCTGCCAGACGGCTTCATAGGTCAGGGTGCCGGAGCGGGAGACTACGCCGACGTTACCGCGGCGGTGGATGTAACCCGGGGCGATGCCGATGCGGCAGCCGCCGGAAGACTTGTCGCCGCGACCAGGGGTCACGAGGCCGGGGCAATTCGGACCGATGAGGCGCGTGCGACGACCGGCCATGGCGCGCTTGGCGCGGACCATGTCCCGGACCGGGATGCCTTCCGTGATGGCCACGGCGAGATCGAGGTCGGCTTCGAAGCACTCCAGGATGGCGTCGGCCGCGAAGGGCGGGGGGACGAAGATCGCGGAGACCGTGGCGCCGGTCTGCTTGGCGGCTTCGGCGACGGTGTTGAAGATCGGGACCTTCTTGCCGGCGTGTTCGAAGACCTGGCCGCCTTTGCCCGGGGTGACGCCGGCGACGACCTGCGAGCCGTAGTCGAGCGAGAGGCGGGCGTGGCGTGCGCCGAAATCGCCCGTGATGCCTTGGACGAGGATGCGGGTATCTTCTTTGACGAGAATAGACATGAGAGTGTGCGGTGAAGGGTTACTTGGCGTTGACCAGCTTCACGATCTTCTGGGCCGCGTCGGCCATCGAGTCGCCCGACACGATCGTCAGGCCCGAAGCGGCGAGGGTGGCCTTGCCGGCTTCGACGTTGTTGCCTTCGAGGCGCACCACGAGGGGCAGCTTCAGGCCGGTCTCCTTGACCGCTTCGATGATGCCCGTGGCGATCACGTTGCAGTCCATGATGCCGCCGAAGATGTTCACCAGGATGCCCTTCACGTTGGCGTCGCCCAGGATGATCTTGAAGGCCGCCGTGACCTGGTCCTTGGTGGCGCCGCCGCCGACGTCGAGGAAGTTGGCCGGGCTGCCGCCGAAGTGCTGGATGATGTCCATCGTGGACATCGCGAGGCCGGCGCCGTTGACGAGGCAGGCGATGTTGCCGTCGAGGGCGATGTAGGAGAGGCCGAACTTCGAGGCTTCGATCTCCTTGGCGTCCTCCTCGTTGAGGTCGCGGAGGGCGACCACGTCCGGGTGACGGAAGAGGGCGTTGTCGTCGAACGACACCTTGGCGTCGAGGGCGAGGAGCTTGCCTTCCTTCGTGACCAGGAGCGGGTTCACTTCGACCATCGCGCAATCCTTCTCCCAGTAGAAGTGGTAGAGCTTCGTCACCAGGGTGACGCACTGCTTGAAGAGCTCGCCGGAGAAGCCGAGGGCGAAGGCGATCTGGCGGGCCTGGAAGGCCTGGAGGCCGACGGCCGGGTCGACCTGCACCTTGAAGATCTTCTCCGGGGTATGGTGGGCGACGTGCTCGATCTCCATGCCGCCTTCGGTCGAGGCGACGATCACCGGGAAGGAAGTCGCGCGGTCGAGGAGGATGGCGAGGTAGTACTCGTCGTCGCGGCCGTCGGGGCGCTTGCCCAGGTTGGCGGCTTCGGTGAAGTAGATCGTCTGGACCTTGCGGCCGTCGGGGCCCGTCTGGGCGGTCACGAGGGTGTTGCCGAGCATCGCCTTGGCGTTCTCGAGGGCCTTCTCCTTCGTCGCGGAGAACTTCACGCCGCCCTTGAAGCCGTCGGTGAAGGTGCCTTTGCCGCGACCGCCGGCATGGATCTGGGATTTCACCATGATGCCACCGGTGGTGTCGATCTTGGCGAGCGCGCCTTCGAACTCAGCGGCGGAGGTGACCGCCACGCCCTTGGGCACGGCGACGCCGAACTTCTCGAAGAGTTCCTTGGCTTGGTATTCGTGGATATTCATGGAAACGGGACGCTGAACGCGGATCAACCCTTCAGGTCGGCTTCCTTGGCCTTGAGGTTCTTCTCGATGTCGGCCGTGAACTTGTCGGTGTGGGTCTGGATCTCCTTCTCGGAGCGCTTCAGGTCGTCGTCGGTGACGACCTTGTCCTTGTTGCCCTTCTTCAGGAGCTCGAGGGCGTCGCGGCGGGCGTTACGCACGCGGACCTTGCCTTCTTCGGCCATCTGCGTGGCGCGCTTGGCGAGTTCGAGGCGGCGTTCGCCGGAGAGGGACGGGACCGGGCAGCGCATGAAGTTGCCCTGCGGGACGGGGTTGATGCCGAGGTTGGCGGCCATGATGGCCTTGCGGATGTCGTCCATGACGGCCTTGTCGAACGGCTGGACCACGATGGTCTGCGCGTCGGGCGTGGTGATGGCGGCCATGTCCTTGAGGCGCTGGGTCATGCCGTAGGATTCGATGTGGACCTGGACGTTCTCGATCATGCCCGGGGAGGCCTTGCCGGTGTGCAGCGTGGCGAACTCGTGGGAGGTGTGATCGACCGCCTTCTTCATGGCGTTGGCGCCGTCGGCGATGACTTTCTTGATGTCCATAGGATAGGGTAGGGGTGGTTGGTTTTCGGAAAATCAGGCGACGAGCGTGCCGATGCGCCGTCCGAGGACGGCCTTCTTCACGGCGCCCTTCTCGGACATCGAGAGCACGATGATCGGGAGCTTGTTGGCTTCGCAGAGCGAGAACGCTTCGGCGTCCATGACGCCGAGACGCTTCTGGAGGGCTTCGGCGTGCGAGACGCGGTCGTAGCGCTTGGCGTCCTTGTGCTTCATCGGGTCCTTGTCGTACACGCCGTCGACCTTGGTGGCCTTGAGGATGGCGTCGGCGCCGATCTCGTTGGCGCGGAGAGCCGCGGCGTAGTCGGTGGTGCAATACGGATTACCCGTGCCGGCGACGAAGATGACGATGCGGCCGCGCTCGAGGTGGCGGGTGGCGCGGCGCTGGATGAAGGGCTCGGCGATGCGGTCCATCGGGATGGCGGTCATCACGCGGCACTCGAGGCCGGCTTTTTCCAGGCGGTCCATCAGGGCGAGGCCGTTGATGACCGTGGCGAGCATGCCCATGTTGTCGCCCGTGGTGCGGTCGGTACCGTTGGCGCGCGCGCCGGCGAGGCCGCGGAAGATGTTGCCGCCGCCGACGACGACCGCGACCTGGGTGCCGACTTTCTGGATGGAGCGCAGTTCCTCGGCGAGGCGGTCGAGGACCGCGCTGTCGATGGAGGCGCCGGTGGTGTCGTTGCGCAGGGCTTCGCCGCTGATCTTGAGCACGATCCGACGATACTTCGGTTTCTGGGAGGCGGAGGCGGGCATACAGGGGAAATGAGACAGACCTCCCCCAGCGTCAACCCCGCCTTGGTCTCGCTTGACTCCGACCCCCGACTCGCTGTTCAGTCGGGATGCGCAGACCCGTGGTGTAACGGTAGCACAAGTGATTTTGGTTCACTTTGTCGGGGTTCGAATCCCTGCGGGTCTACGCTCCTTTCGGTCCGTTCGGCCAACAAAGAACCCCGGCTGTCCGGGGTTCTCGCAGTGGGCCGTAAGGGCGGCTTAAGCGCGACCGAGGTATTCCTTATTCTCGGTGCTGACCTTGATCTTCTCGCCCTGCTTGATGAAGAGCGGGACGTTGACCTGGAGGCCGTTCTCGCACGTGACGGTCTTCTGGACGTTGCCGGCGGTGTCGCCCTTGACGGCGGGCGGGGCTTCGAGGACTTCGACGGTGACGGAAGGGGGGAGGTCGACGGTGACCGGCTTGTCTTCGACGAAGAGGACCATGTAGGACGTGCCCGAGATCAGGAACTCCTTGGAGTCGGCGAGGGTGGTGGCCGAGATGTAGTATTCCTCGTTGGTGTTGGTGTCGGCGAAGACGTAGCTGCCGTCGGCTTCGTAGGAGAACTCGAGGGACTTGATGCTGTTGTCGAAGACTTCGAAGCTGACTCCGATGCCGCAGCGGACCGGGATCTTGGCGCCGGTCTTGATGGAGCGGAGTTCCATCTGGACGTAAGAGGCGTTGTTCGGAGGGGTGCGGACGAGGCACTCGAGAACGATGCAGAGCTCACCATTGTAGCTCATGATGTTCTTCTTCTTGATGCGATTGACGGGTAGGGAGGCCATGGGAGTAAGGGCGGACACAAGCGAAGCCGTCAGGAGCGGTCAAGCCGGACTTGCCCGAAAGGTCGGGTCGGGGGTGTTCGACCCCGTAAAGACGAGTCGCCGCCGGGGTCGGCGGACTATTCGACGGTGAAGAGCACCCCGCCGATCTGGTTGATCTTGATCTTGGCGGCGGTCGTGCCTGAGGCGGCGGCGGCGGTCGCGGCCGCGTTGGAGCCTTCCACGGTAGCGCCGTCCACGGCTTCGACTTCGAAACCGGTATAAAGGGTGATCAGGTTGGAGTAGAGGCGCTGCAGTTCGGCCTTGGAGGCGACGACCATCTCCACGGTCTTGGCATGGGTGGTGGTCGGATAGGTCTTCACGACGATGTCACCGGTCGTGCCCGAGATCATGTTGTTCACCTTGGACTCGACGGCCGCGAGCTGGCTCGGAATAGGTAGCTTCGACGCCTGGCTGGGGTCCAGGCCGCGGTTCTGGGAGTTGGCCTCGCTGGCGCGGTTGGCACGGTTGGCGACGTCAGCCGTGCCGGGCGGACGCGCGGCGTAAAGGCGGAGCTGCTGGTTGGAGTCCTTCATGTCGATCACGACTTCGGCCACGATGAACGACCCGGTGGTGTATTCTTGGAAGGAGATCGAGAGGATGGCGTCCGCGCGGCCGTAGAAGGCCATGTCGGTCCGCGCGATCTTGATGCCGAAGATGCCAGGGTTGCGGATGGCTTTCTTGGTCATCTGCAGGGCTTCGGCCTGCGGGACGAGGGCCAGGGCGGCGAGGAGGCCGAGAGCGAGGGGTCTCATGGGGATAATCCTTTACGCTGCGGAGGGGTGAGGCAAGACTGCAACCGATGCTGAGCTGCGAGAACCTCACCGTAAGGGCGGGCGCCGACGGCCCCGTCATCCTCGACGGCGCCAACGCCCGCTTCCTGCCGCGCGGGCTCAATGCCGTCATCGGGCCCTCGGGTTGCGGTAAGACGACCCTGATGAAGGCCATCCTGGGCATCCTACCTTCGACGGGGGAAGCCAGCCTCGCCGGCCAGCGCATCACTTGCACGGAAGACCTCATCGGCAAGGTGGGTTTCGCCCCCCAGTTCACCGCCGCGCAAGCCCAGCTCACGGTCGCGGAATCTTTGGGTTACGCCTTGGAACTCGCGGTCCCGGACGCTGAGGAGCGTACCCGTCGCCTCGAGGCCGTGCTCGGCGTGACCGGCATGGAGCCGCACCGCGATAAGCGGGTCTCGGCCCTCTCCGGCGGCCAGCTGCGTCGTCTCTCCCTCGGCCTGGAGCTCACGCTTGATCCGGCCTGCATGGTCTGCGACGAGGTCACCTCGGGCCTGGATCCGCAGTCCGAAGACCAGATCCTGGCGCTGCTGCGTAATCTCGCGGAGTCGCATCACAAGAGCTTCGTCTGCATCATCCATAATCTCGGCAAGCTGAACCAGTTCGACTGGGTCACGGTCGTCTATCAGGGGGACGTGGTCTTCCAGGGCTCGCCCGACGAACTGCTGGGTTACTTCGGTATCCCGGACGGACTGCGACTCTACGAAGTACTCAACGCCTCCGACCTGGCTACCTGGCGCGATCGCTGGGCGATCCATCAGGCCGAGCATCCGGATTCTTACGCCACCGCGGTCGCCAGGGTCGGTGCGCCGGCCGAGATCGAGCCGCTCCCCGAGCCGGTCGTGCCGGGCGGCGTCTCTCAGTTCACCACGCTGCTCTCGCGTCGGCTGAAGCTCTTCTTCCGCGACACCGGTTATCTCGGGCTCACGCTCGCCATCACGTTCGGCTTCCCGCTGCTCGTGATCATCTTCAATCTCGAAGGCTCCTGGGACGTCCTCAAGATCCCGATGGACCGCAACACGGCCTCGATGGAAGAAGTGAAGCAGGCCCTCGGCGTGCAGATGGCCAACGCCCAGCTGGCGGGCCTCGCCGCGGGCTTGGTGATGTTCCAGGTCATCCTGCTCACCCTCATGGGTGCCAACAACGGCGGACGCGAGATCTCCGCCGAGCGCGTGCTCTATGAGAAGGAGCGCATGACCGGGTTGCGTCCGTGGGCTTACGCGTTCTCGAAGATCGTCTTCGTCTCGCTCATCGGCATCGCTCAGGGCGTCTGGATGTGTTTCTTCGTGAAACTCGTCTGCAATTTCCCGGGTCCGTGGGCCGAGCAGCTGGCCATCCTTGCCGGCAGCTGCGTCTCGATGTCGGTGGTCTGCCTCGGCTTCTCGGCCATGCTGACCTCGCCGGAGAAGTCGTCGCTGCTCTCGATCTACCTCGTGGGTTTCCAGTTGCCGCTTTCGGGCGTCGTCCTGGCCCTGCCGCCGGCGCTGACCTGGCTCTGCCGTCCTTTCATCAACGCTTATTGGGGCTGGTCGGGCTACATGAAGTCCATGATGGGACTGCCTTTATATGATGCTTATACCGCGAGTATGCCCAATCAGAGCGCCTACGTGGCCAGCACGACGGATGGCCTGGCGGTGCTGCTGGTCCAAGGGCTGTTCGGCATCTGTCTGGTGGTCTTCGGCTGCCAGCAGAAGCGCTGGAGCTGAGGCCCGGCCCGACCCGGTGCTTGTCGGATTTGCCCTAGGCGGGGAAATCGCTGGAACAAATCCCAAAGCGGGCTAGGCTATTGGGGCAGGGTAGCCTGCGCCCCCTTTCCCGCATGTCCAAGATCAACCCCCTCTTCTTCGCCCTCGGCATCCCCGTCGTGGTCATCGTGATCCTGGTCGCGATCGTCGTGCCTCGCATGGGCGGCGGCGGTCGTTTCGCGGACCTGACCCCGTTCTCGGTCGATACCTACCGCCGGGACTGGGCGACGCTCCAGGGCAACAGCTACCGTCTCGAGTGCCAGGTCGAACAGCAGCTCGCCTTCGTCGAAGGCCGTGGCCGCGTCCTCGCCGTGAAGCCGATCAGCAAGGACCCGGTCGGCCGCATCCCCGTCTTCATCCCCGCCGGCTCCGCCGACTCCTTCGAGGTCGGCCAGCGCTTCAAGTGCAAGTTGCGCGTCACCCGCGACCTCCTGGTCGTCGAAGCCCTCGAACGTTTCTGAATCTTCCCGCCATGCGTCACCTCATCTTTTCTTGCTTCGGCTGGTGCGCCTTGACCGTCCTCGGTTTCGCGCAGGCGCCTCCGCCCGCCGCGGCGCCGGGCGGCACGGCCGGTAACTACCAGAGCTCCACCGCCGAAGGCGGCGCCGACCGTCTTTTCAACGTCAACAGCGACTCCGTGGACCTCGAGAACGGCACCATGCAGTGGAAGGGCAGCACGATGAATCTCGGCAACTCCCGCTCCGTCCGGGCCCGTTTCGAGCGCTATCTCGCGGCGCCGACCGACAACGGCGACATGAAGCGCTACGTCGCGATCCTCGACCAGATCCAGTTCCTGCTTTCGCCGCAGGCCCTGACCAAGGACAACTACTATCGTAACCAGCAGGAGGCGTTCAACCTGCTCTTCAAGGCCGCGGAGTTCGAGTTCGACGCCCAGGGTTGCCTGACCATCGCCACCCAGGTCCAGAAGGCCTGGCGCATGGGCAGCGAGTACAAGAACATCGAAGTGACCCTCAACCAGCTCGAGATCCTACGTAAGACCCAGGAGTCCGTGATCATCAATCGTGCGGACCGCATCGAGGAAGCCAACGCCGAGCGCACCGACGGCAAGGGCAAGCTGGTGTCGAAGGGCTCCACCGGCACGACCGAGCTGGGCTTCAAGGTCAAGGATGAGGCCCGCACGCAGGCGCAGATGCTCGCCCAGGGCACGAAGCTCTCGGCCATCGGCCTCAAGGCCAAGATCGAGTTCCAGTCGCAGATGGTCGCGTTCCTGATGGCTCGCCGCTATCGTCACGCGCTCATCACCAGCGCCTTCTACCGCGTGGTCTTCAACGCCAGCAACCAGGAGGTCGTCGTCGGCGCCAAGGAAGTGAAGGAATTCTTCCCGGTCTCGGATTTCGTCCCCACCCTCGAATCGATCGACCTGCTCGCCCGCGAGGCGATCAAGGACGTCGGCAAGGGCATGCAGACCGTCGACGACCTGGTGAAGCAGGAGGAGCTCTACGGCGCCTTCGAGCGTCTCCAGGAGACCTACTTCCTCGGTGAGTTCGAGCCGTCGGTGATGCTCTACCCGCAGGAGAAGAAGCGCCAGATGCTGACCCTCTGGAAAGATTTGCGCGAGCTGCAGCGTCTCGGCGACGAGCGCGACCTCGCCAGCGTCGAGGCCTTCGTGAACAAAGTGCGCGGCCAGGCCCGCGACTTCCCGAGCGCCCCGGTGCTCTCGAAGGTCAACAACGCCATGAACGCTTCGAACATGTCGCTCCTTTCCGCCAAGGCCGCCGCCCTCGCGGGCGACAACGCCAAGGCCGAGGCCGCCCTTGAGCGCGCCACGAAGATCTGGCCGCAGAATCCCGGCGTGAAGGAATTCGCCAACCAGGTCGTGAGCCGCCAGGACACCCTCGCCCAGAAGGTGCCCGAGTTCGACCGACTGATGGCTGAAGCCAAGTGGCGCGAGATCTTCAACAAGAAGCTCGAGTACGCCCTGGCCCTCGCGCAGGACAAGGAGCGTTCAGACAAGCTCCGCAAGGTCGTCCAGCGCGTCGGCGAGCTCGACGCCAACATCCAGAAGGCCTCGATGCTCGCGGCCCAGAACAACCCTTACCTCGCGTGGGATGTCATCGTCGAGATCTACAAGACCGAGTCCGATGACCTCGTGCTCGCCAAGACCCGTTCGGACATCGCCCCGCTCGTCGCCGGCTACGCCCAGCTGATCGGCCGGGCCGAGAAGCTGGAGAAGGAAGGCGCCGAAGCCGCGGCCCTCGCCGCCTGGCTCTCCGCGCAGGACCTGAATCCCGCTTCGCCGACCTGCGGCGCCGCCGTCAAGCGTCTGGCCCGCGCGGTCGCTGAAAGCGCCGTCATCCGCTCCGAAGGGGCCGTCCCGACGCCGCCGGCCGCCGACGATATCCCGGCTCCGCCGACGAAGTAAGCCTCACCAGAGGCTGACCGGATTGTCCTCGAGAGGATCGACCACCGTCACGCGGAGGTCGGTCTTCCGGTCGCGCACTTCGTTCATCAGGGCGTCGACGATGACGGTGCGGTTGCACTCCTTGCTGAGGTGCCCGAGGTAGAGTTCGGTCGCCTGCCACTCGCGCAGGCCGACGAGCAGGTCCTTGGTCTGCGTGTTGGACAGATGGCCGAAGTTGCCGCGGATGCGCTGCTTCAGGGAGATCGGCCGCTTGGAGAGATCGAGCATCTCGTCGTCGTAATTCGCCTCGAGCACGAGGATGTCGGCCAGGGCGACATGATGGCGGACGACCGGGGTCACGTGGCCGAGGTCGGTCAGCCAGGTGAGGCGTTTCGCCGGACGCGCATCCTCGGCGGGCAGGTCGAACGCGAAGCCGACCGGATCGGCGGCGTCATGCGGGATCGGGATCGCGGTGACCTGCAGGCCTTTGAACTCGAACGTCGTGCCCGTCTCGAAGAGCTGCCAGTCAGGCTGCGACTTGAAGGAGTCCTTGATGCGGCGGGCGGTCTCGCGGTTCGCGAAGACCTTGAGGCGGGGATTCTGGCGGAGCAGGGCGGGCAGGCCGACGCAGTGGTCGGCGTGTTCGTGCGTGATGAAGACGGCGTCCAAGGCCCGCGCTTCGATGCCGAGCTTCTGCAAGGACGCCTCGAGCCGCGGCCCTTGGAACCCGGCGTCGAGCATCACCCGCGCGCCGCCGACCTCCAGCAAGGAGCAGTTGCCGGAACTGCTGGTACCGAGGATGTGGAAGGCGAAAGCCATGCGGGAGGCGATGCAACCCCGTGACCTCGCCGTCTTCAAGCCGCCATTCGACCTTTTCCGCTTGAGGGCGACCGCGACCGGAGGGAAGGTAGGTCATCCCGCCATGCCCTCCCTTCCTCGCGTCATCAGCATCATCATGGGGGGTGGCCGCGGCTCCCGCCTGTACCCCCTGACCAAGGATCGCTGCAAGCCGGCGGTGCCCCTCGCGAGCAACTACCGCCTCGTCGACATCCCGATCAGCAACTGCCTCAACTCGGGCTTCAACCAGATCTTCGTCCTGACGCAGTTCAACACCGCGTCCCTGCACAAGCACATCCAGCAGACCTATAAGTTCGACGGATTCGGCCGAGGCTTCGTCGACATCCTCGCCGCCGAACAGACCGGCGACAAGGAGAGCTGGTACCAAGGCACGGCGGACGCGGTCCGCCAGAACCTGCACCACTACAACCTCAAGGACGAAGATCTGGTGCTGATCCTCTCCGGCGACCAGCTCTACCGCCTCGATTTCGACGAGCTCGCCCGCCAGCACATGGAGAACGCCGCCGACGTCACCATCGCCGCCAAGGCCATGCCCTCCGACCAGGTCTCCGCCCTCGGCGTCATGCGCGTCAACGCCGACCTGCGGATCGTCGAGTTCGTCGAGAAGCCGAAGGACCCGGCCGTCATCTCCTCCCTGGTGCTCGGCGGCAACGCCCGCGCCCGCCTCGCCGACAAGTCGGACCAGCCTTACTGCCTGGCTTCGATGGGCATCTACCTCTTCTCGGGCAAGGTCATGCGCGAAGCCCTCGCGGACCACACCCAGACCGACTTCGGCAAGGAAGTCATCCCGGGTCTCCTCGCCTCGAAGCGCATGATGGCCTATGTCTTCGATGGTTACTGGGAGGACATCGGTACGGTCGGCTCCTTCTGGGAGTGCAACCTGACCCTCACGGATCCGGTGCCGCCGTTCGATTTCTTCGACGGCCAGAACCCCGTCTACACGCACGCCCGTTACCTTCCGCCGGCCAAGCTCAACGGCGCCCGCTCCGCCCGCGTCCTGATGGCCGACGGGGCGATCGTCGACGACTCCGAGCTCAACCGCTGCGTGATCGGCGTGCGCTCCGTCATCCGCGGGGGCTCCCGCCTCGAGAACGTCGTGATGATGGGCGCCGACGCCTTCGAGCGTCCGCATGACCTCGCGCGCAATCACTCCCTCGGCCGTCCCGACATCGGCGTCGGACCCAACTGCCTCATCCGCAACGCGATCATCGACAAGAACGCGCGCATCGGCGCAGGCAGCCGGCTGGCGCCCACGGGTCTCCCGGAGAAGTGGGAGACCGAGGCCTTGTTCGTCCGTGACGGCGTGATCGTCGTCAAGAAGGGCGCGATCGTGCCGCCGGGCACGGTGGTCGGGGAATGAAGACCTACGCCCTGACGTATTGGTTCACCTGGGCTTTCCTGGTGATCGCCGCCGCCCTCACGGGCGTGGCTTCGCTCAAGGGCGCCTTCTTCGGCGGACTTTTCGCCTCCGGGCTTTCCGCGCTGCTCACGCGCCCGTATGTGCGCGCGGGCGCCCGCTATGCGCCGCTGCTCGGCGCGACCGCCGGGACCCTCTGGGTCGTCGCGATGTTCTTCCGGCTGCGATGGTTCGGTCAGGCCGACGATTTCCTGTCCGCGCAGTGGACGCTGGGCATCGATATCTCCGTGCATGCCGCCGGTTTCGCCGGCGCGGGCCTGCTCGTGGCCTTGCGTGAACGGCATGACTTCGGCCGCGCCCTGGGCGGCGGTCTGCTGCTGGCGGCGGCGATGACGGCGGTACCTTATGGCGTGATCGCCTGGATCGATCACCGCGTCGCGGGTCCGTTGGAAGTGGTGCTGCTCGTCCACGCCGACGTCCGTCCCGACGAGGGGCCGGTCCGCCGCGCCGGCGCGGTACGCGCCGAACTCACGCCGGCCGAGGCGGCTTTTCTGAAGGAACGGATGCTGGTCGTGGACGGACCAGGCGGGACGGAAATCCTCGATGAAGCCGGCCGCCGTTACTGGCCGCTCTGGCGTCGTCGCCTCGTCTATCCGGGTAACCCCGGCGGCCCCGTCCGCACCTTGGTGGTGCTCTTGCCGCCGGACCTAGCTGCGGAGACCTGGGAAGTGCCGGTGCATCAGGATCCGACCGGTCTGGCGCTCGCCGTCCTCGGCCCGGCCAAGGCGCTCCGTTTCAGCGGGGGTCCGGTTAGCCAGACCGTGCGCCTTGAGCTTTCGCTCGCGGTGAGGTCGCGCGAAGGCGTGCCGACTTATCAGTATCTGCAGGCCGAGGTCTTCCGTCGCTCCCCGGTCGGTGATCTCTACGCTCCGGTTGAGACCAAAGGTCTCGCCCCGGCTTTCCCGACCGCCGCCACCGATGAGCCCGCCAAGCCCGCTGACCCGGTCAAGGGGCGTCCCGTCCGTCCGCAGTTCGGTGAGGCGCCCGCGGCGAAGTAAACG
Organism: Opitutia bacterium; assembly: GCA_947488485.1. The sequence continues at coordinate 27,131 of CANKZO010000001.1, read as the reverse complement.
GCGTCAGGTCGTCGAACTGAGGAAGTCGCGGTGCAACGCGGCGTACGCGCCTTGCTTGCCGAGGAGCTCGTCATGCGTGCCGCGCTCGACGATGCGTCCGGCGTCCAGCACCAGCACGCAGTCGGCCTTGCGGATCGTGCTCAGGCGGTGCGCGACGACGAAGCAGGTGCGGCCCTTCATCAGGCGAGCGAGCGCGACCTGGAGGCGGGCTTCGGTCAGCGTATCGACCGCGCTCGTGGCTTCGTCGAGGACGAGGATACGCGGGTCGGCCAGCAGGGCGCGGGCGAAAGCGACCAGCTGCTGCTGACCCATCGACAGGCCGCGTCCTTTCTCGGAGCAGGGCGTATGGATACCTTCCGGCAGGGCTTCGATGAGGTCGAGGCAATCCAGATCGCGGAAGGCCTGTCGGATCTCTTCGTCGGTGGCCTCCGGGCGGGCGGCCTTCACGTTCTCCGCGATCGTGCCGGCGAACAGGAAGTTCTGTTGGAACACGAAACCCATCTGGCGGCGGAGCGTGTCTTGGCGGAGGTCGGCCAGGTCATGTCCGTCGACGAGCACCTGGCCGGAGAGCGGGAGTTGGAATTTCGCGAGCAGGCCGATAATCGTCGACTTACCTGAACCCGTGTGGCCGACGAGGGCGATGACCTTGCCCGGCTGGGCGGTGAAGCAGATCTCGTGGAGCACCGGACGGTCCGGGACGTAGGCGAAGCCGACACCACGGAATTCGACGTGTCCGTTCAAGCGAGGGCATGCGATCGCGTCGGGTTTGTCCGTCCACGCGGGCGGGGTGTCGAGCACGCGGAAGTAGCGTTCCGCACCGGCCATCGCGAGCGTCGCTTCGGAGAGCTGCGTGCCGATGATCGTGATCGGGGAGAAGAACAGGTCTGCCAGGAAGAAGAACGTCACCAAGTCGCCCAAGCCCGTGCCCGTGCCGGAGAGGGCGGCCCAGCCGCCGACGCCGATGAGCGCGGCCATGAAGCCGTGGGCATTGAGTTCCAGCAGCGGAAGGTAGAGGGAGGTCAGGCTGGCGGTCTTCACGACATTGCCGGCGAGGCTGCGCACGAGACGCGTGAAGATGCCGGCGTTGGTGTCCTCGCGGGCGAAGCCCTGCGTGACGCGGATGCCCTGCACCGTCTCGGCCAGGGCCGAGGTCACGCGGGAGAACGTCTCCTGCTGCACACGGGAGGCGTGCAGGATCTTGCCGCGGAAGAAGGCATGGACCAGCAGCAGGCAGGGGACGATGGCCAGCAGGACCAGGAACAACCGGGGGTTGGCGAGCAGCATCAGCGCTGCGGCGCAGGTCATCTGGCCGAACGAGACGAAGGAGATGAAGAAGTTGTTCTGGACGCCGTTGCGCATCGCTTCGATGTCCGAGATCATCCGGCTGATCAGGCTGCCGTGGCGGCGGGCGTGGAAGAACGAGAGCGGCTGCGTAAGCAGGTGCGCCATCAGGCGGTCGCGGAGGTCCCGGAGCACGTTCTCGCCGATCTGGTGCGCCAGCCGGATGCGCCAGTAGAGCGCGACGTCGGCCACGACGAAGAAGACCGTGAAGAGGGTGAGCGCCCGGAAGGTCGCGGCGCCGTCGCCCGCCTGGACCGGGCCTTTGATGATCGAGCCGACGAGCCAGGCGAGGCCGGGCAGGGCCATCGCGCGGAAGACGCAGAGGCAGAGCAGGGTGTTACGCTGCAGGCGGTGGGGGCTGGTGAACGCGAACAGGCGGGTGATGGTCGACCAGCGCAGCGGCAGCCGGTCCGGTTCCTCTTCGTCGGGCCGCAGGCGGCGGACCGCGATCTCGAGGGGCGGCTTGCTCATGCGGGCGCTCCTTCGGATTGGACGAGGATCGCCCGTCGATAGTGGCCTTCCTCCGCCATCAGCTGGGCGTGCGTGCCGACCTGCGTGAGGCGGCCGCGGTCGAGGACGAGGATGAGGTCGGCCCGGCGGAGGGTGCTCAGGCGATGCGCGACGATGAAGGTCGTGCGGCCGGCCATCGCGGATTCCATCGCCTCCATGATCTCCTTCTCCGTCTCGGGGTCGATGGCCGAGGTCGGGTCATCGAGCAGCAGCACCGTCGGTTCGAGGAGCAGGGCCCGCGCGATGGCGATACGCTGGCGCTGGCCGCCGGAAAGGTTCACGCCGCCTTCGCCCAGGAAGGTCTCGTAGCCCTCGGGGAGCGCCTTGATGAAGTCGTGGGCGCCGGCGATGCGCGCGGCCCGTTCGATGCGTTCCTGCGTGGCTTCGGGGTGGCCGAAGGCGATGTTCGCCGCGATCGTGTTGGAGAAGAGGAAGTTCTCCTGGAAGACCATCCCGACCTGGCGGCGCAGCTCGGGCAGCGGCAGGAGGCGGATGTCATGGCCGTCCAGCGTCACCCGTCCGGACCGCGGGTCGTAGAAGCGCGGAATGAGCGACAGCAGGGCGGACTTGCCCGCGCCCGTCGCGCCGGCGATGGCGATGCGCTGGCCAGGTTCGGCGACGAACGAGAGGTCGCGCAGGACCGTGGCGTTGTCCTGGAATTCGAAGCTGACGTTCTCGAAGGCCACGCGGCCGAGGAACCGTCCCGGCGAACTCGCGCCGGCCTCGGTTTCGACGCCCGGATCGGTGTCGAGGATCTCGAAGATGCGTTTCGCGCCCGCCAAGGAGACCTGCGCGTTGTCGACGACCGAGGCGAGCGTCGTCACCTGGGCGGAGAACTGCTGCAACAGGCCCGCGAAGGCGACGAGGCCGGTGCCGAGGGCGATCTCGCCGCGGGCTACCATCCAGCCGCCGTAGCCGATGAGGATGGCCATCGAAAGACGGTTAAGGGCGTCGATGACGGGCCAGAAGAGCGCGACTTCGCCGAAGACCTTCCTTTTCTGGACGCGGATCGCCTCGCTCCAGCCGGCGAAACGTCCCTGCACGCGGGGCTCCAACGCGAAGCCTTTGACCACCTGGATGCCCTGCACGTTCTCCGAGAAGCCGAGCACCATCCGGTCCATCAGCTCGCGGTTCTCCTCGTAGGCCGGGCGCACCTTGCGGGAGAAGCGGATCGCGAACCAGATCTGGAAGGGCAGGACCGAAAGGCAGGCCAGCGTGAGCCGCCAGTCGGTGCGGAACATGTAGGCCGCGCAGGCGGCCAGGGTCAGGGCGATGATCGCGAGCTGCAGCACCACGCCTTCGATGAAGAGCCGGATGGCGTGCGCGTCGGAGGTGACGCGGTTGATGATCGAGCCGCTGGCGTTGGAATCGAAGAAGCGGAAGCTCAGCTGCTGGAGCTTGGCGAAGACCTGGGAACGGAGGTTGACGACGATGCGGCCGTGCAGGAAGCGCACGGAGACGAGGCCGAAGACGAAGGCGAGGGCCGCCCGCAGGACGGCGGCGACGAGGATGCCGGCGCCCAGCCAGACGAACACGGCGCGGTCCGAGGCGTCGGCGGGCACGAAGAAGGGCAGGACCGGCGCGGCGACGGTGCGGTCGGCGCAGTGACGGACGAAGTCGATGCCGATGCCGGCCAAGGCGATGACGGCGACGGTCAGGAAGACGACGGCGAGCTGGAGGCCGAGGAGCTGGAGGCAGTCCGCGCGATACGACCACGCGATCCGCAGCAGCCGGCGCAGCGTAGCGTCACGGGCGTCGGCGGTCGGAGGGGCGGGGTCGGCGGGCATGCGCGTCAGGGCGCAGGCTGGCTCAGCGGATCATCTGGCCTTCGCGCGAAGCCTTCTTGCGGAACTCGGCGAGGATGCGGGCGGTGAGCGGGCCGGGCTTGCCGGTGCCGATCTTACGGGCGTCGACTTCGATGACCGGGATGACTTCCGCGGCGGTGCCCGTCAGGAAGCATTCGTCGGCGTTCCAGACATCGTAGCGCGTGATGTTCGTCTCGACGGTCGGGATGCCGAGGGCGGCGGCGATCTCGAGGGCGACCTGGCGGGTGATGCCCACGAGGGCGCCGGCATGGGAGGCCGGGGTGATCAGGCGGCCCTTGTGGATGAGGAAGACGTTGTCGCCGGTGCACTCGGAGACGTAGCCCTGCTCGTTGAGCATGAGGCACTCGTGGAAGCCATGCTGCTGGGCTTCCATCTTCGCCATGATGTTGTTCAGGTAGTTCAGCGACTTGATCATCGGCGGCAGGGCGGCCGGGCTGATGCGGCGCGTCGGCGCGGTGATGATGCGCATGCCCGTGGTGTAGAGTTCCTCGGGGTAGAGCTTGATGGTGTCGGCGATGCAGACGATCGAAGGCGTCGGGCAGTTCTTGGGCGAGAGACCGAGGTCGCCGAAACCGCGGGAGACGACGAGGCGGATGTAGCCGTCGGTCAGGTTGTTGCGGCGGCAGGATTCACAGACGATCTCGGCGATCTCTTTGCGCGACCAGGGCATCTCGAGGCAGAGGGCCTTGGCGGACATCTCGAGGCGCTCGAGGTGCTCGTCGAGGCGGAAGACGCAGCCTTGGTAGAGGCGGATGCCTTCGAAGATGCCGTCACCATAGAGGAAGCCATGGTCGAAGACCGAGATCTTGGCCTCGGCCTTGGGGTAGAACTTACCGTCGATGTAGACTTCCATGGTGGTGAAAAACCCACCTTGGGGGGTTAGATAGGGTTTTTCCAGCCCGAAAGCCCCTTTTCCGGCGGTAATCTGCCCGTTCAGGCGGACTCTCGGACCGTCAGGCGGAATTTGCCCGAGTCTTCCGGGGTGAGCAGTCCGACCGAGTCGCTGGTGACCGGGGTCCCCAAGAGGATGGAGAGGCGCTCGACGAGCGTGGCCTGCGCCGCGACCAACACGTCGCCGGCATGTTCAGGGAGGAGACTGAGATGCGCGGAGCCATCCGTGCGCTGACGGAGCTGATAGTGGGCGATGCCGCTGAGTCCGGCGAAGGCCGCGTCGACCTGGCGGGTCGTGAGGATGCGGCCGTCGGCGCCGCGGAGGGCGTCCCGTTTACGTCCGTGGACGAGGTAGCCGCCGGCGACGCGTTCGACGTAGTCGCCGATCTCGTAACGCACCAAGGGCAGGTAAGGGTTCGTGAGCGTCGAGACCAGCAGTTCGCCGATGCCCGTGGCCGTGGTGCTCTCGAGGAGCGCCGTCTCCGGGCTCGGGCGCATGATGCCGTCCGTCTCGACGAGCAGGTGGCCGGTCTCGCTGGAGCCGTAAAGGTCGATCACCGGCACGCCGAACACCCGCTCCATGATGGCGCGGTGCGTGACGCTGGTGAACTCGTAGCTCGTCAGGATGAAGCGCAGGGAAGGGAAGCGTCGGCCGTGGCGCTCGCAATGCAGGGCGAACCAGGCGCCGTGCACCGGGTCGACGTCAAGGAAGGCGGGTTCCCAGGCCGCGACCTCGTCGGCCATGACGGCCAGTTTGTCGTCGCCGAGGCTGAAAGGAATCCGCGTCTGGTTGACGTAGCGGCTGTCGCCGAGGGTGCGTTGTTCGAGGTTGAGCCAGCGGTTATAGCAGCTGACGCCGCTGCAACCCGGCGTCGTGAGGACGGCGCGGCGGAGGCTGGTGCGGTTGCCGAAGCACTCGGCGACGAAAGGATTCCGGAGCAGGGCCCGGAGCTCCTGTTCGGCCCACCAGGTCTTGCCGAACACCACGCGCACGCTGGCGCCGGACGTGCCGGAGGTGCTCTCCTCTTCGATCAGGCCGCGGGCGAGGAGCGATTCGACGGTCAGGCCGGCCGACAGGAAGCCCTCGGGCGAGTGTTCGCGCAGCTGGCTCTTCGTGATGCGAGGCAGATCGGCGAGCTGAACCGAACGGTCGGCGAAGGCCGTCTGCCAGCCGCTGGCTTCATAGAACGGCACTCCAGCGGTCTGGGCGATGGCTGCCTGCAGGCGCGCGGCCTCTTCCGAGGTGCGGGCGATGGGCGGCGAGGAGAGCGGCATGACCACAAGGAGCAAGCAAGGCGGGCGAAAGCAAAACGCCGACGACTTTTAACGGCGGAATAATGCCATATAAGCAGGTGCTTGGCGCTGTTACGGAACTATCAGGATTGAACGGGGTCTTTTGTCCTCATATCACCCCGCATGCGATTACCCCGTCGTTCCTTTCTGCGTAAAGCCGCTGTCGCCGCCCTTGGCTTCACGATCATTCCGCGCCACGTCCTCGGTCGCGGCTTCGTCCCGCCCAGCGAGACCTTGAATCACGTCATCGTCGGCTGTGGCGGCATCTCCTCCATGCACTCCGAGCCGCGCATGACCGGCAAGAACCGCATCGTCGGCATCTGTGACGTCGACGCCCAGCGCGTGCAGAAGAAGCTCGAGCGCATCAAGCAGTCCGGCGGCGGCACGCCGATGACCGCCGAGGATTTCCGCGAGGTCATCGCGATGCCCGACGCCGACGTCGTGCACGTCTGCACGCCGCCCCATTGGCACGGCGTCATCGCCGCCATGGCCGCCCGCCGCGGCAAGGCCGTCTGGTGCGAGAAGCCGCTGACCCGCACGATCGGCGAGGGTATCGCCCTGAGCCGCGTCGTCCAGCAGACCGGTGTGCCGTTTCGCGTGAACACCTGGTTCCGCCTCAACCGCACCAACTATTACGGCGTCGGCCCGGCCCGCGAGATCCGTCGCGTCGTCGCGAGCGGCGTCCTCGGTGGCCCGCTGACGGTGCGTCTCGCCCCGGTCGGCGGCATCGCCTGGAAGGTCAACCTCTGGACGGGTAAGCCGGACCTCAAGCCCGAGGCCGTCCCGGCGCACCTCAACTGGGACCTCTACTGCGGTCCTTCCCAGCTGATCCCTTATCACCCGCACCGGTGCCACGGCTCCTTCCGCGGCTATTGGAATTTCGACCAAGGCGGTCTCGGCGACATGGGCCAGCACTTCCTCGACCCGGTGCAATACTTCCTCGGCAAGGACGGCGAATCTCCCGTCACCGCCGAATGCGACGCCCCGGCGCAGGACGCCATGGCCTGCGGCGTCTGGAAGACCGTCACCCTTACCTACAAGGACGGCACCCGTATCATCCTCGAGTCCGAACTCGCCGAGCGTAACCCCGAGAATCCCTTCCTCGAAGGACCGAACGGCAAGCTCTTCGCCGGCATGCGTTGCAGCCGCCCGGAGCTCCTCGTCAAGGCCTCCGAGTTCCCGCTGCCGGAATACCAAGAAGACGATTTCGACGTATGTGCCCGCGAGAAGCGCCCGTTCGGTTACGGCGTCAACGAGGCCTTCCGCAGTTCGACGCTCGTCAATCTCGCCGCCCTCAGCGTCCGTCTGGGCCGCAAGCTGAACTTCAAGGCCGACGGTTCCGGTTTCGTCGGCGACGACCAGGCCAACCAGCTCCACTCACCCGCTTTGCGCGGACCCTGGTCCATCTGAGAACCTTCGCATTTCCGACCATGAAACTTCTCCCGATCCTCTTCGCCTGCGCCGCTTGTCTCATCGGTTCGGCCGCCGAGGCCCCCAACGACGCCACCTTCGCCGACCTCGCGGTCCCGGAGAAGCGGCTCGCCGCCCAGCAGGCGATCCTGGACCACTCACGGGGCTTCACGAACGCCTCCCCTGAGGCCAAGGCCTGGTTCGAGCGTGTCCGCACCGCGGCGAAGACCCTCGAGAATCCCGAAGGCCAGGCGGCCCTGCAGCAGGTCCTCCTGTTCGATCCCAACCTGAAGCCGCGTCTCCCGCTCAACCCCAAGCAGCCGAATACTTACGAGGACCCCGAAGGCACCACGCCCGAGACCAAGCTCGCCCACCTCGAACGCGTGCTCGATCAGCGTCGCTCCGCGAAGGAATATCCGTTGACCGTCGAGGAACTCGTCGCGCTCACCAAGCACGAAGATTTCGCGACCGCCCAGCGGGCGAACCGTCTGCTCCGCCGCGTGAGCGCGAGCGCCGCCGCGCCGATCCTCTGGGAGCGCCTGGGCAAGCTCTCGCAACGCTCGCAGGTCCAGGAGGTCGAGGACGAGATCCTGCGCCTCCCCGTGTCGCTGGCCGCCAAACATATCCCGACGGAGCCCGCCGGCACCTCGCTCGCTTCCAAGGCCGCCTGGGCGCGGATCGTCGCCGTCCGCGTGAACCGCGTGGGCAAGTCGCGTCTCGTGATCAAGGCTTCGTTCCTCCCGTTGCTCAAAGGCCCCGCCAACGAACTCACCGAAGCCGCCTGGGCCGCCGTGCCCCGGCTCTTCGTCGAAGCCGACCGCGCCGCCTTGACCGAGGCCACGCAGGGCCTTTCCGAGCGCCTGGCGCCGAAGGCCAAGGCCGCGTTGGACGCCTTGCCCGCCAAGTAATCCTCCCGACGCTTGTCGCTTGCCGAGGGGCGGGCGGAGCCTTGCTATGGTCGCATGTCGCCCGTGGCCAACAAGGACAACTCGCCGAACCTGATCCTCGCCGGATTCATGGGCACGGGGAAGTCCGCGCTCGGACGGCAGCTGGCCAAGCGCTGGCGCCGCCGTTTCTACGACACCGACGAACTCGTCGAGAAGCTCGCCGGGGCCACGATCGCCGACATCTTCGCCCAACACGGCGAGGAGCATTTCCGCGGGCTCGAGCGCCAGGTCGTCGAGACCATGCTGCCGGATTGCGGCGGCGTCATCGCTTGCGGGGGCGGGTTGGTCGTGCCGCCCGGCATGGGCGCGCTCGTGCGCTCCAAGGGCATCGTCGTCACCCTGTTCGCCTCGGTGGACACCATCCTGCGCCGGACCGCGGGCAACTCCCGGCGTCCCTTGCTCAAGGGCGATGATCCCGAGGCTCGCGTCCGCGAACTGATGAAGAAACGCGAGCAGGCCTACATGCAGGCGGGCATCGCCGTCTACACCGACGGACGTTCCTTGCAGCAGCTCTGCGTGATCGTCGAGCGCGTGTATGAGCGCGAGGCCCGGGCCTTGCTCAAGTCACGTCCGAAGCCGGAGTGACGAATGCGTCGCCGGACGGCGGCTCGTCGCGGAAGAGCTTCACGGCGGCGAGGAATTCCTCCCGGTCGACCGCGAAGGCGCCGAGGCTCGCGAGGTGCGCCGTCGGCACCTGGCAGTCGATGAGGACGTAGCCGCAGGCGACGAGCCGGGCCACGAGGGTCGCGAAGCCGACCTTGGAGGCGTCGGCCTTGAGGTGGAACATCGACTCGCCGTGGAAGAGCCGGCCGAGCGCCACGCCGTAGAGGCCGCCGACCAGTTCGCCCTGCCAGCTCACCTCGACGCTGTGGGCGATGCCCCGGCGGTGCAGTTCGCAGTAAGCGGCGATCATCTCCTCGGTGATCCAGGTGCCGTCCTGGCCGGGGCGGGGGACTTCCGAGCAACGGCGCATGACCGTCTCGAAGGACCGGTCGAAAGTGACCGACCAGCCCGCTTTCCGCATCGTCTTACGCAGGCTGTCGGTCAGGCGGAGGTCGGCCGGCCGCATCACGAAGCGCGGATCGGGGCACCACCATTTCACCGGTTGGCCTCGCGAGTACCACGGAAAGATGCCGGCCCGGTAGGCGCCGATCAGCGTATCCGCGTCCAGTTTCCCGCCGCGCGCCAAAGGCGCCTGCGTGGGTCCTTTCGCCGGGTCGCCGCGGGTCCATTCCTTCATCGCCGACACCTTCGGCAAAACGGACCCTGCGGGCAAGTTCAGTCCTTGGTGATGTTGTAGACCGACGGGATCGAGATGCCGAGCTCGGCCGCGATCTCGCGGACCGGCGCGCCCTTGCGGCGCATCGCCTGGGCCTTGTTGCGCATGCTGTCGGAGATCTGGGCGCGGGCGCGGTTGGGGCGCGAGAGGAGCTTGATCAGGCGCTTGGCGAGCTCGGGCTTCGAGAGGCCGGCGACTTCGCGCTCGATGAGCGACTGGCGTTCGCTGTGCTCGTCTTCCCAGGTCTGGACGGCCAGGTCGCGTGCCTTGGAGAGGGCGGCGCGGACATAGGCGTCCTTGGAGGTGAAGGCGGACGGGTCGAGGTCGATTTTCATGAGTGGATGGCTGGGTCGTGTGAAGCCTGGGCGTGTCTGCGACAATCCTAAGGTTCTACCCGAAGGTTCAAGGGTTTTATAATATTCCCAATTGTCAAACTTTGGTAAAAAGTTTTTCACCCTACCGCGTTTCCCGGACGCGGGGCCGTCGCCTCACTTGCTCCAATCGAGCATGCGACGCAGCGGGATCTCGGCGGCGGCGCGTACGTTTTCAGGCAGGTTGATTTCCGGCGTACCGTCGCGCAGGCAGTCGCGGACCTTGGTCAGCGTGTTCATCTTCATGAACTTACAATCATTGCACGAACAGCGGTCGGTCGGCGCGGCGACGAACGTCTTGCCGGGCACTTCCTTGCGGAGGCGGTGGATCATCCCAGATTCCGTCGTAATGATGATGGTATTCGCGGTCTGTTCCTTGCACCAGCCGACCATCAGCTCGGTCGAGCAGACCATGTCGGCCAGGTCGCGGACCGCTTCCGTGCACTCGGGGTGCGCCACGACCGGAGCCCCCGGATGGGCCGCTTTGGTGCGGAGCAGGGCGCCCGGCGTGAACTGGACGTGGGCGTAGCAATTGCCCGGCCAGAGCTGCATCGCCCGGCCGGTCTTACCGGAGACCCAACGGCCGAGGTTCTGGTCAGGCACGAAGAGGATGTTCCGATCGGCGGGCACGCGGCTGACGATCTTGGAGGCGTTGCCGCTGGTGACGATGACGTCGCAGAGCGCCTTCACGGCGGCGCTGCAGTTGATGTAGGCGACGACGTAGAGGGAAGGGTCCTTGGCCTTGGCGGCGGCGAGCTTCTCCGCCGGACAGGAGTCGGCGAGCGAGCAGCCGGCGGCGAGGTCGGGCAGCAGCACGCGGCGCGTGGGGTTCACGATCTTGGCCGTCTCGGCCATGAAGTGCACGCCGCAGAAGACGATGGTGGACTGTTTGGCTTCGGCGGCTTTGTAAGCGAGGCCGAGGGAATCGCCGACGTAATCGGCCACGCCCTGGATGTCTTCGCACTGGTAATTATGGGCGAGGATGAGGGCGTCTTTGGCCTTCTTCAGCGCGATGACTTCCTGCTGCAGCGCGGAGAGGGGCGTCCCGCCGAGGGGCAGGGGAGGGAAGACGGAGGCGGTCGGGTAGGTGATCATGAGCGGGCGGGCTTGCGGCGCGGGCAACGGTCGTTGAGGCAGGCGGCGGTGACCTGGAGTTTCTGGGAGATGGGGCGCATGCCGTGCTTGGCGGCCACGGCCTTGCCGTACCATTCCATGAAAGGCGCGTCGACCTCGACGATCGAGTCGCAGTTCTCGCAGATCAGCTGGGCGCGGAAGGTGGCGCTACCGGCTTCGGCGAGGTAATACTTCTGGTCGCGGCCGACGTCCATCTCGCGGATGACGTTGCTGCCGACCAGGAGGGGCAGGGCGCGGTAGATCGTCGCGCGGGAGACGCTGCGGTCGAGCGAGCGGGCTTTCTTCAGCAGGTCCTCGGCGGTGTAGTGACCTTGGATCGTCCGGGCCGCTTCGAAGACCGCCATCCGCTGCCGGGTCGCCCGCAGGCCCTTTTCGACGATGAACGCCTTGAAGGCTCCGGATTGGACGGCGGATTCTGGGTTGGGTTGCTTGGGCATGCCGATTTGAGACACTTTTGATACTGAAAGCCCCTCGCGTCAACTCGGGACGCGTCATTGACACCCGCCCCCCGGAGCCCTTCATTTACCCTCTTTTCCCCTCGGGAAAGCCCTCCTACCGATGACTCAGAATACGGACGACCTACGCATCCGCAGCCAGCACCCCCTGCTGTCTCCCGCCCTCGTGCTCACCGAACTTCCGGTCTCGGAGCGCGCCGCCGAGGTCGTGGCCACCGCCCGCCGGGACGCCGCCAAGGTCATCTCAGGCCAGGACGACCGCCTGATCGTCATCGTCGGTCCTTGTTCCGTCCATGACACCAAGGCCGCCTTGGAGTACGCCGCCTTGCTGCAGAAAGAAGCGAAGAAGCATGCCGCCGAGCTGCTGATCGTCATGCGCGTCTACTTCGAGAAGCCCCGCACCACGGTCGGCTGGAAGGGGCTCATCAACGATCCGCAGGTCGACGGTTCCTTCCGCATCAACGACGGACTGCGCATCGCCCGCGGCCTCCTCGCCCAGATCGCCGAAGCTGGCCTGCCCGCCGCGACCGAATTCCTCGACCCGATCACGCCGCAGTACGTGGCCGACCTCGTCGCTTACGGCGCCATCGGCGCCCGCACCACGGAAAGCCAGATCCATCGCGAGCTGGCCTCCGGCCTATCGATGCCCGTCGGCTTCAAGAACGGCACCGACGGTTCCGTCCAGGTCGCCGTCGACGCCTGTCTCTCGGCCCGCTCCTCGCATTGGTTCCCCTCCGTCACCAAGGACGGCGTCGTCGCCATCTTCCAGACCTCGGGCAACCCCGACGCCCACGTGATCCTGCGCGGCGGTTCGCGCACCGGTCCTAACTACGGCGCCGAGTTCGTGACCGACGCCGCGGCGCGCATCCAGAAGGCCGGCCTCTCGACGCGCCTCGTCATCGATTGCTCGCACGGCAACAGCTCCAAGGACCATCGCCGCCAGCCGCTCGTCGCCGCCGACATCGCCGCGCAGGTCGCCGCGGGTTCGCGCGTCATCGCCGGCGTGATGATCGAAAGCCACCTCGCCGAAGGGCGTCAGGATTGGAAGGGCAAGGAAACCTCGGCCTACGGCTGCAGCATCACCGACGCCTGCATCTCCTTCGAACAGACCGTGCCCGTGCTCGACGGCCTCGCCGCCGCCGTCCGCGCCCGTCGCGCCCTCCCGGCTTCCTGATTTCCGCCATGAACTCCGTACTCAAGCTCATCCTCGACGGCGAAGCCCTCGATACCGCTCAGATCGGCCGCATCCTCGGCCTCGGCGCCGAAGCCGTGGACCGCGAGCTGGCGGCCTTGCGCCAGCAGGGCGTCCTCCTGGGCATGCGTCCGGTGCTCAATCCGGGCTTCGAGTCCGAGCATCGCGTCCGCGCCGTCATCGAGATCAAGGTGCGCACCGAAGGCGTGGGCGGTTTCGACGCCATCGCCGAACGCATCTCCGCCTTCGAGCAGGTCGAGAGCTGCTACCTGATGTCGGGCGGCTATGACCTGCTGGTCGTCGTCACCGCGGACAACCTCTACAAGGTCGCCGGTTTCGTCCATGAGCGCCTGGCCCGCATCGACGGCGTCCAGGGCACGTCCACCCACTTCTTCCTCCGCGCCTACAAGAAGGACGGCTTCGTCGTCACCGACGCCGGCGCCGGCCGTGACCGTCCTTCGGTCAGCCCCTGAGCCCCGCCTGACCATGGATTCCTCCGGACGTTTCGTGGCGCGGCATGTCGCGACCTTGCCCAAGTCGGGCATCCGCGACTTCTTCGCCATCGTCTCCAAGATGAAGGACGCGGTGTCGCTCGGCATCGGCGAGCCGGACTTCGTCACGCCCTATCATATCCGCGAGGCCGCGATCGCTTCCCTCGAGAAGGGCCGCACGTCCTATACGGATAACCGGGGCACGCAGCAGTTCCGCGAGGAGATTTCCCGCTACGTCGCCCGTCACTACGGACCGGAATACGACCCCGAGACCGAGATCCTCGGCACCATCGGCGTCTCCGAAGCGCTCGACATCCTCCTGCGCGCCGTGCTCAACCCCGGCGATAAGGTGCTCTACCACGAGCCCTGCTACGTGAGCTACGCCCCGAGCGTCGCGCTCTGCCACGCCGAGGCCATCCCGATCCGCACCGTCGCCGCCGACCAGTTCGCGCTCGACCCGGCCGCCCTGCGCGCCGCCTGGCAGCCGGGCTGCAAGCTGCTGGTCCTCAACTTCCCGACCAATCCGACCGGCGGCACCGCCGACCGCGCCAAGCTCGAGGCCATCGCCAAGTTCGCCATCGAGAAGGACCTGCTCGTCGCTTCCGACGAGATCTACTCCGAACTCACCTTCGAAGGCGACCACGTCTCGATCGCCTCGCTGCCGGGCATGCGCGAGCGCACGGTCTTCCTGCACGGTTTCTCGAAGGCCTTCGCGATGACCGGCTTCCGCATCGGCTACGCCTGCGGTCCCGCCGCCGTCATCGACGGCATGCTCAAGGTGCACCAGTACGGCATCATGTGCGCCCCGATCATGAGCCAGGAGGCCGCCGTCGAGGCGCTCCGCAACGGCCGCGATTCGATGCTGCACATGCGCGACAAGTATCGCGAACGCCGTGACTTCATCGTCCGCCGTTTCAACGAGCTCGGCCTGAAGTGCCATCTCCCGCGCGGGGCGTTCTACGCTTTCCCCGACATCACCTCGACGGGCATGGATTCCATGACCTTCGCCCAGAAGCTGCTCGAGCAGCAGAAGGTCGCCATGGTCCCGGGCACCGCCTTCGGCGCGGCCGGCGCCGGTTTCTGCCGCGCGTCGTTCTCGACCAGCTACGAACGCATCCATGAGGCCGGCGAGCGGATCGCCCGCTTCCTGGACAGCCTTCCGGGTCGCTGAGCATCCTTGCTTGCTAGGCGGGCGGGTAGCCCTGACTGTCCCTCCATGGAACGGAACACTGAACTTTCCCGCGCGGTAGCCATCGTGGGCCGTCCCAACGTCGGGAAGAGCCGCCTATTCAACCGCTTGGTCGGTCGGCGCATCTCGATCGTGCACGATCAGCCCGGCGTCACGCGCGATCTCATCACGGCCGACGTCTTCGAAGGCCGTTACACTTTGATGGATACGGGCGGCATCGGCCTTTATCGCGCCGAGCTGACGCCGAAGGTCGTGGCCGACGCGGTTGAGGAGCAGGTGGATTTCGCCCTGGCCGCCGCCTCGCTCGTGCTGCTCGTCGTCGACGCCTTCGAGGGTTGCGCGGCGCTCGACCTCGAGGTCGCCGTCAAGCTCCGTCAGGCGGGCAAGAAGGTGATCGTCGTCGCCAACAAGGCCGACACCGAAGAGCGCGACGGGCTGATGTCCGAGTTCTTCGCCCTCGGCTTCGGTGAGCCTCTGCTGATCTCCGCCGAACACGGCCGCGGCATCCCGCAGCTCCAGGCCCTCATCATCAAGCAGCTCGGACCTGAGCCCGAGACTCCTCGCGAAGAAGGCCCCCGCCCGATCCGTCTCGCCCTCGCCGGTCGGCCCAACGTCGGCAAGAGCTCGCTCGGCAACCGCCTGCTCGGCGGTTCGCGCCTCATCGTGAGCGAAGTCGCCGGCACCACGCGCGACCCCGTCCGCGCCCGTCTTTCCCGCACGAAGGCTGACGGTTCCCAGGCCAAGTTCTCCCTCGTCGACACCGCCGGCCGCCGTACCGCCAACAAGCGCGACACGCTGGACTTCTTCTCGCAGAGCCGCGCCGACGAGATCCTCGCCGAGACCGACGTGGTCTTCCTCGTGCTCGACGCCGGCCAGGGCGTGACCCGCATCGACAAGCAGCTCGCCGGCGAACTCGCGCTCCTGGGCTGCGGCATCGTCCTGGTGGTCAACAAGTGGGATCTCGCGAAGAAGGCTTTCCGCGAAAAGAACATCGACGGCTTCGAGGACGAGGAAGAGTTCCGCGCGAAGTTCCGTTCGGCCATCCGGCGCGAACTCTTCTTCCTGCCTGATCCGCCCATCCTCTTCGTCTCCGCCCAGACCGGCCTCCGCGCCGAGGACATGCTCGACGCCGCCGAAGGCGTCTTCGTCCGCGCCGGCACGGCGATCTCCACCGGCCGCCTCAACCGCGTCATCCAGGACCTGATGATCAAGCGCCCGCCCCGCATGGTCTCGGGCAAGCGCTTCAAGTGCTACTACGTGACGCAGGTCTCCAAGCGTCCCATCCGCTTCCGCCTTTTCTGCAACTCCGAGGAACGCCTCGAGGACGCCTACCAGCGCTTCCTCGTGAAGGGCGTGCACGAGAGCTTCGATCTCGCCGGCGTCCCGCTCTTCCTGGACATCGTCGGCAAGCCTAAGCAGACCGGCCGCCGCCAAGGTGGTCCCGGCGCGATGGCCAGTGCGATGCCGTCCGAGGATGGCGAGGCCCGCAAGCCGGCCGCGAAGGTCGCCGGTAAGGCCGTCGTCTCGGACGCGCCGAAGAAGGCCATCGGTCCCTCGGGTCCGCGCCTCGGCAAGTCCAAGAACCCGCGCAGCAAGGTCGGCCCGGTCCGCAAGAAATCCTACACCCGCTGGGATAAGCCGCGTTCGCTGAAAGGCCGCGCCGCGCGCCAGGCCCGCAAGTAAAGCATGCCGCGGAGACTGGTCCTGCTCGGTTCGGATGAGATCGCGCTCCCGGCGTTCGCCGCGGCCCGCGCCTTGCCCGACACCGAGGTCGTGGCCGTCTACACCCAGCCGGACCGGCCCGCCGGACGCGGCCAGGAAGTCCGTCCTAACCCTGTCGCCGCGTGGGCCAAGGCCGCGGGGCTCCCGCTCCGTCAGCCGGAGAAACTCGGCCCGGAAGACGCGACGCAGCTCGCCGCCCTCGGCGCCGATCTCGGCGTGGTGATGGCCTACGGTCAGTTATTGAAATCGGATTTCCTCGCGGCGACGCGACTGGGCTTCGTCAATTTCCACGGCTCGCTCTTGCCGGCTTTGCGCGGCGCGACGCCCGTCGAGGGCGCGCTTGCGCTGGGTCTCACGGAGACGGGCGTCTCGCTCCAGCAGGTCGTCCTCAAACTCGACGCCGGCCCTATCCACGCTTCGCGGAGCCTACGTCCGTCGCCCGGCGAAGCACGGGCTGCCTTGCGCGCGCGTCTCGGCGTGGTCGCAGGCGAACTCGCGGTCGCGGCCTTGCCGGCGATCCTGGCCGGCGCCTCCACGCCTGTCCCGCAGGACGAATCTCTGGTCACCTACGCGCGTCGGCTGAACCGGGCGGATGCGCCGCTGGACTTCCGTCAACCGGCCGCCTTGCTCGGGCAACGCGTGCTCGCGCTCGAAGGCTGGCCAGGTTCGACCTTCGAGCATCGTGGCGTCACGATCAAAGTCGGCGCCGCGCGTGGCGAGGACTCGGCTCCGTCGGGTGCGCCCGGCCAGGTCCTCACCGCCGATCGGGCGGGCGTCCGCGTCGCCTGCGGACAGGGCGAGCTCCTCCTGCTTCAGTTGCAGCGCCCCGGTGGCAAGATGCTCCCGGCCGGAGAATTCCTCGCGGGCTTCCCGCTGGCCGTCGGCGAGATTCTGGCCTCGGCCGAGATGCCGGCCTTCGTCGCGACGGCCCCGTTTCCCCGGGCGCCCAAGGCGTAATCGCTTGATAAGCGTTCCCGGCGTGCTGTCATAGCCTCATGCGCGCCGCCATCCTCTGCCTTTGCCTGGCCGCTGGCGCGCTGGCGCAGCCGAAGGATCTTTCTTTCCAGCAGGTCACGGGGGGCGTGTTCGCCGGTTTCTCCGAGGACGCCAAGGCCGAGAAAGTCTGGGAGGCCGCGGCCAAACAGATGCGTCCGGCAGCCAAGGAAGGGCAGTGGAACATGGAGGAGATCACTTTGCGTTCCTTCCGGGACGGCCGGCCGCTGGCCCGTTTCGTGAGTCCTTCCGGCGTGATGACGCCCGCCGCTCGCTCCGCGGAGGGTGCCGACCAAGTCCGGGCGACTTCGCCGAGCTTCGACCTCGCCGGCAAGGGCTGGAGCTGGCGCTCCTCTCCGCAAGGCGACACCTTCGCGATCTTCGCCGACGTCGTCGCCGAACTCGACCTCACCAAGCCGGCGCCGCGCCGCCTGCGTCTCCGCGCGTTGCGTCTCGACGCCTCGCCGGCACCCGGCGGTACGCTCATGGTCTTCACCGGCGGCGTGGTCGCCGAGCGTGCCGGCGAACGCACGACCTGCGAACGCCTCGAATGCTTGGTCAGCGACGGGCCGGGCGGAGATACCGAGGTGCGTTCGCTCGTCGCCACCGGACGCGTCGTGCGCGTCGTCGGCGCCCAGACCTTGCGCGGCGACCGCGCGACTTTCGAACCTAAGGAAGACTCCGCCGAACTCGTCGGCCATGTCGAGATCGACGAACCGGAGGCCAAAGGTTCCGCCCAGCGCCTCCGCCATCAGCCTAAGCTCGGCCTGACGGAACTCTACGCCGGCGACGGCCAGCCGGTCCGGATGCAGCTTCGTCGCAAGCAGGAGGCCCCGGCCGACCTCACCGGCGCACGCATCACGCTGCGTCGCGACCCCGCCGCTGGCCTGACCCGCATCGAAGTTCAGGATGAAGCGACCTATGTCTCCGCCGACACCCGCCTGACCGCGCGCCGCCTAGTCGCGATCGAGGCGAAGGCCGGGGGCGGACAGCTCGAGGCCGAAGGCGACGTGAAGGGACGTCTCGAGGGTTCCGAATTCACCGCCGGCCGGGCCCGCTGGGATCGCAAGTCCAAGGTGGTCGACCTGGCTGAGATGCCGCGTCTGCGTGACAAGCGCGGACTCGAGGCGGCCGGTTTCGCGATCCGGACCGATGCGCTCAAGGACCGCATCGAAATCCGTTCGGCTCCCGGCGCCCGCGCCGCCTTACGCTTGCCGGCTGAGGAGAACGGCGGCGTCCCCGGTCTGGCCGAGGCCGATCAGATCGTGGTCGTGACCGAAGACGGCGCCATGCAGGCCGAACTGCTCGGTTCGGTCCGATATGTCGCCGGTCAGGTCGTGACTTCGTCCGATCAGATGGTCGCCTTCGCGCTGCCCGTGCCGAAGAAGCCGGGCGAATACGCGCTCAACAAGGTGATCTTGTCGGGGAGCGTTCGCTACGCCCAGCCGGGCCTGCGTTGCCTTGGCGAACGGCTCGACCTCACCCCGGCGGTCCAGATCGAGGAAATCTTCGCGCAGGACGCCCTCGTCGGGCAACCACGCCTGCTGACCTTGTCCGGCGGCGTCGGTCCGACCCGTCCGCGGCTGTTCCTTTCGCAAGGGGCCGGTCAGGAGGTCGCCTTCGTCGCCGACGCGCATGAGGTGCTCCACACTCCGGCGCTGACCAAGTTCTTCCTGCGTGGCGCCGTCGCGATCGATTCCTCGGCGACGGACGCCACGTGCGACCTGCTCGAAGGCCTCGCGTCACCGGATAAGTCCGGACGACTCGTCGCCCGCCGGGTGGTCGGTCGCGGTAATGTCGGCGTCGTCGCGGGCGGCGCCAGCGCGAAGGGCAAGACGCTGGAGATGAGTCCCGAGCTCGGTACGGCGCGGCTCCTCGGCGATGCCCGCATCCTCGATAAGAACGGCAACGAAGGCGTCCCGGCGAAAGAGGTCACCTACGACCTGAAGACCAAGTCCTGGCGGATGGACTCGGCGCCTGACGACCTGAATCCCGGTCAGGTGGTCCGACCCAAGATCTTCCTCGGCCGTGACTTCACCTTGCCGGAGGTCAAAAGCCTCGACAAGGGACGCTGACCGCTTTCCTCTTATCGCATGGCCGCATCGAGCGAGAAGGGCGTCATCCGGGCGCAGGCCTTGGCCAAGCATTATGACGCCAAGGTGGCCGTCCAGGACGTCAGTCTGTCCCTGCAGGGCGGTGAGATCGTCGGCCTGCTCGGACCGAACGGAGCCGGCAAGACCACTACTTTCTACATGGTCGTGGGGTTGATTCCCTCGACGCACGGACGGGTGTTCCTCGACGGCCAGAACATCACCGCCGAGCCCATGTGGCGGCGCGCCCGCGCCGGCGTGGGTTACCTGCCGCAGGAGGCCTCCGTCTTCCGTAAGCTTACCGTCTGGGAGAATGTCATGGCCGTCGTCGAGACGCTCGACCTCAACGAGCGCGAGCGCAAGGAGCGCACCGCGGAACAGCTCACCGAGCTCGGCCTTGAGAAGCTCGCCCGCCAGCCGGCTTTCACCCTTTCGGGCGGCGAGCGTCGCCGGCTTGAGATCGCCCGGGCCTTGGCCACGCGGCCTCGTTTCCTCCTGATGGACGAGCCGTTCAGCGGGGTCGACCCGATCTCGGTCGCCGAAGTCCAGTCCATCATCCGCAAGCTCAAGGAGCGTGGCATCGGCATCCTCATCACGGACCATAACGTCCGGGAGACCCTTTCCATCGTGGACCGGGCCTATCTGATCCACCAGGGCAGGGTGCTGGTCTCCGGTACCCCTGCCGAAATCGTGGACAATCCCGAAAGCCGCCGCCATTATCTGGGCGAAGGTTTCAAACTCTGACGTCCATGTCCGACCCCGCTCCCGATACCCGCCCCGAATCCGTCTCGGTGCGTGAGTTCTTCGAATCGTTCAAGGACATGCTCCAGATGGAGCTCCTCGCCGGCGCCGAGGGTCTCGATAACATGATCGCCGAGAAGTCGCTGAACCGTCCCGCGCTCGCCGTGACCGGTTATTTCAAGGAGTTCGCCTTCAAGCGCCTCCAGCTCTTCGGCGCGGGCGAGATGGCTTACCTCCGCGACCAGTCGGCGGACGTGCGCGAGAAACTCCTCGACGACGTCTTCTCCAAGAAGATCCCCGCTGTCGTGATCTCCCGCGGCCTCGAGGTGGACGATCTCCTGCTGCGCATCGCGGACCGTCATCGCGTCCCGCTCATCCGCACGCAGCTCAAGTCCAAGGATTTCTCGGCCGAGGCGACCGTGTTGCTCGAGGAGAAGTTCGCCCCCCGCACCAACATCCACGCCACGCTGGTGGACATCAAAGGCGTCGGCGTGATGCTGCGCGGCGCTTCCGGCGTCGGCAAGAGCGAGTGCGCCCTGGCCCTCATCGAGCGCGGCCATTCCCTCGTCGCGGACGATTACGTGATCGTGACGCTGATCGGCGACCGCGAGCTCCAGGGCACGGCCAAGGAGCTCAACCGCGGCTACATGGAGTGCCGCGGTATCGGCATCATCAACGTCGCTTCGATCTTCGGCGTCCGTTCGGTCCGCCGCGAGAAGCGCGTCGACCTGGTCGTCACCTTCGTGCTTTGGCAGCCCGGCATGGACGAAGAGCGTTCCGGCCTGGAGGTCGAGACCTTCGAGATCCTCGGCCGCAAGGTGCCGCACATGACGATCCCGGTGCGTCCCGGCCGTGACATGGCCCGTCTCGTCGAGGTGGCCGCTTCGGTCCAGGCCCTGCGCGGCATGGGTCACGATTCCGCCAAGGAATTCAGCGACCGCCTCATCCAGTTCATGGCGAAGGGCAAGTCGGGCAAGGCCGGCGAGGCCTGAGTTACTTCTTCTTTCCGTCCCAGCGACAGTCGGCCATCACGCGGAGGCAGACTTCGCGGAGGTCGAAGAGCGTGGCTTCGAGGTCGTGCGCCGCTTCGGCCGACGACAGGCGCACGGCGGCGGGCAGGCCGGCGGTGAGGCCGATGGAGTAATTGATCGCCGCGAGCGCGCGCTTCATGTGCACGAGCGCGAGGGGTAGGTCGCCGGTGTCCGTGGCGTTGATCGCCATGATCATCTGATGCTGCGCATCCCAGAAGGAGTGCATGATGTCGGTGGCCGCGAGCGCCGTGAGCTGCGGGCCGGCGTCGACGTTCAAGCGGCGGAAGGACTGCGTCAGCTGCAGCGACAGGGCGCGGGCCACGACGTAGACCGGGTGCTGGTGGATGCAATAAGGGAGGTCGGGGCCTTCGTCCTCGTCGTCGTTGACCTCCTCGGGGCCGTCGCCAGGCGCCCAGTCGGCGTTCTCCCAGCCCATCCGGCGGGCGCTGATGTCCAGACGGTCGGGCAGGTTCTTGACCTCATTGTAGTAGGCGAGGAAGCGGCCGACCTCGAGGTCGTTGCGCTGCAGGTAGCCGGACCAGTCGGCCTCGCCCCAAGAGGCGTTGCCGGAACCGTCGAAGTCGCCCTGGGGTTGGTCGCCATCGTCCATAGGGTCCATCATTGGGTGCTTTCCCCCCGTTGCAAACCCCTTGTGGCGAAAATGCCTTGTCCCGCCCGCCCCGAACGTGGCTAATCCGGCATGGCCTTGGCCCTTCCTGACCTGACCGCCGCCCTGACGGCTGGTCGCGACCTCGCTCCCGCGGAGGCCGCCGTCGCTGCGTTGGCCATGGCCGAAGCCGCGGTCACGGATGCGGACAAGGCGGCCTTCCTGCTCGCCTTGGCGCGCAAAGGCGAGACGGCCGCGGAGGTCACGGGCTTCGCGCGCACCTATCGTGACCTCGCCCGCCGCACCGACTTCGGTGACTGGCCCGCGAAGTCGATCGACATCGTCGGTACGGGCGGCGATCGCTCCGGCAGTTTCAACATCTCCTCCGCCAGCGCGCTCATCGTCGCCGCGGCGGGCGTGCCGGTGCTCAAGCACGGCAACCGCTCGATCACTTCGAAATCCGGCAGCGCGGATTTCCTCGCGGGCCTGGGCGTGGTGCTCGAAGCCTCGGACGAACAGCTGCTGCGCGGCTTGCGCGAGGCGAACTTCTGTTACCTCTACGCGCCCGCCTTCCATCCGGCGTTCAAGGCCGTGCTCGGCGTGCGCAAGCAGCTCGCTGAAAGCGGCACCAAGACCGTCTTCAACGTCCTCGGCCCGCTCATCAATCCGGCCCGCCCGGCCTACATGGTCGTGGGCGTCTATGACGAACGCTGGGTCGAGCCGCTCGCGGCGACGCTCGGTGAGCTCGGCGTGAAGCGCGGCCTGGTCACGCATTCCCGTGCGGGCGGCGGCATGGACGAGATCACCACGGCCGGCGAGGTCCGCGTGCGCGGTTGCGGCGAACTCGCTTCGATCGACGCGGTCTGGCTGCCCGGCGATTTCGGTTTCAAGGCCTGCGCGGTCGCCGACCTGCGCGGCGGCACGCCCGAGGAGAACGTCGCGATGTTCAGCGACCTGCTCGTGGGCGGCGTCTCCGACGGGCTCATGGACACCCTTTGTCTCAGCGCCGGCACGGCCCTCTGGGTCGCGGGCCAGGCGGCTGATCCGACGGCGGGCGCCCAGCGGGCGCGGGACATCATTCTCGGCGGCGAACTGCGCGATGAGGCCCGCCGTCTGCGCGAGGCCTTCCGCGTCGCCTGATCAGCGTCCCAGCAGCAGGGCCAAGGTGCGCTCGGTCGCGCCACGGTTGCCTTGGTGCCAGGCGGCGCCATTGCGGCCCATCTCGGTGCGCTCGCGTTCGTCGCCGCATAGGGTCCGGATTTTTCCGCCCAGCGCGTCGCCGTCTTCGGCCCGCGAAGCCGCCTTGGCTTTCTCGAGCCCGCGGCAGATGTCGCGAAAATTCGTCATGCGCGGTCCGTAGAGGATGGCGACGCCGGCGGCGGCGCATTCGATGGGCGTCTGGCCGCCTTCGTGCGGAGCAAGGCTCTTGCCGCAGAAGGCGAGGTCCGCCGCGCGGGTGAGGCGGCGGAGTTCGCCGGTGGTGTCAGCCAGGTGCACGATCGTGCCGGCCGGCGCGACGGGCCCGCCGGAAGAACGCTGGTGCCAGTCGAGGCCGCTGGCGCTGACTTCCGCGGCGACTTCGGCGCGGCGTTCGGAGTGACGCGGGACGAGCAGGAGGCGGACATCCGTGCCGGCCGCGCGCAGCTCGCGGATGATCTTGAGGAGCGCGGTTTCTTCGCCCTTCCAGGTGGATGAGCCGAGGAGCACCACCGTGCGCGGGTCGGCGCCGAAGCCGAGATCGGCGCGGAGACGCGCGCGTTCTTCGGCGGACATCGGCGCATCGCTGGCGACGTCGAATTTGATATTACCCGTGACCGTCGAGTCGAAGCCGAGCACCCGGAAGCGACGCGCGTCTTCTTCGCTGCCCGCGGCGATCTGCCGGAAGTGTCCGAGGACGTGATGAGAAAGTTTCCGGAAGCGTTGGTGGCGCGCGAAGGATTTGTCGGAGATACGACCGTTGATGAGATAGGCGGGCACCCCCCGGGCGCGCGCCTGAGCGAGATGCTCCGGCCAAAGTTCGCCTTCGACGAGGATGACCACGTCGGGCTGGATGCGGCGCCAGGCGAGCGCGCTGCAGGGCCAGAGATCGGCCGGGAAGATACCGATGGTTTGGGCCACGTCGGCGTATCTTTCCTTGGCCAGACGGTAGCCCGTGCTCGTGGTGGTGGTCAGGATGATCTCCGCCTCGCCGGTGGCCTGTAGCTGGCGGAGCAGGGGGCCGATGGCCTCGATTTCCCCGACGGAGACCGCTTGGAGCCAGAAACGGCGTTTTCCGGGGGTCTTCGGGCCCTGAGAAGGGAAGAAGCCGAACCTTTGGCTGAAACCCGAGCCATAACCCCCGCGGCGGAGCATCCGCCAGAAATAGTAGGGGAGGGCCGGGATCAGCAGCAGCGGGAAGAGTATCCGGTAGGCCCAAGACATCGCGTTGCGCCGACCCTGCCGAGGCGGGCTTCCCATGTCAGTTCCAAAGGAGCCCCTTTCGGTTGATTTTCCCGCTTGCCCCGGGCGGGCAGGGGTGTTTGAACCCACTTTCCACCGTTTGAAGCGACCGCCGATCGCCTCGGACATAAAACCAAAAACCAGTCAGTAATACCTGATCCAATGTCCCCTCCTTCGGCAGGAAACGGGATACGGAGCCAAAACATACCATGAACATCACAGTCAAAGACCTCCTCGATGCCGGCGTCCACTTCGGACACCAGACCCGTCGCTGGAATCCCCGCAGCCGTCCGTACATCTTCGACCACCGTAACGGCGTGTCGATCATCGACCTCGAGAAGACGCACGCGTGCCTCGCCGCCGCTGCCGCCTTCATCGAAGACACCGCCGCCAAGGGCAAGGAAGTGCTCTTCGTCGCGACCAAGCCCCAGGCGCAGGAAGTCGTCCGCCAGGCCGCTAAGTCGACCGGCATGCCCTTCGCCGTGAACCGCTGGCTCGGCGGCACGCTCACCAACTTCGCGACCATCAAGCGCTCGCTCGACAAGTATCGCACCTACCTCCGCATGGAGCAGGACGGTTCCCTCGCCAAGATGCACAAGAAGGAAGCCGCCGCCGTGAAGCGCGAGATGTCGCGTATGGCCCGTAACTTCGAAGGCCTCCTCGAATACCGCGAACTCCCGTCCGCGATGATCGTCGTCGACACCAAGCTCGAAGAGATCGCCGTCAACGAAGCCGTCCGTCTCGGCATCCCCGTGATCGGCCTCTGCGACTCGAACTCCGACCCGACCCTCCTCAAGTTCCCCGTCCCTGGCAACGACGACGCCGCCAAGTCGATCCGCCTGGTGGTCGAAGTCCTCACCCAGGCCGTCCAGACCGGTCTCTCCCGCCGCAAGGCCGTGACCCAGGACCGCAAGACCGTGACCCCTGTCGCCCGCCAGGACGCCGGCGAGTCCGTGCAGCCCGAGGTGCAGATCTCGGAAGAGCTCCTGAAGGCCAACGAAGGTTCGGAAGCCGTCGAAGGCGCCGCTCCGGCCAAGCGCCCGGCTCCTCGTAAGTCCAAGTAATCCGACCATGTCCGCTATCACCGCCCAGACGGTCAACGATCTGCGCCAGCGTACCGGCGCGGGTCTGATGGATTGCAAGAAGGCCCTGACCGAGGCCGCCGGCGACATGGAGAAGGCCGTCGAGATCCTCCGCATCAAGGGTGTCGCCACCCGCAACAAGAAGGCCGACCGTAAGGCGAGCGAGGGCATCCTCGCCGTCAACGTCTCCGCCGACGGACGCGCCGCGACCCTCCTCGAACTGAACTGCGAGACGGACTTCGTCGCCAAGAACGAGAACTTCATCGCGCTCGCCAAGGAGCTCGTGGGCCAGGCCGCCGCCAACGGCGCCGATGGTCTCCTCGAGCAGCCTTACCACGCCGACAAGTCCCGCAAGGTGAACGATTACCTGAACGATCAGGTGCTCAAGATCGGCGAGAACCTCAAGGTCTCCCGCGTCCTGAAGTTCGAAGCCACCGGCGTGGGTCGCGTCTCCGCGTACGTCCACACCGGCGCCAAGATCGCCGTCCTCCTCGAACTGGGCCTCAAGACCCAGGCCGCCGCCGCCAACCCGGAAGTCGCCGAACTGGCCCGCCAGCTCGCGATGCAGGTCGTCGCCAACAACGCCCGCTTCGTCCGCCGCGAAGACGTCTCCCCTGACGTCGTCGCCAAGGAACGCGAGATCGCCGCTGAGTTCACGAAGTCCGAAGCCGACAAGGCCATCGACGAAGCCAAGCGCATCGTCGAGGACTACAAGGGCCAGCTCGTCGAGCAGAAGGCCGCGAACGACGCCGAAGCCATCGCCGAACTCGAGAAGCGTATCGCCGTGGGCGAGAAGCAGGTCATCGCCGCCGAAGGCCGCAAGAAGGGCCAGCTCTCCAACATGGAGAAGATCATCTCCGGCCGCGTGGACAAGTTCTTCGCCGACTCCTGCCTCCTCGAACAGGCTTACTTCCGCGATCCCGAGCAGAAGATCCAGGCCCTCATCGCCGCCGCCAAGGGCAAGGTCGGTGAAGAAGTCTCGATCGTCCGCTTCACCCGCTTCCAGGTGGGTGAGACCGCCGCCGAGTAAGCAGCGCCGAGCCTAGGCTCATCAAGGCCGGCTACCGTAAGGTGGCCGGCCTTTTGCTTGGCTTGCTACCCCTTCTTGGTCGGATAGTTTTTACGCATGGCTTTCCGTACGGACATCTTCTGGCAATCGGCCTGCGGGCGTTGTCCGGATTGCGGCGCGCCCATCCGCGGCGCGGATGACCGGACGGGACGGTTCGCGCGCCTCTGGGATACGCCCAAGCACTGCGCAGGCTGCGGGATGACCCTGCGTCGTAAGGAGGGCTTCTTCCTTGGCGCCATCGTCTGGAATTACGGACTCACCGCGTTCGGCGTGCTCCCGCTCGTGCTCGGCGCTTATCGCCTGGGCTGGATCGGCGGCGATTGGGCGGTGCGTCTCGCGGTGGGCGCGATCTTCGTGGTGCCTCCGCTTATCCACGCGTTCGCGTGGCGCCTGTGGATCGGCACTTACTATGGTTTCCTGTCCGACCAGCTGCCGTCCGGTGGCCGGCGGCTCGACGACTGATCAGGTGCGGCGCGCCGCCATCCGGCGCACCAGTTCGACGAGGAAGGCCGTATCGCCCTGGGTCGCCCGGAGGTGCCCGACGGTCTCAATGGTCAATGCCTCGATGCGCTGCTTCGTCGCGCTGACACCATGCATCGCTGTGTAAGTAGATTTTCCGTTCTCAGCATCGGCCCCGACGGGCTTGCCGAGCTCGGCGGCGTCAGCGGTAAGGTCCAGCAGGTCGTCGACGAGTTGGAAGGCGATGCCCGAGGCGCGGCCAGCGAGGCGGAATTGTTCGACGTCGGCCGCGGAGGCGCCGCCCACCATTGCGCCCATCGCGAACGAGGCGCTGAGCATCGCGGCGGTCTTGCCGCGGAGGATGAACTCAATCCGGTCCGCGTCATTCTCTTGCCCGTCGATGTCTTCGGTCTGTCCGCCGACGAGTAGTTGGGAGCCTGCGGCCATGGCGAGTTCGCGCACGAGGGCGGTAGCGAGCGTGGGCTTGGCGGCGTAGCCGGTGGCGAGGAGTTCGAAGGCCAGAGGTTGCAAGGCGTCGCCCGCGAGCAGGGCGGTGGCCTCGTCAAAGG